>JAHELP010000086.1 GCA_024644105.1 Candidatus Nitrosopumilus sp. | reverse complement strand
GGATTATTTTAGACGTCGATAGATCTCTTTGAACTCACGTGAAAGATTGTATGACATGTTTAGCAAGTGAGCCAATTGATTCATTGACGTTTTATCATGGCCCAATTGCCTTAACAGCGTCAATGCCTTTTGTGGAGAACTAGATGACAGTGAACTTTGGCCAGACCATGTTTTAAAAGCATCCTCAACATCTAAGCTGAAATTTAAAACAAATTCTTTCCAGTTTGGCATTGATTTTAATGCTTTTTCGTTTAGAAGAACTTGTGATAGTTCTCTAAATTCATTTTTCCTATCAAGGTATAACATGTCAAGGGCCTGATGAATTTTGTCTGGATGATATTCTTCAGTGTTTAACATGTACATTCCTGCAATACTCATAATTGATTATACTCATAATCAGAGATAAACTAGATACTCGATTCTCTGAAAATATGATAAAAAATTACAGAAAAAATTAACAAATGTAAAGAAAAAAGAAAAAAAGATCCTATTGGAATGGGTCAATAAATGGACAGTTAACTATATGGTCACTATCCATCGGACGTGCAATACCAATATTGATCAAGCCAGCTTCCTTGTATGCATTAATGTCATCAATGGTTTCTAGTAGTTGTGCATCTGCAGGATTTTCCCAACCAATCATAAAGATTCTCCACATTGGAGAATAATTTGCATCACCAGGAGCTCCTACTGCAATGCCGGGTTGAAATCCTAACGGACCAGTTCCGGCCATACCATTTTTGAATTGATACAAGTCTACTGCTGCTGAATTTGCAATCAAACTAGCAGATGTTGGTGAACTTACAACACCCATCATTCCGGCAGGACCACTTGGAGTAGCATCTGTTACAATGTAATAGATAGTTCTACCATCTGGACCCCATCCACGATGAGCTATGAAAGTTACATTCATCTCTTCTGTATCGATATCAAGAATTTGACCACCACCGTAAGGAGTATCATCAGTTAATGTTTTGTCTTCCTTAACCATCATCTGACCTTCAGGCCAAACAATTTGTGGCATATTCAAAACTACATTAATTTCGGTTAATGTAATTTCTTTGTTCTCAGCTGCCTTCATAATCATTGCTTCTGAATCCAATACTCTTGGGGATGCACCTTCATTCCACATTACATGGACATGAGCAGTCAATGCACTGTACACATCTGCTTGTGCAGGAGTACTAGTGAACACTTGACCTTGGTATCCGTGTATACCACTGCCTTCAATGCCGTTGGTAAACAAGTATACTTTAGAAAGTGCGTCGGCAGGAGTATTCTTTAACAAAGGAGCAAGTTCTACTTTCCATCCTTGTTGTTCAGTAATTATCTCTGCATGTTTTGGTTCACTTGAATCAGTGATAATATAGTATACATCTCCACCGTCATAGTAACCTTGGTGCAAAGGAATCGTTGCTGGAACATTTGTTCTTGATAATCTAAGTTCAGTACCCATGTTTGCTTCAGTCTCTTTTTCCATCATGGCGTCTTTTTCCATCATGGCGTCTTTTTCCATCATGGCGTCTTCCATTTTCATGGATTCTTCCATGTGTTTTTCTTCCATGTGTTTTTCTTCCATGTGTTTTTCTTCCATGTGTTTTTCTTCCATGTGTTTTTCTTCCATGTGTTTTTCTTCCATGTGTTTTTCTTCAACTGGAGCTACAGGAGCGACTTGACTACCTTGATCTGCTTCCCAACCGGCTCTTCCACCAGGATAGTTAGAGCATAGGTCTAATCCACAGATGCCAGTACTAGAACCATATTGAGAGGTGCTAGTTCCTTTGCTTTTCAAAGCAAAAGCATCTGAGATTGTATCTGTCGCCAAACCTGCTGTAAACAAGGGTAAAATTGCTAGAAGTGCAATGTATCTTAGACTCTTGTTCATGAATGAAAAATAGAATTTTTGTTTAAAAGAATTTGTCCAAATCAGACATTTTAATCTGCCAGTTCTGAAAATCTATTTCCAACATAATCCCAATTAACGACATTCCACCAAGCTTCAACATAATCAGGTCTTTTATTTTGATATTTCAAATAATATGCATGCTCCCATACATCCAAGCCAAGCAATGGGAATTTTTGTAGAGTCCACGGACTAGTTTGATTTTCAGTTGTAATTATCTCAATTTTGTGATATGTTGAATTAAAGACCAACCAACACCAACCACTTCCTTGTATAGCAACTGCTTTCTCAGAGAAGACTTTTTTAAAATTCTCAAAGTTATCAAAATACACATCTATTTGATCCTCCAAATGCCCACTAGGTTTTCCAACTCCATCAGGAGTCATTGTTTCCCAGAATAATCTGTGATTTTCAAATCCACCTCCAAAAAAGTTAATTGCACTTCGTCCGGATTCAGGTATTGATTTTAAATCAGATAGCACTGATGAGATGTATTGAGGATGAGAAGCACTGCCAACGTCTGCAAGAGATTTGTTTAATCCATCAACATATGCTTGATGATGTTTCTGATGATGTATCTTCATTGTTTCAGTATCTATGAATGGTTCTAGCTCATCATACCCATAAGGTAATCTTGGAAGTTCATATCTAACCATGAATGAATTATTAATTATCCACATATATTCTTCAAGAACAAAAAACAATCAGAGTGCAAAGAATGATAAATCTTAACGAGGAACTAGCAATATGAGAAAACTAGGTACAATAGATTTAGAAATATTACATTTGGCAATAAATGAAAATGGCACATTTAATGAAAACAATCTTGAAAATTCTAAATTAAAGAGATTAGGAGTTGGAAAAATTTTAGATTCTCTTGCAACCCTAAAAGATAGAAAAATGTTATCCCTTAACAATGATGGCTCATTTTCAATTACAGATTTAGCAAGAGAAATCTTATGGAGTGAAAATATTCCAACATGGGCCAAAGTATTGCGATTACTACAAATAAAATCATGCAGTATGGAGCAGATTG
>JAHELP010000085.1 GCA_024644105.1 Candidatus Nitrosopumilus sp. | reverse complement strand
TGCTTCCATCAGGCAGAGACCGACCTGTCTCACGACGGTCTAAACCCAGCTCATGTTCCCTTTTAATAGGCGAGCAGCCTCACCCTTGGCCCCTGCTGCAGGACCAGGATAGGAAAAGCCGACATCGAGGTACCAAACCGCGGGGTCGATAGGAGCTCTCGCCCGCGACGAGCCTGTTATCCCTGGGGTAATTTTTCTGTCACCTCCGGGCCCCAATAGTGGGCACACGAAGGATCGCTAAGCCAGACTTTCGTCTATGAATTCCGTGCGTTTGGAAATCCATTCAGTCGAGTTTTTGGCTTTGCCCTCTTCAACGGATTTCTGCCCCGTTTGAACTCAACTTTGGGCCCCTTTGATATCTTTTCAAAGGGGTGCCGCCCCAGCCGAACTGCCCACCTGCACGTGTCTCCGGTCTTCACTGGATAAGTGGTACTGCAAAAAGAGTCTGGTGTTACATCGTTGCTTCTCAACATCCCGGAGAATGTTAAGCATGGCTCCCAGATACCCTGTGCAATTCTTACTATACCACAAGCACAAGCTGCAGTAAAACTCCACGGGGTCTTCTCTCCCCGATGGAAGATGATGGACTGTTCGTCCACCTTATGTGGCTTCACCGGGTTGTAGGCGGGGACAGTGGGGCTCTCGTTGTTCCATTCATGCGCGTCGGAACTTACCCGACAAGGCATTTGGCTACCTTAAGAGAGTCAGAGTTACTCCCGGCGTTAACTGGCCCTTAGCTCGGTTGAACCCAAGTTTTAGGTACCAGCACCGGCCAGGATTCAGCGACTATACAAATCCTTTCGGACTAGCAGTCGCCTGTGTTTTTATTAAACAGTCGAAACCCCCTTGTCATTGCAACCTGCTATCCCCATTCCTCATGAAAATAGCAGGCATCCCTTATACCGAAGCTACAGGACTAATTTGCCGAATTCCCTCGCCATACGGTATACCCGTAGCACCTTAGATTTCTCATCCAGCGCACCTGTGTCGGATCTGGGTACGAACATTGTAAGCTACTGACTATACGGTATTTCATGGTCTCCTGGACTCGAACAAACCACGCTAACGCGAGGCCATTCCCATCTCGGACTGGTTCTCGTCATTACGACACTCCCCAATCCTCGAATAGTTGGATAAAACGACGGTTCTACTTGTCCTAT
This sequence comes from Candidatus Nitrosopumilus sp., assembly GCA_024644105.1. GTDB lineage: Archaea > Thermoproteota > Nitrososphaeria > Nitrososphaerales > Nitrosopumilaceae > Nitrosopumilus. Next base: position 1,829 of record JAHELP010000085.1, on the reverse strand, counting down.
CCGGAAGAACTCCATATAGCTGATAACGTAACTTACAAGGTACTGGAATATTAACCAGTTTCCCTTTTGGACCACTCTGTTGAGGTAATCCTTAGGATCGACTAACTCCAGGCTGATAGCGCATTGCCTGGAAACCCTTGCGCTTACGGTGGTAGAGGTTCTCACTCTACTATGCTGTTACTGCCGCCAGGATCTGCAATAGAAATCGGTCCACAGGACGTCACCGCCCTGCTTCGACCCAATCACTACGCCAACCTACCATGATTTATTCAAAAATAAATATCTGAAGTATCGGTACTTCACTTTAGCCCCGTCCGTTTTCGCGGCGCCCACGCTCGGCAGGTAAGTTGTTACACACTTTTTAAAGGATAGCTGCTTCTGAGCTTACCTCCCTGCTGTCTTGGCGCGAACACGCACTTTGGCATGACACTTAGTGAAAATTTAGGGACCTTAACTTCAGTCTGGGTTAAACCCCTCTCGGTCGTGAACCTTACGTCACACGAACCCGTCTCCCTGCTTCTAAGACGCATATCCCTTTGGAGTTTGAATGGATGGTGAGAGATTTCTCTCCCGTGCCGCCCTATCAGTGCTCTACAGGAAATGCTATCTCCACAGAGGACGCCCTGCGAGACGCTTCGGTTGGAACTAGCGATCGCCAGTCTAGATTGGTTTTTGACCCCTATTCTCAAGTCACACAAACGATTTGCACGTCAGAACTGCTACAGGCCTCCAGCGGGCTTTCGCCCGCCTTCGCCTTGCTCAAGAATAGATCGACTGGATTCTAGCCTTACTGCCATGACTCAACGCACTTTCACACGCTTCTCCTCACAATGTTGCGAGAACTCGGTTTCCCTTCGCCTTCACCTTTTCTGGTTTAGGCTTGCCATGACCGCAAACTCCCTGGCCCGTGTTTCGAGACGGAACGCATAACACTGATGATTTGGCCTCCAAACCTTCAGCTCTATTGCTAGAACCTCTAGTCTAGAAAAATCATCTTCCATGCCATGCACGTCTGTAACCAGTAGGTTTCATGCACTTTTCAGCCCCCTTCCGGGGTACTTTTCAGTTTTCCCTCACGGTACTAGTACACTATCGGTCTTGAGAGATATTTAGCCTTAGATGCTACTTTCACCTAATTCAATGCCCACTGCCAAGGACATCTACTCGGGATATGATAAGATCCTATACCACTTCGTCTACGGGGGTATCACCCTCTATACCAGAACGTTCCAGGACATTTCAACTGTGTTCTAGGATCGTAATATCATAACCAAAACACCACATCTCTACTATGTTACCATAGCAGATTCAGTTTGGGCTATTTCCTTTTCGCTCGCCGCTACTTGGGAAATCTCAATTGATTTCTTTTCCTCGTAGTACTAAGATGCTTCAATTCCTACGGTTTGATCTCCACTGCTAATGCAATGGAGTGTGTTTAACACACAAGATTCTCATTCGGACATTCCGGGATCATAGGGTGCGTGCACCTACCCCGGACTTATCGCAGCTTGCCACGTCCTTCATCTCTCCTCAAGCCTAGCAATCCTCCTACTGGCGTCTTTACACCGGCAATTTCAGCCACATATTACACGACTATACACGACGATCATTGCTAACCCCTGGCAGGGTCAGCTACATCCTTCATCCATCATTTTCATGACGAATTGCATTCGATGGTTGTGAAGATTATTGTGCACCCCGCACAATTTTTTTTCTAAGGAGGTGATCCGACCGCAGGTTCCCCTACGGTCACCTTGTTACGACTTTTCCCTTGTTGCTTACCTCAAGTTCGATGACGCCAATGAGACATCACCTCGCTAAAAGCAAAC
>JAHELP010000084.1 GCA_024644105.1 Candidatus Nitrosopumilus sp. | reverse complement strand
ACTGAAAAAAAATTAGATGCAACTGGATTATTTTGTCCTGAACCTGTGTTTAGAACAAAAATTGAAATTGAGAGAATGCAAGTTGGAGAAATCATTATTGTATCTGCTGATGATCCAGCTGCAGAAGATGATATCTCTAGATGGGTTACAAGAAATGGCCATGAGTTATTGGATATGTCCAAAGACGGTGAAACCATTACTTTTAAAATTAAAAAGGTGAAATAGTTCAAATCATGACTACTGTCACTGATACTGATGTTTTGAATCGTGTAGGCAATACTCCTCTTGTCAAATTGGATTCTCTTTCTCATGATAATGTTGAATACTTTGCAAAATTAGAAGGACATAATCCATTTGGCTCTGTAAAAGATAGGGCTGCATATTGGATGATTAAAGATGGTGAAGAGCGAGGAATACTTACAAAAGGAAAAAGCATAATCATTGAACCTACTTCTGGTAATACTGGAATTGCATTAACTGGAATTGCAAATGTGCTAGGTTACAAAGTAGAGATTGTAATTCCAGAAAAAGCAAGCAATGAAACTAAAGATATTATCAGAAAATTGGGAGCTAAAGTATTTGAAACAAGTGATGATTTGTGTCCTAAAGTAGGTGCTGGAACAGATCAAAGTATTGCACTTGCAACATCTATTGCATCTTCTAGACCTGATACATATTATTCTCCTAATCAATATGCCAATGAAGCCAACTTCAAAGGGCACTATGTTGGAACTGGACCAGAAATTTGGAAACAAACTGAGGGTAAAGTGACCCATTTCTTTACTGGTGTAGGTACTGGTGGAACAATTACTGGAATTGGTGCTTTTCTTAAGGAGAAAAACCCAAACATAAAGATCATTGGTTGTCAACCTCAACAAAATCATCTTATTCAAGGATGGAGAAATTTTGAAGAATCTGCAAAACCTGATTTATTTTTAAAAAGAGAAAGTGTTGTAGATGATTGGGTATCTGCAACTAACGATGAGGCGTTTTCTGTTGTTAAAGATGTATTAGCACATGATAAACTTCTCATCAGTCCCTCCTCTGCAGCAGTATATGCCTGCATGAAAAAATATCCTATTGAAGGAGATGCTTGTGTGGTGGGTATTTTTGCTGATGATGGAAGAAAATTCAAAAGTGTTTATGCTACTCAGAATGTTATGACTGAAGATGAATTTGATAGTTCTCTAAAAGATGCCAAATACATGTCTGAGCTTGCTTATTGATTAATCCTTACTCTAGAATCTTTTTCAAATATTTTTCATAAAATTCTCTAAATGAGGTGTTCATATCCATTTCATGTCTAAGGCATTTGTTACTTTGTTCTGTAATCTGATTTTTGATTTCTTTACTCCAAAGACTTTGCTGTTTATCTTTAGAATCTATTATTGATGGATTATCTTTAATTTTCTCCATAGTCTCTAAAAGAGTAGAACTCAATTGTCTGAATTTACTTACCCTGAGAAGAAATAATTGCGCTTCTTCTTTATTTACTAAATTCATCATTGCATGTACTTGATTGTAATATTCTAAACCTTTTTCATTATATTTTTTAAAATCATCCATTCTTTGATTCCAATATTCCTTGGTTACTTTTTCCTCAATTTTATAACTGAATTGAATTTCACCCAATTCCATTCCTAATTTAGCCAATTTATCGCTGTGTTCTTTTGCTGTTTTTTTTAGATTGTCTGCATCTTGGCTCATTATTTTCACTTTATTATCTCACAATAAAGAGTTTAGATTTTTGAATTCCATTCTTTTTCTGATTCTTTAGAATAAAATAACATGCACCCTTCACAGAATGAATCCCATTCACTAATTCCTATCTTTTTAAAGTAATTTACTGACCATTCATAATTTGGTTCTTTTCTGTATTGAAATTGTTGAATTGTATAGATATCTTTTTGATTAAATTTATTCAGACATTTTTTGCATTGAGCATTCTTCATTATTGCTTATCTGCACTTTCTGTAAGATATTTGTCAACATCAATTGCTGCCATACATCCATATCCTGCTGCAGTAATTGCTTGTCTGTAACTTCTATCATGTACATCCCCAGCTGCAAAAATCCCTTCTATGTTGGTGTGCGTTTTATTTTTTAATACAATGTATCCATCATTATCTAAATCAATTTGACCTTTGAATAGTTCTGTATTAGGTTCATGACCAATTGCTACAAACAAACCTCCTGCATCAAGTGTTGATTCTTCATTTGTTTTTAGGTTTTTCAAAACTGCTTGTTGAATTTTTTGATCTCCTGTAATTTTTGTAACTGCGGAATCAAAATGAAATTTTATTTTTTCATTGTTAAATGCTCTTTCTTGCATAATTTTACTTGCACGCAATTCTTTTCGTCTGTGAATCAAATGTACATTTGTTGCAAATTTAGTAAGGAAAGTTGCCTCTTCAATTGCTGAATCTCCTCCTCCTACTACAATTATCTCTTGATTTCTAAAGAATGGTCCATCACATGTAGCACAATACGATACTCCTTTTCCACTAAATGTTTCCTCTCCCTCAATACCTAATTTTCTTGGGTTTGCTCCTGTTGCAATAATTACTGCACGACCTTCAAATTCTTCTGATGCTGTTAGAACTTTGAATGGTTTACGTCTAAAATCTACATCTACTGCTACATCATCAATTATTGTTGTGCCCATTCTCTGGGATTGTTTTCTCATATCAATCATCAAGTCTGGACCCATGATGCCATTTTCAAAGCCTGGATAATTTTCAACCTCTGTTGTGTTAACTAGTTGTCCACCCGGAAGTAGTCCTGATAAAATTAAAGTATCATATCCTGCTCTTGAACAATAAATCCCTGCAGTATATCCTGAAGGTCCTGCACCTATAATTATAACATCATATTTTGTTTTAGTTTTATCTGATTTTATTGGTTCACTATCTCTTGTTTCAAGAACTGCTGAACCTGCATCTCCTGCCATCATAATGTTACAGGTCTTAATTTCAATAATTTAAGTGAATATCCTTTTG
>JAHELP010000083.1 GCA_024644105.1 Candidatus Nitrosopumilus sp. | reverse complement strand
AACTATGATGGAAGAAACTATGATGGAAGAAACTATGATGGAAGAAACTATGATGGAAGAAACTATGATGGAAGAAACTATGATGGAAGAAACTATGATGGAAGAAACTATGATGGAAGAAACTATGATGGAAGAAGAGATTATTCCGATGTCATATGCTGGAAAATTTGTAGGAGTTGATGATGGAATTCATGATGCACAAGGTGATGCATATACAATTCCATTAGAGGATAAATCAAATATTCTAAGATTAGAGAATTTTCAATCAACAAATGGTCCTGATTTGTATGTGTATTTGTCAACTGATGAGGAAGCAACAGAATTTGTCAATCTAGGGGAACTCAAAGCAAATAAAGGAAATCAAAATTATAACATTCCAAATGATGTTGATCTCAGTAAATACAATAAAGTATTGATTTGGTGTAAAGCGTTTGGTGTATTGTTTGGTAGTGCAGAGTTAACTAGTAAATAATTTTAAAATATGATTTTTTATGGTTTTAAAAATACCTTTAGGGTATCAGGTTTTTTTGCATAGTTAATTGCAGCAGAGAATTTCTCCAAAGGATAAGTAGAATCAATCATAGAATCTACTGAAACAACTCCTGTAGATAATGCATCAATTGCAGGTTTAAACAATCCACATCTAGATCCAACTAAAGTGATTTCATTGACTACAGTTGGTGTCAAATCAAGATTTTTCCTAGATGCAATAGTTGATTTTAAAACTACTGTTCCTCTAGGTTTTATCAATTTCATAGTATCTGTAAATCCAGAATTACTTCCAGTAGCTTCGACTACCAAATCAAATGATTGCTCATCAGATGATTCAATACCGATTTTTATTTTGATGCCAATATTTATCAGACTCGAGAGTTTGCTTTTGTGTCTCCCAAAACATGTCAAATTTGGACAAATTTGTTTTAGAACTTGAATAATCAATTGTGCTAATCGTCCATCACCAACGACAGCAACACTCCATTGAGGTTGCAATGATACTTGTTCTGTAATTTCATATGCAGCAGCCAATGGTTCAACAAATACTGCTTGTTCATCTGTAATTGAATCAGGAATTACATGGAGATTTTTTTCAGGTAATGAAAGATATTCTGCAAATGCTCCATCTCGTTTTAAAATTCCAAGTACAGTTCTATTTGGACAGTGTCTATCCAATCCTTTTTCACAATAGTCACATGCTCCACACCCTGCATTTATTTCACCTACAACACGTTTTCCAATTAGTTCAGGATTTTCAGATTTCTCTACGATCCCCACAAATTCGTGACCTAAAATTCCATTATACGCCATGTATCCATCTAAAATTTCCAAATCAGTGCCACAGATTCCAGCTAAATTGACTTTAACCAGTGTCTCTCCAAGTTTTGGATCGGGATAATTTTCATCATAGATCATATTTTTCCCATCAAAATATGTAGCCTTCATGAAATAGTTTATGTTGTATTCTAATTTTAAAATAATGAATTTTTCAAAAGTATAAGCTTATTTTTAAATATTGTAAAAAATTATAATAATTATGCCAAGAGTTTCATGGTTTGATGTTCCAGTAGATAATCCTGAGAGAGCACAAAAATTCTACAGTGATGTATTTGATTGGAAATTTGAAAAATGGGATGGACCAATGGATTACTGGATGGCAAAAACTGGAACAGAAGAGCCAGGAATTGATGGAGGAATGTCAAAAAGAATGCCAGGTCAAATGGGAATGACTAATACAATTAATGTTACATCAGTAGATGAATTTGCAAAGAAGATCACTGAGAGTGGGGGACATATACTAGTACCTAAGATGGCAATTCCAAAAATTGGATGGTTTGCTCAATGTACAGATACTGAAGGCAACATGTTTGGCATTATAGAAATGGATGAAAAAGCAGAATAAGACCACGTAAATTAATAATCAGAGATATTTCAAATGATCAATTGAGTTACAAGTTTTTAGATCATGCAACAGATGCCATTATTGAGGTTACTGCAAAAGATCTCAAGGAAGCATTTGCAGTTGCAGCTGATGCAGAAATTAATCTAACACTAGACCAAGATAAGGTTGAAGAAAAAGATCAAATGGAATTTTCAGCAAGTGGTAAAGATCTTCGTTATCTTTTGTATAGTTGGTTAGAAGAGATTCCCTTTATTCTAATAACTAAGGGATTTGCAATTAAAAAAATTGAATTTGATATTAAAGAAAAAGATGGATATGTGATTAATGCAATAGCATATGGCGAACCGCTGGATGTTAAAAAGCATAATTTCAAAGTAGAGATTAAAGCTCCCACGTTTTATGATATGGAGATTAGACATGAGAAAGGTGTCTATATGAGATTCCTACTTGATCTGTAAAATTGGTGAAATAATATTCTCAAATCTATAGAACAAATTAGTCGTATTTTTTAAAAGCCAAACTATCAGAATCAGAACTGTGAGAACACAAGTAGGGATTTTGGCAGTATTTTCATTATTTTTCCTAATGTTGACTCCAGCTTATGCCATAGTGACTTCAATGACACTTGAAAAGAGCTTTTACACTGAAGATGAAAACATTACATTTATCGGAACACAAAATGGAACTGACACAGTTTTTGTCATTATCCGTGATAGTAATGGTAACTTTGAAGGAATGTTATCAGATCCATCACCAGATGAAGGAGAATTTTCTGTAATTCCAAGGCAAGTCACAAATTTCTTCAAAAGTGAAGGATTCTACAATGCAACTGGATTTATAGACACACAAAAAGAGAGTGACGGTTTTACAATCAAGCTAGAGTTTGATGGAGATAAAGTATTCATAGTACCAGATGCAATTTTGCAATTAAATACAATTTCAGATAAAGTTGTAGATGTAGAAAAAACAATTACATTTACAGCAAGTATTACTGATAGTTCAATCAAAGATCCAGTTTTTAGTTTAAAGAATGCACCAACTGGCGCTACAATTGATGCAAGTACTGGAAAATTTGTTTGGACTCCCTCAAAATCGCAAGGGAATATTCAAGATGTACATTA
>JAHELP010000082.1 GCA_024644105.1 Candidatus Nitrosopumilus sp. | reverse complement strand
TCTTCTGCAGATGCTGTAAATTGTTGAACTTTGACGGAATATGCATTTGTTAGTTTTCCGCCACCAAGAAGCTTGTCGTATCCTGCACTTTGAAGGTCTACGATTTTTTTGCCTCCTTCTTCTTTACCGAACTTTGTGAACAAGTCATCTAGATCTCTAAGACTAGTCCATTTTTTTATAATATTTGGGTGAGGTGTTTTAGGGATATCATGGCCGTAATGATCTGGATCTTCTTTCAACATTGTACTTCGATGATGTTTCTTCATACCAGTAATTCCAAGACCACCTTTGTGACCACTTGCACGGTGTTGACCTACTTGTCCCCATCCCATGTGTCGTCCGCCTCTAAGACGTCTTGTTTTTCGTAATCTACTTGCCATGTTAGATCATTCTCCTTACAATAGTGTCAAGTTCTTTATTTTGTCCAAGAATTCCTTTCTGTCCATAAAGTTTCTTTGTACTTCTTTTGAAGCCATGTACAGGAGGTGCTAGTGCAAACCAAGGTTTTAGTGGTGCTAATTTTGATAGTGTTGCTTTGCCATCTGCTAATGCAGTTGCCAGTTCATCAGAACTAGAAAATCCTAATTCTTTAAGATCTTCTGGAGTAATTTTTTGATAACCAGATTTTCTTGCTTTTTTATCAATCAATTCTTTTGCCAATGATGAATCAAGTTCAATCCATGACACATAGTGCTGTACTTTTCTTAGCATACCCAAGGTATTCTCTTTTGCTGGAAGAATAGTTGCACGATATTTTTTATCTAATTTTAACAAAGTCATCGTATGGGTTGCCCAGTACGGACAATCTGCTTGACCTTTTATTCTAACAACAAGATATGCATTTGCCATTTCTCATCAACCCTGACTAAATGTCTGTCTAAGACAATCCAATATTGCTTTTGAAGTTGAATTCATTGTTGGAGTAGAACCTTTTGCAGTAGTCCATGCATCTTTGAGACCTGCTAGCTCCAATAATCGTTTAATTTTACCACCTGCAACAAGACCCAAGCCACGAGGTGCTGGAATAATTTCTATAGTAACACTACCACCCTTTCCTTTTACTTTGAATGGAACAGAATGTTTTTGATCACATCTACATTCCCAACTGCCACATCCCATTTTGATTGGTTGTACGTTTAGGAAAGCCTGACTAGTTGCTTTTTCTATAGCAATTCTCATCTGTTTTGATTTTCCTTGGCCAATACCCAAGTAACCATTTTCATTTCCTGCTGCAACAATTGCTTTGAATCTAGTTGATTGACCGTTTGATGTCATTTTTTGAATAATTCCTACATCTACTACTTCACTTTTTAAATCTGGTAATAGTTTCTTGATAATTCCTGATTCTTGAATTCTTAATCCTAATTCTATAATTTCTTCAAGAGATGTAATTTCTCCAGATGAAACTTTTTGTCCCAAGATTGTTTTTGGAACCCAAACTTCTTCTTCTGGTTCTCGTCTTGGTCGTCTTGGACGATCTCCATCTTTAGCTCCACCAGGTGGTCCTCTACCATATACTGGTGGACCTCTTCCTCGTTGACCTTGTCCTCCTTTAGATTGTCCCGGTTTAGATTGTGCTGTTTGACTCATTTCTATTTGGCCTCACTATCAATTGAAGACTTTACTTTAGAAACTTCATTTTTTACTTTCAAGTGTTCACCGTTAATTCTTTCATCAGATGGAAATGTTTCTGAATCAGCTGGTACTTCAACTCCAGCATCAATTACACCTTTGAGTGCTGCTGCCATTCTTTGAGTATATCTTTTGGTTCCAGTGTATAGTATTGCATCCTTTGCACCCTGTCCTAAGGCTTTCTTGCCAGCCAAATAACCAGTAAGATATGCTGCAGGTACACTTTTTCTAGAACCCTTCCATCCTTTTTCAAGCAAGTATCTAGAATGAGCAGAGGCTACAACTTTGTCTCCAGCCATGCCAGGTTTGAGAATTTGGACTTGGGTATTTTCATTAGTAATATTTACAGTGATAAAATCACGCTTGCCCATCAACATGGTACCGCGTTTTTTATAATTGGTCTTCTCCTCTCTTAATCTTCTTAATATTTTCGAATAGGCCATCTATAGAAACCGAGTTTGAATCTGCTCTTATATACGTTAAGCGTGAATCAGAGCGGCAAGCAATGCCTTTTGAGTATGCAGTCGATTTTCTGCCTCATCCCAAACAACAGATTGAGGACCATCAATTACTGACGATGTAACTTCCTGTTCTCGCTTTGCTGGAAGACAATGTAAAAAGATCGCATCCTTCTTTGCAGACTTCATTAGCTTGTCGTTGACTTGATACTTTGGCAAGAATTTTTTTAATCTTTTCTTATCTAAATTATGAATAGACGAAAAAGTATCTGATACTATGACATCTGCATTTTTAGATGCTACAAATGGATCAGTTGTTAATTCAACAGTGCAAGTTTTTTTGGCTTCTTTTATTACATTCTTGTTTGGTTCAAATCCCTTTGGAGTTGCAACAGATATACTGATTCCTGTCAAGGCAGCACCGTAAAGCATAGAGTTGCATACGTTGTTACCGTCTCCAATCCATGCAATTTTTAGTCCTTTGAGTTTTTTCTTTTTTTCTTTAATGGTCATAAAGTCTGCCAATATTTGGCAGGGATGAAATGAATCAGACAGGCCGTTAATTACAGGAACACTTGCATTAGCAGCTAGTGCTTCAAGCAATTTGTGATCATATACGCGGGCCATTATACAATTAGAATATCGAGAAAGGGTTTTTGCAGTATCTTCAATTGATTCTCCGCGAGATAATTGCATCTCATTAGATGAGAGATTCACTGCATGTCCACCTAATTGGTACATTCCAACTTCAAAACTAACACGTGTTCGTGTTGATGGCTTTTGGAAAATCATTGCAAGTGTTTTGTTTTTAAGAACAGGTTTGTTTGCGCCTTTTTTGAGTTCTTTTTTTAATTTTATAGAAGAATCAATTAATCCTACAAACTCTTTTGGAGTTAATTCCGCTAAAGTGAGTAAATCTTTGGTTTTTAGTTTCATTTCTTAAAGAATCCGAATCG
>JAHELP010000081.1 GCA_024644105.1 Candidatus Nitrosopumilus sp. | reverse complement strand
TTAGAATTGCCATTAAAAGTTGATTGGTTGTAATTATTTAATGACTAAAGTTATTGATATGAAAATGAACCTTTTTTTAGCGCTAATTGCAACGGTATTTATTGGAATAACTTGCCATTCTCAAGTATTACTTTCCATAGTTTTTGGAGACAAATTAAATTCTGAAGGACTTGAATTTGGGTTAGAGGGAGGTGTAAATTGGTCAAATATCTCATCTTTAGAAGGTGAAAAGGATTTATCGTCTTTTAACCTAGGATTCTATTTTGATTTTAAATTAAAAAATCAATGGAACATTTATACAGGAGTCCTGGTTAAAGCTAAAATGGGCGACAATGAACTTTCAGCAAACGATCTCGATTTCTTAGGCATAGAACTTCAAGAAGAAGATGGCACATATAGTCAAAAGATTAATTATTTCGTAGTACCAGCGCTTGTTAAATACAATTTTAAGAATAGAATATATCTTGAAGGTGGACCACAAGTCAGTTTAATGCATAAAGCTTGGGTAGAATTTAACTCAGATGCGGATAATAAGAATATCAGAATACGTGATTTTAATAAAGATAATATCAATAGGCTAGACGCAGGTGTCACTTTTGGTACAGGTTATAAGTTAATGGAAGATTCAGGCATGACCCTTGGTGTAAAATACTATCATGGATTAGCAAATGTTTATAAAGGTGTTTCAGGTTCAAATAATAGTAGTTTGTTATTAAAATTTAACATTCCAATTGGAGCGGCAAAAAAAGAATCAAAAAGCAGTAATTAATGTGCAACGTTAAATTAAACATCATGAAGAGAAAACTATTCATCTTAATAAGCTTTTTACTTTTCACGTTAAACGGTGTAAATGCACAATATGCTTCTACTAAAGTTAAGGATAAACATGAGGCCTATATAGATAGCTTAAAACAGGTTAAATACGATAATGTATTCCCTATTTGGGGTCAAAAGGTTTATGAAAAGGGATTTGATATTCCTTACCCAACAGGAGTTATGGTAAATTATATATATCTAAAACAAGGGCTTGTTATTGATAATTTACAATTAGGCATTCTAACTGATAATTTAGATATTCCCCTTACTGGAGTAAATTTTATAGAATTTGGTAATAATTATACATCAGGCAGCTCAGTAATGGTAAGACCAGATGTCTGGGTATTGCCATTTTTAAATGTGTATGGTCTGTTTGGTACAGGGTCTTCTACCACAGAAGTTAACCTTAAATTCCCAATTGAATTACAATCTATAGTTGAGCAAGAAATAACAACAGCCGGATTTGGACTAACAGCAGCTGCCGGACTGGGACCAGTATGGTTAGCTCTGGATGGCAATATAACCTGGAATAAACCAGAATTATTAGATGAAGCTGTAAAAGTAAAAACCGTTGGAATAAGATTTGGACACAACTTTGTAAATAAAAATAAACCCTATCGCAATATTGGCGTTTGGGCTGGCGCCATGAGTGTATCACTAGGCTCTAAAACAGTAGGAGAATTGAAACTTAGTGATGCATTGCCTCCAGAAACATTTGATCGCGCAGATCAAATAGTGGCTGCTTATGATGATTGGTATAACAATACCGCTACACTTCCTCAGAGGGCAATTGCTGACCAAACCTTAGGACCGGTAGTTGATGCAATAGGTGCCGCGGATGGTTCAGCAGTTGTACGATATGGATTGGACAAAAGCACAAAAGAAAAATGGAATGGCGTCATTGGTGCCCAATACCAGCATAATAAAAACTGGATGTTCAGAACAGAAGCTGGTGTAATAGGCGACCGGAAATCAATCTTACTTTCTTTAAACTGGAGATTCTTACTATAAAAACTTAAAACATGAAACAAATTATCAACTACTTAATTTTAAGTACGCTACTAATAGTCTTCGCAAGTTGTGAAGAGAAAGGCAAAACATCTGCTAATGTTAAATATGCCGCGGATGTTCCGGAAAGCATTATAACACCAGATATTGTTAAAACTGAGCGTCTTGGTGAATTGAATTTTTTCGATGGAATGCCAGATGAGGCAACTGTCAAGAAATCAATGGATCAATTGATTTCCGGAAGAGGCGTTGAGTCATTTTTAACCGGAATACCAGCAGCGTCTATTTACGCATTTGTCGAAGGGCTGAAAGAAGCAGGGATGGATACTTACAGCATGGGTCTTTATGAGAATCTACTGGATGCCCGCTCTCTTTTACTGACTGGTAACACTACTGTCCAGTATGGCTTTGCTGAGATCAACGTAGAGAACGGTCCTACTGTGATGGAGATACCACCGGGGGTACTAGGTCCTGTGAACGACCTATTCTTTCGCTGGGTAACTGATGTTGGAAATACCGGTCCGGATAAGGGCAAGGGAGGAAAGTACTTGTTTATCCCTCCAAATTACGAAGGAGAGATTCCGGAAGGGTATTTTGTCACCAGAACGAAAACCTATCGGAATTATGTTTTGATGCGCGCCTTCGTCATTGATGGTGATCTGGAGAAGACTGCGGCCTATGTAAAGAAGCACTGGCGACTGTATCCGTTATCTGAAGCAGCAAATCCTCGCAAACCTCACTTTGTAAATTTGAGCGGTGTGAAACACAACACGATTCACGCCAATAACTTTGACTTCTTCAACGAACTTAATGAGGTAGTACAGAATGAGCCAGCTGACGCATTCAATCCGGAGCTCGTAGGCTTATGGGCCTCAATAGGGATCAAAAAAGGTAAGCCTTTCGCACCTGATGCGAACATGAAAAAAATACTCACCGATGCGGCCGCTATAGGAAATGCAACCGCTCGTGCTCTCAGTTTTAGACCGCGTGACCGCGCAGTCTATTTCTTTGACGACCGGCAGTGGTACACTTGCTTTGTAGGCGGTAGTCATGAGTTCATGAACAAGGGCGAACTGGTCCGCGATTATAGGACTTTCATGCACTATGTCGCGACTGGAATTACACCAGCGATGTCCATGTCGGCGGTTGGGAAAGGATCGGCCTATCTTTATACCGCTCATGATGGCGAAGGGAGCTACTTGGACGGAAGCAATACTTATAAGATCACCTTGCCTAGTCCTATTCCAGCCAAACGGTTCTGGTCATTCGTAGTTTACTCAGGCCAACATCGCTCACTATTGGAAACAGATCAGAAACTTTCAGGGGTCGATTCTAATCAACCAG
>JAHELP010000006.1:23102-43997 GCA_024644105.1 Candidatus Nitrosopumilus sp. | reverse complement strand
GCAACAAGAACTCCTAGTTGTGATAAAATTCTAGTATGATTTTTCCCCCATCCTCCAGTACCAATTTGGACAATTTTCATCTAATATACCTCAGTTAACCAATGAGAATAGTCATCATTTTTACCCATTACTATCTCAGTATATTCTTCCATCATTTTCTTTGTAATGTCTCCGGGCTTTCCATTTCCTATTTTCTTGGAATCCATTTTGATAATTGGAGTAATCTCAGCAGCAGTTCCAGTAAGAAAAATTTCATCTGATATAATTAACTCACTTCTTGTAATCTCTCGCTCAACTACATCAATATCCAAATCTTTTCCAATTTTCAAAATCGCATCACGTGTGATTCCCTCTAGTGCTGATGATGCAAGAGAAGGTGTTACAAGCTGTCCATTTCTTACTATGAAGATATTTTCACCTGGGGCTTCACTGACATTTCCATTATGATCAAGCAAGATTGCCTCATCAACACCATTTCTTTTGGCTTCTTGTGTTGCAATAATTGAATTTAGATAATTTCCACCCATTTTTGCTTGCGGTGGAGTAGACATGTCTGAGAATTTTCTCCAAGATACAACTCCTGCGGTAATTCCATTTTTGTTAAATAAATCCCCGAAAGGAAATGTAAAGATTGCAACACTTGTAGGAGCTTTCTCAGTTACGTGTAGATTAATTCCATAGTCTCCTACAAAATAAAATGGTCTGATGTAACAAGATTTTTTTATTTTATTTTTTTTACAAATACCAATTATTGCATTTGTAATTTCTTGATCTGAAAAATTAAGTGAAATGTTGTAAAATTGTCCTGATCTTCTAAATCGTTTTACGTGTTCATCTAATCTAAACACATTAAGATTTTTTCCATTCCAATATGCCCTTATCCCCTCAAAAATTGATGTTCCATAATGAATTGCATGTGTTGTAATTGGAACTTGAGCTTTTTCTGTAGGTACATACTTTCCATCAAACCATACAAATTTTGATAGTGGAAGTTTCATAGGAAACTTTTAGCTGTTGTGTATTAATCTATTTTGAATCTATTATTTGGAATACCCTTCTTTAGGAAACTTCATTCCTACAATTCTTGTAGTTTGATCTTCTTGATTGGCATATTTCTCTACTGTTTCCCATTGGTCTTCAATAATTTTGACTATGTTTTCTGGAACATCTTCTACCCATGATGATTTCTCCCCAAGTGCTGCATCATACATTTTCTCTTTAACTGATGTTGCAGAAAGTGATTTTCTCTCACCAATCTTTGGTCTTAGTCTATACATTTTCAACATGTATCCTTCGGCTTTGTCTCCGGTATATGAAAAATAATCACCATCAACTCCATCTAGAATCTGTTTTCTTAGTTTCCATGATTTTCTTCTAACTAGAGGCGGCAAGTATTTCTTAAATGGAGAATGAAATGCATAGTCATCTGTTATTTTGATTGAATCTCCAAAAATAGATTCAAGCATCTTCTTTCTAGTTTTAAAATCAAATGGGAAACTCTTACTGTTTACCTCTCTGCCTTCATCTATGAATACTACTGGCATTACTTTAACAATATCTGCTTGTTTTTTTAATTCATTAATTATTTCAACATGAGCATTTGTTACTGGATTTAGATGTGCAAGATATAGTGCTGTAATCAATTACATCACCATAATAAATCTCATATTTCAATGATTGATTTTTTAAAATTTCTATCCGTATGATTCGTATTTGACTTCAAAGCTTCCATCTTCGCGTTTGTCATGTTCTGTAACAAAACCTAGAGGATTCAAAAAGTCCATTACACCATCAATGGTACCCTGCCATCCACAAACATAGAATATTGTGTTTTCTTTAGTAATTTTATCTCCAATTAATTCTTCTAATGGTGATAGTCCGCCGTCTCTTGGTCTTAGGAATGTTTCAACTCTTCCTATTTGACCGGCCCATGATCTGTTAAACCACTCTTGCGGTCTACTGATTGCTGCTCTATATCTGAAATTCCAAATATCTTTACCCTTTGCAATACTCTCATTTTCAAGATTAGTTAGCAAATCTTTGTAACTTAATTCATCAACATAACTTGCGCCATGTAAAACTATGATCTCTCGTTTATCTTCAGTATCATGTAGATGCTGTGCAAAGCTTACAAATGGTGCTAACCCTGTTCCTCCTCCAATACAAATAATTCGTCTGTTATCTTTTTCACCATTTGTTAATTCTTCATTAATTAACAAAGCTCTTCCTGTTGGTTTTAGCCAAAGTATTTCATCTCCTTCTTTAACATTGAAAATTTGTGTAGTCAATCTTCCTGGAAGTGGTTTTCTAACCCATCTGATTACTAGTTCAATGTAGTCTCTATTTTCTGGATGAGATGCAATTGAATAAGCACGTCTGACAATTTTTCCATTTTCTACAGGGTTTGGTAAACCTAATGTGATGAATTGCCCTGCTTTGTATTCTGGAACAGGACCATCCTTTGGAACAAGTCTGATAATTACAAGATCCTCTTTTAATAATTGAACATAAGTGACAGTTGCTTTGTTATCTACGACCATAACGATTGAATCAGGATTTGGACGGTTAAATATATTGTGTTAATTTCATAACTATATTTTCAATAAGACCGCTAAACGTTAATAACCAATTTTAAAAACTTATTTCAATCAGATTTCTGATTATTGGGCCGGTCGTCTAGTCCGGTAGGATAGGTGCATGGCATGCATCGGATCGAGGGTTCAAATCCCTTCCGGTCCACTTATTTTTTTACTAATAAAATCATTTTTTCTATTTCAGAATCTTTTTCTTTAAAATCATTTTTAATTTTCTCATCTGGAATCGTTATTTCCAAATCTATTATTGCCTGCAATGCACTTTTTTTTACTTCTATGTTAGAGTCAGATAGTGCTTGAAGAAAAATCTCTTTAGCTTCTCTAGCTTTTAGATGTCCTAGTGCTCCTATTGCACATGATCTAACTACAGAACGCTCATCATTTACTAGCTTTATAATTTCAGGAATGGCTACTCTGTCTTCTCTATTTGCTAGTACAAGTGAAACATATCCTCTAATGTTTTTGTTTGAATGATTCAAATTAGAAATTAAAAAATTTGTTATCTGATTTTTATTTAATATCAGAGAACTAAATGCCTCTCCTCTAACTTTAATGTCATCATCATCTAATTTCAAAACCATCTTTTCTAAAATCTCTGGACTCTCAATGTCATCTAGTGTTTCTAAAATTTTGATTTTTTCATCACTACTTCCAAATTCTAAAACTTTTGAAATATTTTCCAAGTTCTGACTAAAATCTCTCTTTCTAGTTAATAATGGTTCAAAATTTTCAAAGTTTTTTGATTAAATTAGAAAATGTCCTTTTAGCTTTAAATTATCCTTAAATACCAAATTTTGCATGTCAAATGAAACCCGAGACACCGTATTCATTGGTAAGAAACCATTGATGGCATATGTAACATCAACGCTAATTCAATTGGCAAACTTACCATCCGTCAACATCAAAGCTAGAGGACTCAGCATAGGACGTGCTGTGGATGTAGCTCAAATCATTGCAAGAAAGACTGAAAATGCAGGCTACTCTATCGGAGAAATTAAGATTGGCTCAGAATCATTAGAGTCACAAGACGGTAGAACTAGAAACGTTTCAACAATAGAAATTGAAGTAAAGAGAAATACAAACTAGTTGTACTTTACTTGAAATTTTTTATTTTTATCTTTTTGATTTTTCGTATTTTTTCTCCATCTTTCTAAACTTTGGAAGCTCAACTAAGTCATTGAACTGATCAAAGTTCACAACTTTATCTTTGTACTTTGATGTGTTTCCTGTCTTTTTTAATTCTTGTAAGATATTCATTGTTGCAAATGTATTGGCATATAAAACTGACAATGGATAGAGAACTATGTTGAATCCCATTTTGCTTAATTTTTCAGCTGAACTTAATGGAGTAGCACCACCTTCTATCATGTTTGCAACCAGAGGTGCGTTAATTTGCTTTCCAATCTTTTTCATCTCATCAATTGATCTTGGGGCTTCAACAAAAACTGCATCAGCACCAGTTTTTTTGTTTTGTTATCCACGCTCTATTGCTTCATCTAGTCCTTGAGTTGCCCTAGCATCTGTCCTGGCGACAATGATGAAATCTTTACTAGTCCTTGCATCAATTGCAGCTGATAACTTTTCAGTATACTCTTCTTGAGATACAACATCTTTTCCCTGCATGTGTCCGCATCTCTTTGGCCACTTTTGGTCCTCTAGAAATATTCCTGATGCGCCTGCAGACTCTAATTCCTTTACAAGCTTCCAAACACTTAGTGCATTGCCATAACCAGTGTCTGAATCTACAATTACTGGAACAGATGCTGCCCTGCAGATTCTTCTAGCATTGTCTACAGTTTCAGTGGCTCCAATGAATCCGTAATCTGGCATTCCAAATAGTGTGGCAGAAGTTCCATATCCTGTCTGAAACATTGCTTCAAATCCAACTTTTTGAGCAATTTTTGCACCTAGTGCATCATAAACACCTGGAATCACAAGTGGTTTTTTTGATTTAATCATACTTTTCAAATTTTTCATATTTGAGTTCTTTCTCTGAATTATTTATGATTTTAATCTAAAATTCCAAAATTAGACTTTTTCAAATTTTTAGCATTGATTTTTAATTACTCGATCTTGATCTGCTTGCCTTTCTTCTTTGTCTTTTTTTCATCAATCTTGTTTAGTTCGTCTTGCAGAAATTTTCTGTATTTCTGAGTCTCCTCTTCAGTCATGTTCATTACATTTGAGCTAAGAATTGATCCCATACTTGAAATCTTTTCAAGCAAGTCTATTGCAACAAATCTTCCTACATTTCCTAACCTAAACAAGACCTCTAGTTGCTTTTTTACAATGTCATTTACCTTGTCAACATCTTCTGCAGTATCCTTTCCTTTCTTTGTAAGTTGATATCTGCCATCTTTACTCTCTTCAATTAGTCCCTCATCAAGTAATCTACCAAGCAATGGATAGATCAACCCTGGAGATGGCTTCCAAATTCCATTGCTCTGTTCTACTGCATAATCTATGATCTCTTTTCCGGTATGTGTTTTCTTTTTCAATAATTCCAAAATGAAATACCTTGAAAATCCTCTAGGAACTGAACTTCCTACTCTTTGAAACCACTCAGATATCATCACTAGTGATATCACTAGTGATATATTTTAATATTTGGGATCATGCCTGACAATTACTACATATTTATCCTGTACAATGCAAGTTTGACTGAAAAATGGTAGATTCCATAGAATTTGACTTGATAATTTGTGGTTCTGGCCTTGCTGGCTTGAGAGCAGCAATTGCTGCAGCCAAGAAAGGACCCAATCTCAAAATTGGAATTGTCTCCAAAGTCCAAGTAATGCGTTCTCATTCTGTTTCAGCAGAGGGTGGAACTGCTGCAGTTCTCTTTGAGGATGAAGGTGATACAATTGAATCACATGTTTATGATACTGTCAAAGGAAGTGACTTTCTTGCAGACCAAGATGTTGCAGAACGACTTTGCGTTGAGATGCCACAAGAGATTCATCAACTAGATCATTGGGGAATGCCATGGTCTAGAAGAGATGATGGTAGAATTGATCAAAGAAATTTTGGTGGTTACAGTTTCCCAAGAGCAACTTA
This sequence comes from Candidatus Nitrosopumilus sp., assembly GCA_024644105.1. Lineage (GTDB taxonomy): Archaea > Thermoproteota > Nitrososphaeria > Nitrososphaerales > Nitrosopumilaceae > Nitrosopumilus. The sequence continues at coordinate 38,346 of JAHELP010000006.1, read as the reverse complement.
TGCATCAGATAAGGTTGGTTTCTTTGAAATGCAAACTTTGTATGACACTTGTCAAAAATTTGAAAATATTGAATATCTTAACGAGTGGTTTGTAACATCAATTATTCATGATGGAAAACGATTCATGGGAGTTACTGCAATTGAATTAGGTTCTGGTACGTTTTACACTATCAAAGGAAAAGCACTCATCATTGCAACTGGTGGTGCTGGAAGATTATACAGCTTTTCAACATATGCATTATCATCAACTCCTGATGGTTTGGATATGGGGTATAGAGCAGGTATGGCACTCAAAGATATGGAGTTTGTACAGTTTCATCCAACAGGAATTTTGCCATCTGGAATTTTAATTACTGAAGGTGCAAGAGGAGAGGGAGGTTACCTTCTTAACAACAAGGGTGAGCGATTTATGAAAACATATGCAGCAGGTAAAATGGAATTAGCACCACGTGATATTGTTTCAAGATCTATTATGACAGAAATCCAAGAGGGCAGAGGATTCAAACACGAAACTGGTGTTGATTGCATGAAACTTGATTTGAGACATTTAGGTGATGAAAAAATTAAAGAAAAGTTAGGTGGTATCAGAGAGATTTCAATTAAATTTTCAGGCCAAGATCCTTCAAAGGATTTGCTTGATATCAGACCCGTTTGCCACTATATGATGGGTGGACTACACACTGACATTGATGGTGCAACTGAAATCCAAGGAGTTTGGGCTGCAGGTGAAGCTGCATGTAATAGCGTGCACGGCTCTAATCGTTTAGGCGCAAATTCTACCTCAGAATGTATTGTTTGGGGTAAAATTACAGGCGAATTAGCAATTGACTATATTCAAAAAAACATTCCTTCAAATCCATGGCCTCATCATTTGGTGACAGCTGAAGAGAAGAGAATCTATGATGGCATATTTCGAGGAAATGGAGATGTCAATCCATATGAAGTTAGACAGCAGCTAACTGATACAATGAATGAGAAAGCATATGTCTACAAAAATGAAACAAATCTTGTTGAAGGATTAAAGAAGATCCGAGAATTAAAACAACAGACTTGGAAACATGTTGATGATAAAGCAAAAGAGTACAATACCAATTTTGCAAATGTTATGGAACTTGACTCTATGTTTAGAGTAGCAGAGATAGTATTACTTGGGGCAATAAATAGAAAAGAATCTCGTGGTGCACATTCAAGAACTGATTATCCTAAACGTGATGATGTCAACTTTTTACATCACACACTTGCTTACTATGATCCAAACGAACCAATCATGAAAACACATCCAGTAACAATTACTAAGTACCAGCCAGTGGAGAGGAAATACTAGATGGCAAACGACGAGCACAGAGAAGGTATCAAAGGAATGGCCAATCCAGGTCGTTACGGAATTGAGCGTGTTGCATATTGGATGATGCGTTTAAGCGGATTAGGATTACTAGCATATTTTATCGGTCATATTTATGAAACTAGCAATATTCTGAGAGGACAAGTAGGATGGGATGAGGTATTGGAATTAACTCAAACCACAGAAGCACACATAGTTTTAGCAATTGTAATTGGAATGTGTGTATTTCATACTGTCAATGGAGTAAGAGTAATGTTGGGACATGGAGGAATTGGTGTAGGAAAACCTGCAAGACCTGACTATCCATATGAACCAGCATCACAAAATTACAGACACAAAATAGGAATCTACTCTGCTATTCTATTATCAGCAATTGCAATGATGTACGGTATGGCAGTAATGTTTGGTGAATAAGATGAGAGAAAGCACTATAATGAAAATCCACTATGGTACGGCTTTGGCAGCTGTAGCCTTGGTGGCAGTCCACATACTAATGCGTCTGACTATGAATTTTGCAGAATCCCTAGAATATGAAAATGTCCTTGCTAACTACAAATTTGTCCCATATGCTGCAATGCTGGAATTAATTCTAATTTTGCTTTCAGTTCATGGATTTAACGGACTACGAGTAATCTTGCTAGAACTAAAGCAAGGAAGAATGTATGAAAAAGCTGTTTCGTATGGTTGTCTTGCTGGTATGATTGGGTTAATAGCCTACGGCTCTAGAACAATTATTATGACTAACATGGGGATGGTATAGAAATGGCACAAGTTTCTAGTATTGCAAACGAACAAACATCGACACCATTATCTTCATCAACATCAATAACTCTAAGAATTTCTCGATTTAATCCTGAACATGATGAATCTAGTGGATTTATGGAATTTTCCGTTCCAGTACAGAAATGGACTACAGTTTTGGAAGCAATACTTGAAGTGAAAAAACACTTTGATCATTCAGTTGCTGTTCGTTACTCTTGCAGACAAGCAACATGTGGTTCTTGTGGAATGATAATAAATGGAAAACCTCGATTAGCTTGCTTTACAAAAATCAGTGAATTAAATTCAAATGTTGTAACTGTTGAACCAATGAATAATTTCCCAGTCATTCGTGATTTAGCTGTAAAGTTTGAAAAATTATTTGATAGTCATCAAAAAATTAAACCATTTTTAATTCGTGATGATACTGAACTAGTCTCTGATGAAAAAGAATTCTTACAGTCTCCTGAAGAAGTAGAACAATACATTCAGTTTGCTAACTGCATTAAATGTGGTTTGTGTAATTCTGCATGTCCTACAATGGCTACTGATTCATCTTTTGTAGGACCTCAAGCATTAGCTCAAGCATATCGTTATGTTGCAGATACTAGAGATAAAGGAAAAGATTCTAGATTAAAAATAATTGATGACTCTCATGGTATTTGGAGATGTCATTTTGCTGGCTCTTGTAGTCAAGTATGTCCAAAAGGAGTTGATCCTGCAATGGGAATTCAACTACTTCGAGGCTATTTGTTAGGTTTTAGAAGTTAACCTAATTTTTTCGGATTTGGACTATTGTTTACTTGATTGTTGATCTGCTCTGCCATAAAGTGATTTGAAACATTAACCTTAACGTCATCAACTCCATCTACTTTTAGTAGATTATCATGAACATCTTGACAAATCTTAAAACCGAACACTGCTGGACAGAATGGACTTGTAAGATGCAAATCAACTTTGACATTGCTGTTATCGATATCAACTTCATCAATTAATTCAAGTTCTACAATTGATGTGTTAATTTCTGGATCTACAATCTTTGATAGCTCGTCGAATATTTTTACTCGCATCTGTTTGATATCTTGGCTCATGTCGGCAAAAGCGTCGATGCTATATATAACCATTCTAGAATATTAGATGATGTATCGTTCCCGTCTTGGTACTGATTTAAGTGACATTACATTAGATTATGTTTCATCTATTAACGACGATTCACAAATAGCTCTTTATGATATACTTGGAAGCCAAGCTCATGCTTTGATGTTATTTCAAAATAATATAATTACAAAAAATGATGCAAAAAAAATTTTATCAGCTTTAGAGAATTTAAAGAAAGAAAAATTTGATTCATCCTCAGGCGCTGAAGATATTCATGAACTAATTGAATCATTGGTGATAAAGAAAGCTGGTATGGCAAGTGGTGGAAAAATGCATACAGCAAGATCTCGTAATGATCAAGTTGTATTGGATATCCGAATGAAAATTCGTGATGATATCAATATTTTATGTAATTGTCTTTTAGATACTATTGAAGCCCTTGTATCTGTGGCTAAAAATCACCAAAAAACAATCATGCCTCTATACACCCATCTGCAACAAGCTCAAGCAGGTCTTTTCTCTCATTATCTGTTAGCTCATGCTGATGTCCTAACACGAGATTTTGAAAGATTGTTTGGAACCTTTGAAAGGATAAATCAAAGTCCACTTGGTGCAGGACCTGTTGGCGGAACAAGTATTGCAATTGACAGACATAGTACAGCCAAGATGTTGGGCTTTGATGGTCTGGTTGAAAATTCAATAGATGCCACAAGCACGCGTGATTTTGTAGCAGAATATGTGGCAATGATTTCAATACTAATGACCAACCTAAGTAAAATCTCTGAGGACTTTGTAATTTGGTCAACATCAGAATTTTCTTTTATTGAACTTTCAGATGAATTCACTTCCCCCTCAAGTGTAATGCCTCAAAAAAAGAATCCTGATATTCTAGAATTAACACGTGGCAAAACTGCAGAAGTAATTGGAAACTTGACTGCAATTTTAACCACAGTTAAAGGATTAGCATCAGGATATGGACGTGATTTACAACAAATAAAATCATCTATCTGGTCAACATCAAAAATTTCTATCAGTGCATTGTTAATTTTAAAATCAATTCTCTTAACATTAAAAGTAAATGAAAAACAAATGAAGAAAGTAACTGAATCAAGTAATCTTATAGCATTGGACATTGCAGAAAAATTAGTCCAAGAAGGAATTCCTTTTAGAGTAACTCATAAAATTTCAGGAACCCTAGTTCAATTAGCTCATAATTCAAAAAAACCAATCTCAAAACTAACACCATCTGAAATTAAAAAATCAGTAGTTGATACAAAGGTGGATCCTAAAATTGTCTCAAAAATCATCTCAACTACAACTATAGTATCATCCCTTAAGGATAGGAAATCTTTTGGCTCTTCTGGATATGATGAACAAGAGAGGATGATTTTAGATAGAACCCAGAAAATCAATCAATATAGAATTGATGTATCTGAAAGAGAAAATAAAATAAATTCATCAATTGATGATTTCATAAAACAAGTCAATGTAATAATTAAATGAATAAAGTAAAAGAGAGCGGGTCTAAAGGGATTCGGACCCTTGACAACCGGATTAAAAGTCCGGTGCGCTACCTGGCTGCGCCATAGACCCTCGTAAAAAATGCTTTAACTGTATAATTTAGTCTTTTACAAAATATTTTGTTATGACAGAAACTTTTAATCTGGCAATTTGACTCAAAGAATTTGTGCCCTTGTAGTATAGCCCGGTCTAGAATTCGGCCCTGTCACGGCTGAGACGCGTGTTCAAATCCCGCCGAGGGCGCCATTATTTCTATTTTCATTACTTTCAGTCAATTTCATACCGATCAGAAATAATTATCCAAAAATATTATTGAAAAACAATAGGAGATTGTTTAATATCACAAGAATATTAAAATTCAGGGAATTTTAGTGAACATTGTTGTCTGAAGAGAAAAATGATTCTAAACCAGAAGCAAAAGTATCTGACGCTGCAGAAAAAGAAGATGCAAAAGTAGCAGAAGCAGCTAAAGAAGCTGCAGAGAAAGTAGCTGAAGCAGCAAAAATAGCAGAAGGAAAAGCTGCTGAAGATGCGATTTCAAAAGCAGAAGCTGCAGCAAAGGCAGCTGAAGCAGCAGAACTTGCTGTGAAAGAAGCTCTTGAAAAAGCAGAAGCAGCTAAAGCTGAAGCCGAAGCAGCATCTGAAGAAGAGTACAAGGCAATTGCAGCTGAAGTAAAAGCAGAAGCTGCAGCAAAACAAGATTTTACATTTAAGCGTCAAGGAGAAGAAATTTTCCGACGAGATATGGGTGAACCAGAGTTTTGGCTAGAAAAAGCAGATCGTTTTCCACGACCTATTCTTTCATCTGAAGAACAAGAATCACTTACTAGACAAGCAGAAGAATTCCATGATCAAACTCCTGCTTATGTCCCTCAAAATGTACTTAGTCCAGAGTATGGAGGCGTTTCAAATTATGAACGAGGAGTTGATGACTTTTTGGAAGCAACAAAGCAGAAACTTGTTGCACTAAAAAATAATCCTGAAGCAACTGAAAAAGAAATTAAAGATACTGAAAATGAAATAATTTACTTGGAATCCTTACATGAAAATTTCTATATTGGAATGAATGTTTTTAGAACTGCCAAAGGTGGACGGGATAAGGTTAAAGCATAATAGGTGAATGATTTGAGTCAAGTCTCTTTTGATGTAATAAATGCGCGAGTAACTTTCAAAAATGTCCCTATACATACAATAGCAAAATTTGCATTCAAAGATATTCCAGCAGCATGTGCAGAATTTAAAAAAATTCCTGGTGTTGAAGAATGTATAATTATTCAAACTGCCACTAGAGTTGAAATTTTTACAGTAAGCAATGTTGAAACCGATGATTCTCCTGATGCAAGAAGACCAGAAGGTAAAGCACTTGTATTAAATCAAGTTAAGGAGACTTGGGTATCGTTATCATCATTAGAACAAATTGACATTGATCACTTTGATCAAACACTAGAAGTTTACAAGGGAGATGATGTCTACTTGAATCTATTAAGACTCGCATCTGGATTGGATTCATTAGTTGTTGGTTGGCAAAGTGTTTTCGATGATATTGTAAAAGCCTATACAGATGCAAAGAATGCAGGCGTTTCAGGCAAAATTCTCAATAAATTGTTTGAAAGTGTTATTAGATTAGCAACTAGAATGCGAGAGACTACTGGTATTGCAAAAGATGTTGTTTCATTAGGTGATGTAGCAGTAAAGCTTGTTGATGAAAAAGCTGGTCTTGATGCTAAGAAAAAAGTATTGATTATTGGTACAGGTGAGCCTGCAGCTATGCTTGCAAAAACTTTGGGTAAAAAAGGAGTTCCATTTGATGTGACAAGTCGTACTTTAGATCGTGCTACTGGATTCTCAACAATTCTTGGAGGAACTCCTGTTGATTTCAATGATGTTTTAGTGGGATTTGACAAGTATGATATTATTTTTGTTGCAACAACTTGTGATTATTTCTTGATTACATTTGATAGAATCCATCTAATAATGGAAGAAAAGAAAAAAGGTACACTGATTTTAGATTTGTCAGAACCAAGAACTGTTGATGAAGGAATCACTGCCTTACCTGGAATCAAATTATTGTTCAGAGATCAAATTGCTGAACTTTATGAAGAAAGTGTAAAAGCTAGAGTAGGGATTGTTCCAGCAGTCGAGAAAATTATTGACAAAGAACTTCCAGTATTATCTGCTAGAATGAAAAGACTAGATGCTTAGATTTTCTAAATTCCTTGTTTTCTTAAGAGAAACTGCATAACAGCTTCTTTTGAATAATCTATTCCATGCTCTTCATCTGTATGTTTTCTAAATTGATCAATGACTGCCTCCATTTCGCCATCAGCTATAAAATCACACTCAAACCCATAATCATTACACTTGAGTTTTGCCATACCTTGATGGAAAATAATCGATATAAAAATCCACAGGTATGAATCCGCTAGAGATAACTAAATTTAATCAACCCTAAATGCAGTTTGATCACTAATTAACTAAAGTATCTTATCCGTATGATTCAAACTTGATTCCAAAACTTCCGTCTGGTTTTTTCTCATGTTCAGTAACGAACCCTTTTGGTCCTAGGAATTCTATTACTCCATCAATTGTTCCTTGATAACCACAAATGTAGATGATAGTGTTCTCTGGAGTTAGTTCTTCTCCTACCATCTCTTCTACTGGTGACAATCCTGTTTTTTTATCAGGCTTGAAAAATGATTCTACCCTGCCTACGTGACCATTCCATGATCTGTTGAAAAATTCTTTTGGTCTACTAATTGCAGCCCTGTATCTGAAATTCCATTTGTCTCTTCCTCTTTTTTCACTTTCTAATTCTAAATCTGTCAAGAGTCTCTTGTAGCTTAATTCATCAACATAGCTTGCACCATGAAGTACAATTACTTCTCGTTTATCGTTGGTATCGTGAAAATGTTTTGCAAATGCAATAAATGGTGCTAGTCCAGTACCGCCGCCAACACAAATTACTCTTCTGTTGTCTGGTTTTCCGTTAGGTAACTTGTCGCTAATTTGTAATGCAGCTCCTGTTGGATCACCAAGAGATACTTCATCACCAACACTTAGATAAAATAATTCAGTAGTAACACGTCCAGGTAATGGCTTTCTAACCCATCTAATTACAAATTCAAAATAATCTCTATTTTCTGCATGTGATGCAATAGAGTATGCTCTTCTAACAATTTTTTTTTCAGCAGGAATTGGAAGACCGATTGTCAAAAATTGCCCTGTCTTGTATTCTGGCATTCCTTTTTCTGGAACTAATCTAATAATCACTAAATCCTCTTTGAGTAACTCCCTATAGACGACCTTTGCTTTCATCTCAGTTACCATACAAGAAGTTTTTTCCCGACTTTGGTTAAATATATTTCTCTTAGCAACTAATGGGAAGATCTACTATTATCCCAAGAATGCTAAATAAAATGTCCAACTAATAGCAATTTTCCAATTTTTTATTCAAAAAATTCACTAATTCATTTGTGAGATTATTTCATCAAGAATTTTCTGGTTTGCAGCTGCAATAAAGGAAACTCTTGTTTCATAACTTAGATCTGAATCAAGTGGTTTCAAATCCGCATCAAGTAATATCCCACCAGCTTCTTTAACAATTACATATCCTGCGGCAATATCTTGAATTCTAATCATATCTCTTAAATCAATAAAAATATCCATCAACCCACGTGCAAATAATGCCATTTCAAGCGCGTTTGCACCAAAATGTCTTGTATGATGATGATTTTCAAAAACTGGATGTAACTTTTTCATCAATTCACTTGATGCACCTGATGTGTTAATTCCAACTATTTTGTAAATTGGATCTTTGCTGTGAACTTTGATTTGGTTATTGTTAAAAAATGCCCCCTTATTCTTTGATGCCCAATACATTTCTCCATTTGAAAGATTTGTAATCACACCATCTGTAATCGAACTAAGCTTGTCTTCTGTTGCAAATGCTAACGAACTACAGAAAAATGGAACTCCTCTCACTGCATTTGCAGAACCATCTATTGCATCCATAATGACAAATCCCTTTGGTTTATCTGACAATTCAACTCGTCCACACTCTTCACCTAGAACCACACATTCAAAATTAACTTCTTTGAGATAATCCAAAACAGTTTTTTCAGCAATGATGTCTATGTTTCTAGAAATGTCTCCTCCGGCACCAACACCAAAATCACCTGCAGCATCATCTGTTCCTGCAATATCTTTTACATTTTCATAAATTTTCTTAGAAGCTTCACGTAGAATTTCTAAAACTTCCATACTGTCAAATTACCCATTCGTAATTTAAGTGAAGAAATATTTGGTTTGAAAGCATAAATAACAATAAAGAAGCTTAACGTTTGTGAGCGGTAAGGATCAATCTGTAATTAGTAAAGAATCTTTGATGAGTACAAAACCTGGAAAACAAATTATCAAACAAGCTTTATTCAAATCAAAAGGATACAAGTTATTTAACAAATACAAAGAGGAAACAGAAAATCAGTTTCCAAATTTTGCACAACGATTTGCTCAAGGATTACTAAATGAGCTAAAATCTGATACTGATCCTAATTCAACTCAACAAGCTTTTGGAAATGAGGTTGGTTCTACTGAAATTATACTAAATGCATCTGAAATCGAGCCTATAAAATCAAAATTATCAACCATTGATGTGATGCAAGATAGAGTAAATAGAATTTTAAATTCAAATTTTGTAAAAATGACATTCCCTGTTTTTAATGGATTGTTTGATGCTGCAGCAGAATATTCTGGAAGAAATGATCCTCAACTAAAGCAAGATATAGTTGAAGGGCATATTCTAGCAATTGATCTTAGTGAACCCATGGATAGAATTGTAGATAAAGACGAAGATTTAGATTTTCTTGATGACTACAAACTGATGAATCCATATATTCTGAAATTAGCAAGAGATAAAATTTCTAAAGGTGGTGAACAAGTTCTAAAAGAATTTGAAGCAGGATTTGAAGATGCAAGAATTGGGCAATACTTAGATGAAAAATTAAAATCAAAACCAACTGAAATCACTGAAGAAGAAATGACATTGTCGTACAAAAAATACCGTGCAGTGATGGGAACTGCTGGAAGAAATATGGCTTTAGCAGAAAGACCGTTAGGAGAAATTTTCTATTTAGGAATGGCAAGAGCTGCTGAAGGAGTTGGATGTGGAAATGAAATTGAGGATTCAATTAAAAATGGATTTGTAAAAATTCCTTCTTGGCCACTTTACTATTCATTATTAGCAAATGATGTCAAAAAAGGATTTGAAGTAACTCTAGAAAAAAGTAACTTGTATCTGCAAGATGCACGTCTAACTCTGGAATTACTACCTGATGATTTCTCTCACAAAGAATTTTTGGAATTTTTGTTTTTGACTGTAGAGCATTACAATCAATATTGGTATAATAAATTACAAAAAGCCAACAAGTGGTCAGAGTATCAATCTAAACTTCCCAAGTGATTACAATGATGTGGTCTGAAAAATACCGACCTCAGAGTATTTCTGATATGGTTGGAAATGAAGAAGCAAGAGCAGCAATAATAGAATGGTTTGTTAAATGGAAGAAAGGCACCAAGCCCTTACTCTTAGTAGGTCCTCCAGGTATTGGTAAAACCACAATTGCGTATCTTGTGGCTAAGCAGTTTGGCTATGATATGATTGGACTTAATGCAAGTGATGTTAGAAGTAAATCGAGAATTAATGAAATTTTGACGCCTGTTTTGGCAAATGTCACTGTAATAGGAATCCCTATGATCTTTGTTGATGAAGTTGATGGAATTCATGGCAGAGGAGATTATGGTGGAGCATCTGCACTTGTTGATATTCTAAAAGAACCAACAGTACCAATTGTTCTTGCTGCAAATAGCGATGAGTCTGATAAAATGAAAAGTATCAAAAAGGTTGTAAAAACAATACAATTCAAAAAAATTCCTCCACGATTATTACGAGTATACCTTGAAAATATTTTGAAAAAACAAAGTGCAAAACTAAGTCCTGGTGCTTTGATCAAAGTTATTGATAAATCTAAAGGAGATATTCGTTCAATGATTAATTTTACACAATCTCTAGTTACTGGTTTTAACCCTCAAACAGAAAAAACTTTTGAAAATGTTAATGTTGAAGATGGAGTTAATGCCTTCTTTAAAGCAAATTCCATTGAGGAAGCTAGAGTTGTTCTTTATTCAATGCAAATTGATCCTAGAGAAAAAATTAATGCATTTTACTCGAGCATAATAACAAGTGATTTAGATAATTCTACACTTGCAAAATATTTAGAAATAATATCAAAAGCAGATATGCTCTTTGGAAGAATAATGAAAACTCAGAATTGGAGATTATTACGATATCTAAATGATATCTTGATTCAATTGTATCAAAATGATGACCGAATTAGATACACACAATACAATTTGTCATGGCCTTTGCTAAATCGAATCCGTTGGGATGGTGCAAAAATTAAATCACTATCATCTATAATGTCAAAGAAACTACATTTGTCTTCTAGTTCATTTGTAACAATAGGTTTACCATATGTTTTGTTTTGTATAAAAAATAAAACTCTGAAATTAGATCTAGAAGAAACTTTTGGAGATATAATTGAAAAGGAGATTGAATTGATAAAATGAGCTGGAGAAAAATCCCAATGAAATTCCCAGGTACATGTATTGTTTGTAATGAAAAAATACCTGTAAATGAAATAGGTCTTTGGGCTAAAGGATTAGGTGTTAAACATGAAAAATGTGCCCAAACTAATGAATTACAATGCATTGTTTGTGGAGGCCCTGCAGGTTGTCCGCAATGTGAATTTCAAGAAAATTGTGATATTCCAAATGTCTCTCAGATGTGTATCTGTAAGAAATGTAGTGAGGAAAAAGATGCCTTTGCTTCATATCAAAAATCTGTAAATAAGAAATTTCCACTTCTTAACTCTTGAAATTCTAAAAATATCACTGATCTTTGAATTTTTATAAAAAATTCATACCCTGATTTTCTCAAACTAAATTAATATAGGAATACGGTTTGGTTTAGAATACTGTGCATTCTGAAAAGATTGAAGGATATACTAAAAAGAATAATACAGCATTACAAGGCGGTGGCCAAGATCGAATTAAGGCTCAACACGATAAGGGAAAATTAACAGCTCGTGAAAGAATAGATCTATTACTTGATGAAGGCACTTTTACTGAAATTGATCCATTAACAACTCATCATTATCATGAATATGACATGCAGAAAAAGAAATTTTTCACTGACGGTGTAGTTGGTGGTTATGGAAATGTAAATGGAAGACAAATCTTTGTTTTTGCATATGATTTCACTGTACTAGGTGGAACACTTAGTCAGATGGGTGCTAAAAAAATCTGTAAACTAATGGATCATGCAGTTAGAACTGGATGTCCAATCATTGGTGTTATGGATTCTGGTGGAGCTAGAATTCAAGAAGGAATTATGAGTCTTGATGGATTTGCAGATATCTTTTATCATAATCAATTAGCATCCGGTGTAATTCCACAAATCACTGCAAGTATTGGTCCATCTGCAGGTGGTTCTGTTTACTCTCCAGCAATGACTGACTTTGTAATTATGGTTGAAAAGGTTGGAACAATGTTTGTTACAGGTCCTGATGTTGTCAAGACTGTCTTAGGTGAAGAAATTTCATTTGATGATCTTGGTGGCGCAATGACTCATGGTTCAAAAAGTGGTGTTGCACATTTTGTTGCACAAAACGAATACGAATGTATGGATTATATTAAAAAATTAATTTCATTTCTTCCACAAAACAATACTGAAGAACCTCCAAAATTAGCAAATGACGATGATCCAAATAGATTAGATCATAATCTGATTAACATTATTCCTGAGAACCCTCTACAACCATATGATATGAAAGAAATTATTAATTCAATTGTAGATAATCACGAATTCTTTGAAGTCCATGAACTGTTTGCACCAAATGTTGTTGTAGGCTTTGGAAGAATGAATGGACAAGTAGTTGGTATTGTTGCTAACCAACCAATACATCTTGCAGGTGCATTAGATATTGATTCATCAAACAAAGCAGCAAGATTCATTCGATTTTGTGATGCATTTAACATTGCGATAATTACTCTTGTTGATACTCCAGGTTACATGCCAGGTTCTAACCAAGAACATAATGGTATCATTAGACATGGTAGTAAACTACTTTATGCATATTGTGAAGCAACCGTACCACGAATTACACTTGTAATTGGAAAGGCATATGGTGGTGCATACATTGCTATGGGAAGTAAGAATCTGAGAACTGATATCAATTATGCATGGCCAACTGCTAGATGTGCTGTATTAGGTGGAGAAGCAGCAGTCAAAATTATGTCTAGAAAAGAACTAGCTGCAGCAGAAGATCCTGAGGCACTTAAAAAACAATTAATCGATGAATTTGCAGAAAAGTTTGAGAATCCATACGTAGCAGCATCTCATGGAACTGTCGATAATGTAATTGACCCTGCTGAAACAAGACCAATGATTATCAAAGCACTTCAAATGCTAGCAAACAAGAGAGAAAAACAACTTCCAAGAAAACATGGAAACATCAACCTGTGATTTGAAATGATTGAAAAAGTACTCATTGCAAACAGAGGAGAGATTGCCTTACGTGTAATAAGAACATGTAATGCATTAGGAATCAAGACTGTTGCAGTATATTCTGATGAAGATTACAATTCATTACATGTTAAGAAAGCTGATGAATCTTATCATATTGGAGAAGCAGCTCCTGCAAAATCTTATCTAAATCAAGAAAAAATTCTTGAAGTTATGTTGGCATCAGGGGCTAACGCTGTACATCCTGGTTATGGTTTCCTTTCTGAAAATGATGACTTTGCAAGATTATGTGAAAAAAATAAAATTACTTTCATTGGTCCTTCTGCAGATTCTATGAATTTGTGTGGAGATAAGATGGAGTGTAAATCTGCAATGCTAAAAGCTAAAGTTCCAACAGTACCTGGAAGTCCTGGTTTAGTTAAAGATGCAGACGAGGCAGCAAAAATTGCAAATGATATTGGATATCCTGTAATGTTAAAATCAGTTTATGGTGGCGGTGGTAGAGGAATTAGAATAGTTACTAATGATAAAGAATTACAAGAAGGTTTTGAAACAGTAACATCTGAATCTATTGCTGCTGTTGGCAAATCTGCAATCATTGTTGAAAAATTTCTAGAAAAAACGAGACACATTGAATATCAAATGTGTAGAGACAAACATGGAAATGCAGTACATCTCTTTGAGAGAGAATGCTCTATTCAAAGACGAAATCAAAAATTAATTGAACAAACACCATCTCCTGTAGTAGATGATGCAAAAAGAGAAGAAATTGGTGAAATAGTAGTTAGAGCTGCAGAAGCTGTTGATTATACCAATCTCGGTACAGCAGAATTCTTGAGAGCAGATAATGGGGAATTTTATTTTATTGAGATTAATGCAAGACTCCAAGTAGAACATCCTATTAGTGAAATGGTTTCAGGATTAGACTTTGTTAAATTACAAATTGATATTGCAAATGGAGAGCCACTCCCATTCAAGCAAAAAGATCTAAAAATGAATGGATATGCTATTGAATGTAGAATTAATGCTGAAGATACCTTCTTGGATTTTGCACCTTCCACAGGACCTGTTCCAGATGTAACAATTCCTGCAGGACCAAACGTTAGATGTGACACTTATCTTTATCCTGGATGCACAGTATCTCCATTTTACGATTCATTAATGGCAAAACTCTGTACATGGGGACCAACATTTGAAGAATCTAGAACAAGAATGCTTACTGCATTAAAAGACATGTACGTTCAGGGCGTTGAAACATCTATTCCACTTTACAAAACAATCCTAAACTCTGAAGAATACAAAAAGGGAGAACTGTCAACTGACTTTTTGAAACGTTATGGTATGATTGATAAATTATCTGAAGACCTTAAGAAAGAGAAAGAAGAGAAAAGTGAAGCAGCTTTAGCTGCAGCCATAATTCATTCTGAATATTTCAAAAATAGAGTTCAAAACAATGGTGCCAGCAGTGCTACATGGAAAAATAAATTGGATTGATGATTAATGGACTATAAAATATCTGATATTGAAAAATCATTTGAAGGAAGAATTGTTGAAAACTTGGGTAACAATGATTACATAATTAAGATTAATGACAAAGAGCATCAATTAAAAATTATTAACATGGATGCAAGAGGAATAGAATTCATCTTAGATAAAAAATATCACACTGCAAAATATCTTGAAACTTTTACTAATGAAATGAATCTAGTAATTGATCATGTCCCAATTACACTAAACATGAATACCCATTTTGATGAAGTTGTATTCAAAAACTCTGGTGGTAGTGGTTCCGGCGGTACTCAATTAGCATTAAAAAGCCAAATTCCCGGCAAAGTTGTAACTATTTCAGTTTCTGAAGATGATTCAATTAAGAAAGGAGATGTTGTATGTACGCTAGAGTCTATGAAGATGCAAGTTGCAGTAAAAGCTCACAAAGATGGTGT
>JAHELP010000006.1:0-23002 GCA_024644105.1 Candidatus Nitrosopumilus sp. | reverse complement strand
TTATTTTAAGAAATTTTTAATTTCATCATAATTTGGTTCTTTTAATGGATCTTCTGATACCCATTTGTAACCAATCTTTCCATCTTCATTAATTATGAATACAGAACGTTTTGCTGCATTGTAATCTTTGATGTGCAACAAATCTGGCATTAATACACCATAATCTTTGATTGTCTTGCTAGTATAATCTGCTAAGAGTGGAAAGTTAAAGTTGTGTTTTTCTGCAAATGCTTTATTTGCAAAAGGTCCGTCATTGCTAATTGCTACAACTTTGGCCCCCATATCAGAGATCTCTTTCCAAGAGTCTCTAAAAGTACAAAGTTCTACTTCACATACAGGAGAACTTGCTGCAACTATGAAAGATACGACTATTTTTCCACCTTTGAATTCATCCAAAGTCCGCATTTTTAATTCAGTATCTGCCAGTTCAAATTTAGGTGCAATATCTCCTACATTTAGTGACATGATCGCTTCATCGATATTATCCTATTAAGTTCTTTTCAAAAATATTTTTTTTCCAATTTTGATCCAAAAAAGGAAACATACCTTTTTATACAAAAATTGGAGTGAAAAGCTAAATTGGTCGGGGAATTAGCGGGCAATTACAGTACCGTTGTATTGATGTTTGGCTTTGCCATGGCAGCTATGGCTCCAGCTTTAGTTATTTCTAGAATGATATCTCCCCGAAAAAGAAGTAATCCAGTAAAATTTTTGCCAATGGAATGTGGACAAGTTCCATCAGGAGAAGGAAGAACACATTTCATGATGCAGTATTATCCGTATATTCTGATGTTTGTTGTGTTTGATGTGATGGCAATATTCTTGTATGCATGGGGAAGTGCACTTTTAGAAATTCCAAAGATGGCAACATTACCAATGATGGGATTCTTAGCTATAATGTTTGGAGCAATGGCATTTGCTTTGTATCAATCAGGGAGGAGAAGAATATGGTAGTTTTTTATATAAATTGCATTTACGAGGATAGGGGATAAGATTGCTTAAAGACTTAGTAACACCAGAAAACGCAAATGTTTTTGTCGGTAAGTTAGGTGATATTTTAGAAAAAGCAATTGATAAACCATTGGGCTATGCCATTAATTGGGGTAGAATTTGGTCACTCTGGCCTGTCCACATTGAAACAGCTTGTTGCAGTGTAGAATTTGGTGCAGCATCAAGTCCTAGATATGATGTTGAAAGATTTGGTATCATTGAAGCATTCGGTTCACTTCGACAATGTGATCTTGTAGTTGTTCAGGGAACAATTACAAGAAAGATGGCACCACGTCTCAGATTAGTTTATGATCAAATGCCAGAACCCAAGTATGTAATTGCTATGGGTGCTTGTGCAATTACTGGAGGTTTGTATTTTGATTCATACAATGTACTTCCAGGAATTGACGGAGTTATTCCAGTTGATGTCTATGTTCCAGGTTGCCCACCTAGACCTGAAACTCTCATCCAAGGATGTATGTTATTGCAAGAAAAAATCAAGAGAATGAAGGCTAGGAAGTTTGTATAATGAGTACTGAAACTGAAAATCCTCCTGCAGATGCTAAACCTGAAGTTAAGTCACCTCCACCAAAACCTGCACCAAAAAAACCTGAAGCTCCTCCAGTAGAGTTACCTGCATTTGAAAAAGGTATTTCTGATAAACTTGTAGAAAAGTTTGGTGATAAAGTAGAAGTTGGTTTTGTTAAAGAAGATAGAGTTAGAATTAATGTTGGCAGAGAAGATGTTCATGATGTTGCAGAATTCATTCGTGATGAACTAAATTATGACCATGTTGAATCTGTTTCAGGCGTAGATTATCCTCAAGATAATGAAATTGAAGTTGTTTATCATATTGGTTCTTACACAGAGTCTTCACTAGCCAGACAAATTTTGGTTTTAGCTACAAGAGCTCAAAGAGAAACAAATCCGATTCCTGGAAATGATGCAACTAAACTTCCAACTTTACGAGATGTATTTTACAGTGTAGAATTTCATGAAAGAGAAGTTTTTGAAATGTTTGGAGTATTCTTTGATGGTCATCCTGATAACAGACGATTACTTTTGCCTGAAGACTGGGCAGATTTACCACCACTTCGAAAGGACTTTGCAATAAAGGGAAGATAGAGATGACTTTTACATTACCACCAGGATTAGCACTCAAAAAAGTAGACGAGAGAATAATGACTCTAAATGTCGGACCACAACATCCCGGTTCTGGTCATATGAGAATTATTGTCCAAATTGATGGTGATTATATTGTTGCATGTGATCCAGATCCAGGATATGTTCATCGTGGAGAAGAAAAAATGGCAGAGTATAGAAATTACATTACAAATATTCCACACCTAGAAAGACCAGTAATACATGATTCATGTAATGTACTATACCCCTATGTCTTGGGAGCAGAAGAGTTACTTGGAATTGAAGTTCCAGAACGTGCAAAGTATGTTAGAGTAATTGCATCAGAACTAAACCGATGTATCTACATCATGTATTGGCTTGCAATCTATGGAATCTTTTTAGGACATTCTACAATGTTCATGTGGCCAGCAGGAGATCGTGAACTCTTAATTGATCTTATGGAAAAAATGACTGGTGCTAGAGTAACACATGCACACTTTGTTCCAGGTGGAGTAAGAAATGATTTACCTCCAAACTTTGAAGATGTATGTTTACGTCAAGTAAACTATTTTGAAAAACGTATCAAAGAATATGCTGCAGTATTTTATGATAACCCAATTTTAATTTCAAGAACTAAAGATACAGGTATTCTATCAAGACAAGATGCTATTAGATATGGAACAACTGGTTCTGTGCTTCGTGCTAGTGGAGTTGACTATGATCTTAGAGTTAAGGAGCCATATGATGTCTATGATGAATTAGATGTTCATACCAATGTAATGAAAGAAGGTGACTCTTATGCAAGGTCCAGAGTCCCATGGCTTGACATGATGGAGAGTTGTAACATTATCAGACAAGCATTGCAAAAAATGCCAAAGTCCGGTTCTGTAAGAGTTAAACTAAAACCCAATCCAAAAACCAAAGGACTAGAATCTGTCTACAAACGTGTAGAATCTGGTCGTGGATCTTTAGGTTGTTACATTGTATCTGATGCAAAACCTGAGCCTTACAGAGTAAAGATGAGTGTTCCATCATTTAGAAACTTGATTGCTTTACCAAATCTTCTCAGAGGTGAAAAACTTGGAAACATGCCTTCAGTATATTGGAGTCTAAATTATTGGCCAGTGGAGGCAGACCGATAAATGTCAGTAATTGCACCAAATTTCAAATTAAGTGAATTTATCAAATCTCTTCTTGATAATATTTTCTGGATAATTCTGCTTTTAGTATTAATTGGAATTCCAGCAGTTATGATGGTTCTATTCTTTATTGAAATGCCAGTAATTGATGGAGAATTACTTACACCATTTCTTGCATTAACATGGTTGGCGGATCCGTCTAGAATACTTCCAGTGATTAAAGCATTCATGGCAACTGATATTTTTAGAGTGATGGCATTTCCAGGATTTGGTTTTGCCGCATTACTTGCAGCAGGTACTATCTTTGTTGAAAGAAAAATGCTGGCAAAATTACAGTTAAGAGTTGGTCCTTTCTACTGTGGAAAGTTTGAAGGTATTTTACAATTAATGGGTGACGGATTAAAATTAATCTCAAAAGAAATTATTATTCCAGCAAAAGCTGACAAACCTATCTTCTGGGCAGCACCTGTACTGTTTGTTGCAGCAGCTGCAGCATTTGTTGCATTCATTCCTGTTGCACCTGGTTGGGTAGTAGCAGATGTTGAGATGGGATTGCTAGGTGTATTTGCAGTAATTGGATTTTTCCCAATAATTACAATTCTTTCTGCATGGTCTGCAAACAGTAAATTCCCATTCATTGGTGGTATCAGAGCACTATTCCAAATGGTTTCATTTGAAATTCCATTAATCTTATCTTTACTCGGTGTTGTGATGTTAACTGGTTCTCTTAATCTGTCTCAAATTGCGGCTAGTCAATCTAGTTTCCCATGGATTGTATTTTTGCCAGTTGGAGCAATTGTATTCTTTATCACAATGCTTGCAGAATTAGAAAGAATTCCATTTGATTTGCCAGAGGCAGAAAGTGAGATTGTAGCAGGATGGTTAACAGAATTATCTGGAATGATGTATGGTCTAGTTCAATTAGGAACTTATCTTAAACTCTACGCGTTTGCAGCATTGTTTGTTGTAATTTTCTTAGGTGGTTGGAACGGTCCAATGGTTGTACCTCCTTTCCCTCCAGAACTTCTTGAAGGAATTGAACTTGGTCCAGTAGTTGCAGGACCATTCCCTGGATTGCCACTATTTGATCAAGCAATGCTTAATGGCACACTTTGGTTTGTTCTAAAAACAGTAGCTGTAATATTCTTCATTTTGTTACCTCGAGGAGTTTTCCCAAGAATCAGAGTTGATATGTTATTGAATCTTGGTTGGACTAAATTAATTGGACTAGCCTTCGTTAACATCTTTATTGCACTTGGATTGCTTTACGCTGGAGTGCTAGGACCGGGAGGATTACAATAATGGGAACTGCAACTGGTATTATTCGCGCATTAAATTCAGGAATTAAACATATTGCTACTAAACGATTTACTCTTCGTTATCCTGAAGAGAAACTAAAGTTTGTAGGTGATGGTTATCAATTTGATCCATCTACAGGTGTTGGAATTGCAGGATTGAAAGGACGACATATGCTATTTCATGATCACTGTACTGGTTGTCAATTATGTTCAATTGCATGTGAAGGTGTTGCAGAAGCAATTGCAATGGTAAAAGTTCCAGAAGAGCAAAAACAAAATAAAAAATCAATCATGCCGCAAATTGATTATGGAAAATGTGTTTTCTGTGGTCTCTGTGTTGATGCATGTCCATTCTATGCACTATACATGACAAATGATTATGAACTATCTTCATTTTCAAAAGAAGGTTTGATTTACACTCCTGCACAACTTCAGGTAAAACCATACGTTGCACAAGATAGTGAAATCCAAATATCTGATAGAGGTGCAACACATGGCTGATGCTGCATTTCTTGCATTAACAGTAATTACAATTGGTTCAGCAATTGCTGCACTTGAATTAAGATCATTAATTTATGGTTCAATTGCTTTGATGGGAACTTTGGGTGGTATTGCAGGATTCTTTTTCTTGCTTGATGCACCATTTGTTGCATTATTCCAACTAGCAGTTTACGTAGGTTCTATTGCTGTTTTGATTTTGTTTACTGTAATGCTTGTAAAAAGAGAATTAATCTTCAACAAAATTGAAGACAAGAGACGAAAGTTTGCAGGCATTGGATTGATGTTAGTAATTATGGTATCATTAGGGGCTGTATTCTTAGATTCAGGTATCAAAACAATTACGACTGATGAGCCTGCAACTGACTTTAGAGATATTGGTACTGACTTTGTAACATATTATTGGCCTGCATTAATTCTCATGGGATTAATTCTTGCAGGTTCTGTTACAGGTGCACTAGTTTTAGCAAAACGAGAGGATGTGGAGAATGACCAGCGAGCTAGTTGATTTTACTTTAGTGTCTGTTGCACTACTTGGTATCGGAATTTACGGCCTTGCAGTAAAACGTAATTTTATTCGAATGTTGTTTGCAGTTGAAATTATTATCAATGCAGCAAACTTGAACATTGTTGCTTTTGGTAGATTCCTACCTCATAGCGGTGGACAAACCATGGCATTATTCTCAATTGCAATTGCAGCAGCTGAAGTTGCAGTTGGATTATCACTAATCATTGTAGCATACAGAATGTATCAGAATGTCGATATTGCAGACTTTAGGAGCTTGAAGGGCTAATGGAATATGCATTATTACAGGCAGTTTTCTTGCCACTACTATTATCACCAGTAGCCTACATTATTGGAAGAAAAGTTGGACCAACTCCTGCAATGTGGTTTACATTTGCAATTCTACTATACACAACAATTCTTGTAATTAACGCAGCACTATCTGGAACCGTAGAGGAGCATTATCCATGGACAGAACAGTTCGGTGAATTTGGATTCTTATTGGATGGACTAGCATCACCATTTGCAATCATCATCTACGTGCTATCAACAATCTTAGCACTCTACTCAAAGCCATACATGATTCACAAATTCCACGAACAATTTGAAGAAGAAAAGAATCTAAACTCATCTGCAAGTGGTCAAACTTCAGTTGTTGAATCATCAGCTCTTTCTGATTATGTAAATGCAAAATCTGGTCTTTACTTTGCACTATACCTTGTGTTTGCAATGGGTATGCTTGGAACTGTTCTATCAACTAACCTGATTGAATTTTATATCTTCTTTGAAGTAATGTTAATCCCTGGTTTCTTTTTGGTTGCTCTTTGGGGTGATGGTCCAAGAAGAAAGATTGGTTTAATGTTCTTGTTTTGGACTCATGCTGGAGCAGTAGTTTTACTTTTGGGCTTTTTGATGATTGGTCTTACGCTGGGTAGTTTTGATTTTGCTGATATCAAAGAATCTGAAATTCCAGCAGATATTGCGCTGTATTCAGCGGTTGCGATTTCAATAGGACTGGGAGTAAAACTTGCAGTCTTTATGTTCCATGTTTGGCTTCCATATGTCCACGGTTCAGCACCTACACCAATCAGTGCACTCTTGTCACCAGCAATGATCGGAATTGGTGCATATGGTCTTTTTAGATTAATTGTAGAATTCTTACCATTAACATTTGCAGAACTTTCAATTTGGTTCCATATCTGGGGTCTTGTCACCATGATTTATGGTGGTGCAATGGCATTGATGCAAGATGATTTGAAACGTCTTCTTGCATATTCTAGTATCAGTCAGATGGGTTATCTTTTGTTTGGAATTGGTTCGATGTCTTCATTTGGTTTGGCTGGTGCAGAGATGATGTATGTAACTCACGGAATTGGAAAAGGCATCCTCTTCATGATGGCAGGAATTATTATTGTCAAAGTCGGAACTAGAAGCATTTCAAAATTAGGTGGATTAGCAGGTAAAATGCCAATCACTGCAGTTTGTGCTGTTATTGGTGCATTGACAATCATGGGAGTTCCACCAACCAGTGGATTTATGGGCGAATGGATTCTATTTTACGGTGCATTAGAAACTGCAATTGCAGAAGGCTCAACTCTAAGAGCAGTCACATTTGGTTTGGGACTTGTTGCAACTGCCCTAACAATGTCTTACATGCTTTGGATGCTAAAACGTGTGTTCTTTGGAAAGACTCCTGAACATCTTGAAAATGTCAAAGAAGGAAGTTGGTACATGACAGCTCCTATGATGGTATTGGCAGGATTCTCAATTGTAATTGGTATTTATCCAGATATTTTCTTGAAGACAATTATTCCTTACATGAATGGAGTGCTAGGAGTTTAGATTATGGCAACAGAATCTTTAGGATTACCATTTGAAGTTGGAGCTGCAAGTGCCTGGTTAGTTTGGATTTTACCATTTGCAGCAGCAATGATCATTCCAGGAGTAGGTAAGCTATCAAAACATGCAACTGGTTATGTTGCAGTAGCATTTGCCTTAATGAGTGCATTATCTGCAGCATCACTTCTTCCAATGGCTCTAGAGGCTCATGAAGTTCATGATCAAATAATGTGGATAGAAGCAATTGGTCTCAAAGCAGGAGTCTTAGCTGATCCTCTTTCAATAATTATGGCAAATGTCGTTGGCTGGATTTCATTCCTGATTATGATTTACAGTACTGGTTACATGAAGGGTGACAAAGATATTACAAGATTCTGGTTCTGGATGATGTTTTTCATCGGTTCAATGCAATTAATTGTATTATCTGATAACTTGTTACAAGTCTTCTTTGGATGGGAAGGAGTAGGACTTGCATCATATGCTTTGATCAGCTTTTGGTATCGTGATAAAAAGAAAGATCATGTTGGTGTTGAAGGACGTACAGTTCTTGGTATGCTAGATTACTATGCTCCAACACATGCAGGAATGAAGGCATTCATCATGACAAAGGTTGGTGATGTAATGATGATTGCAGGTATGCTTTTGATATTCTTGTTTGCAGGAACTTTTGGATTTAAAGAATTAATGGGTTCTACTGATTGGGCGACTACGATGGCTGCTCAAGGATTACTGGTCCCAGCTTTTGTTTTGCTTTTTGGTGGTGCTATAGGAAAGTCTGCACAATTCCCACTAAACGAATGGCTGCTTGAAGCAATGACTGGACCTACTGCAGTATCTGCATTAATTCACGCAGCAACAATGGTAAAAGCCGGTGTATTCTTGGTTGCAAGAATTGGTCCGCTTGTATTTGCTTTAGGTGCTGCCGGAATTATGGCAGATCAATTCTTTGAAATTGTAGCTTGGGTTGGTGCAATCACTGCATTACTACTTGCAACTCAAGGAATGGTTAACCCTGAAATTAAGAAAGTTCTTGCATATTCTACTGGTTCTCAAATTGGTTACATGATGATGGCATTAGGTGTAGCAGGACTGTCTCATCAATATGTTGATGGTTATACCGCAGGATTCTTCCATCTAATTTCCCATGCAATGTTCAAGGCTTCATTATTCATGGCAGCAGGCTCTCTGTTGCATATAGTTGGTTCTAGATTCATGACTGATATGGGTGGATTGAGAAAACAGATGAAGAAAACTTATGCATTCATGTGGGCTGCAGGACTTGGATTAATGGGTGCCCCATTTATCACAACAGGCTTCTGGAGTAAGGATGCAATCTTTGCTGCAGTTTATACATCTGGAAATGATTGGGCAATGCCACTATACATTATTGCAGTACTAACTGCCGTTATCACTGCATTTTATACAACAAGAATGATTGGAATGGTCTTCTTTGGAAAGAAGAGCAAACACATCGAAAAGATGGAAGAAGAAGGACATCATATTCACGAAGCATCATTATCAATGTGGGTTCCATATGGAATTCTTGCAGTTCTTACAATTGGTATTGGACTCATTGGACTATCTACAGAACAAGGACTACATCATTTGTTCGAAGAATATCTTGAACACTCATTTGGTATCCACTCTGACCATGCAGCCGCTGAAGCATCAATCTTACCAGAATTCTTACAAGGACTTAACCCAGTTGCACTTGGTTCATCACTAGTAGCATTTGCAACAGGTATTGGACTAGGATATATCTTCTATATTGGAAGATGGGTTGATCCAGTAAAATTTGTAAATTCAAACATTTTCTTTTACGCAATTCACAAAGTCATCTTAAACAGATGGTACCTTAATGCAATAATCTATTGGTGCTTTGTTGTAGCACCACTATGGTTAGCAAGAGGAATTTTCAGATACTTTGAAAAGACAGCTATCGATTACGGTATGAATGATGGAGTTCAAAAAGCAGTTGGATGGAGCGCTAAAGTTGTACAAGGAACCCAAACTGGTGTTTCACAATCATATCTATTCGTATTTGGAGCAGGATTACTATTCGTAGTTCTGATATTGTTGATATAGGAGAATTATGAGATGATCGAAATTACTTCAACTCCATTAGTATTGATTGCTATTTTGGGAACTGTAGGAATTATTCTTCCAATTATTAGCATTGCAAGAAAGGAAAAAGGATCAAACTCATTTTATGCTGTCATTGCATTTGCAGCCTTGATTGTATCCATGGGATATGTTGGATACCAATTTTACGCTGAAAATATTGCTTCTTCGGCTCTATTCTCTGAAGATGTAATTGTAGATGATGCATTTGGAGGATTCTTTGCAATAGCAATGCTAATTGTTGCTATCTTCACAACTGTTGGCTCTTTTAATTATATGAGAAAACATAATTCTCCGGCTGTTTACTATTCACTAATTTTACTTGCAACAATTGGTATGGTTCTAGTTGCATACTCTACCGATTTGATAATGTTATTTGTTGCATGGGAGCTCATGAGTATTCCAACTTACATTCTAGTTGGTTATATGAAAAAGAATCCAAGCTCAAATGAAGCCGCTCTAAAATATTTCCTCTTTGGTGCATTGTCATCTGCAATCATAGTTTACGGAATTTCAATTTCTTATGGATTAACAGGTTCTACAAACATTGGAGAAGTAATTCAAGGTTATTCAACACTTGATCCTTCGCTGCTACCTCTTGCATTACTTTCAGTTGGAATGTTTATTGCGGGATTCGGATTCAAAATGGGTCTTGTTCCATTCCATCAATGGCTACCAGATACCTATGAGGGTGCTCCACCTACAATCACAGCACTACTAGCTGCTGCAACAAAGAAAGCAGGTTTTGCTGCAACAATTAGAATTGTTGTTCTGGGTATGGTTGTTCTAAATCTTGATTGGACTTTGGCTCTAGGAATTATTGCAGTAATGACAATGACAATAGGAAACGTTGCAGCAATTATGCAAAAGAACATCTCTAGAATGTTAGCTTATTCCAGTATAGCACATGCAGGATACATTTTGATTGGACTTGCTGTAGCTCCACACAGTTCTCTTGGTTTACAAGGCTCTTTGTATCAAATAATGAATCACGCTGTGATGAAAGGTGCTGCCTTTATTGCAATTGCAGGTATTGTTACTACACTTGCAGTAACTCACATTGACAAACTAAAGGGATTAGGAAGAAGAATGCCAATTACTGCATTAGGTTTAGTCATTGCACTCTTTGCATTGGCTGGTGTGCCTCCACTTTCAGGATTCTGGAGTAAATTGATGCTATTTGGAAGTGCTTTAGATGCAACTTCTGCTTTATGGTGGGCTCCATGGCTTGCAATCGCTGGTGTTCTCAACAGTGCATTATCACTTGCATACTATGGTTGGATTACAAGAAAGATGTACTTTGAAGGAGAAACAGAAAAGAGAGTTGCAGAACCAAAATCAATTATTGCAGTTATGATATTCTCTACTATCTTCTTAGTAGGATTTGGTGTATATCCAGAACCATTACTCAAATTTGTAGAGTTGGCAACACCAGTAATTAGTTTAGGTATTATGCCTTAAACGAAGTAAATTTAATTAAATTATCTAAATTTATTTTTGCATCACTATCTGGAATTTTTCTCAATGCGGTTCTTGCTTTTTCTGAATATTCTTTTAGTAAATCTTCCATTTTGTTAAAGACATCTCTAGGATCTGAACTTTTCTTAATTAACAAATTGAATAGTTTATCTTCATTTTTCCAGTCTAGTAAATCATCACGAATTTGATATGCAATTCCTATATTTTTTCCATATTCAGTTAATGCCTCAATTTGTTCCTCTGATCCGTTTGCGATAATTGCACCTATTCTTGCTGCAACTTGAAATGCTACTGCTGTTTTGTATTCAATTACTTTTAGATAATCATCAAATGTTACATCCTCACTAGTTTCTAATCTACCCTCAATCATTTCCCCTTCACTCATTAGCATGGCAGTAGTTGCCAAATCCTTTGTAATTCTAGCATTGTCTAATCGGGATGATATTGCAAGAATCAAACCCAAAACAAAATCTCCTGTTAGTACACTAGTATTGTAACCGTATTTTACATGAAAAGGATCTTTTTGCCTTCTCATTGTTTCATTATCAATAATATCATCATGGATAATTGATTCCATATGAAGGAATTCAACTGCACAGCATGCTGAAAGGACATTTTCATCAATTTTGCCCACACTCTCAGCTGCTAAATTCAAAATAATGGGTCTAATTCGTTTCCCACCCTCTAAGGAATATTTCAGAGGCTCAATAAACTCTGATTCTGAATAAATTCCAAGTTCATTTTCTAAAGCTTGATCAATACGTTGAATGTATTTTCCATAGGTTTCAAGTAGAGGATTTATCTCGATATTTTTCCTGTCCAAGATGGGCCTGATCAAAAAACTTTCCCATAAGTAAATAAATCTTGGTGCTCCAGCCGGGATTTGAACCCGGGATCTTTGCCTTGAAAGGGCAAAATGCTTGACCGGTCTACACCACTGGAACCCATGAAAATTCTGCATTATCATCATAAAATCTTTTGTAAACAACAAAGATTTTTTTATTGGCAAATTTTGATATGAATCATGAATATAATACAGAAAATTGATGAAATGATTGAAGAAAGAAGTTTACTAAAACATCCATTCTACCAAATGTGGTCTGATGGGAAATTAACAAAGGAATCTCTTGCAGGTTATTCAAAAGAATATTTCCAACTTGTAAAAGCAGTTCCTTCTTTTATGACTCCAATTATTGCAAAGTCTCCTGACACAGTAGTTGGTGAACTAGTTGAGAATCAACAAGAAGAATCTGATCATATTAAATCATGGATTGCTTTTGCTGGCGAACTTGGAATATCTGAAGATGAATTAATTTCATATTCAGGAACTACTAAAACACAAAAAGCAGTATCCGACCTGAATCAATTAATGGATACCTTTGATGGCGGTGCTTGTGCAATGTATGCATTTGAAAAAGAAATTCCAAAAATAAGCCAAACCAAACTTGATGGATTGGCAGAATTTTATGGAATGACAAATGATGAAGCTACAGAATACTTTAAACTTCATACAGAAGCTGACATTAGACATACAGCATCATGGAGAAATATTCTAGAGAAATCTTCTATTGATTCTAGCAAATTGATTGAAATTGCAGATAAATCAATTTCAGCACAAAATTTGTTGCTTGATAGTTGTTATGAAGAATACTGTTAATCTCATAACATTTTATACCTGAGAAAAAGTTCCTTTGCTTAGGGCCCGTAACTCAGCTTGGTAGAGTAACCGGCTCATAACCGGTGAGCCAAGGGATCGAAGCCCTTCGGGCCCATTATTTTCCATTAGTTTTAAAATGAGCAAATTAAAAATTATCTGGCCGCAATGAAGAATCAGAGTTATATCTGAATTGATGATTGGAAGGCATTTGACTGAGCTGCCAAAACTTACTTGTTGATTTGTTCTTTCACTTTTTCAAGAACTGATTGATCAATTAAATTCTGTTCAAATAATGCTTCAGTGATTTGCAAAATATTTAGAATTGAATGCATTTTTACTCCTAACTCCAATAATGCTTCATCAGCTCCTTCCATTCTATTTACAATGACATATGCATCTTTTACTGAAATATTGACCTCCTTTAGAGATTTTATTGCATTTACAACAGAACCTCCTGTAGTAGCAACATCATCTATCATTACGACTTTCATATCATCATGTATTTTCCCTTCAACTGACTTTGATGTTCCATAATCTTTTGGTTTGCTTCTAACATAGATTAGCGGTTTTACAGTTTCAATTGCCAAAGCTGATGCAATCACTAACCCTCCAGTTGGAACTGAAACAATTGACTCAAAATTATCTAATCCAATATCTTGACTAATTTCATTTTCAAGATATTTTACCATCTTTCTAAACTCAATAGGATAACTTGGAACTAATCTTAAATCTACGTAATACGAACTCTTTTTCCCACTAGCTAGTGTAAAGTCTCCAAACTTTATGATGCCTTTATCATGCAAAAAGGTTGCAAACTCTTTTACAAATTCCATACAAAAGTTAACTACACTGGATTTATTTTGTTTTGTATTGAGGAGTAAATATGCCTGAAATCTGGTTAAATTATGGAATTACCGACGTAGTTTTGGATATAAAGGCTGAAAATCTAGAGCAAAAAATTGATTCAGAAGGTAAAATTTTAGATGATTCTGCGATCAATGAAAAACTAAACACTCTTGATTTATCTAAACCAATGGAACTAGTTGTATTACATAATTCAAAATCTATTCTAAAAATTATCTCTTCACTGTTTACATTATGTGAGCAAAAATCAAAACCATTTCCAAAAATATTGACTGATAAAAAAATCCTGAATTTAGTAAAATCTGGGTTACCTGAAGGAAGTTCAATTAATGAGTTTGATGATGTTGGAATTTCAAATTCAAATCTTGTATTCATGGGAGAGATGGAATTTAATGGATTATTTGGATATGAGACTATTTCTACACGTCTTATCAAAAAGTTTGGGCAGGAATCAATGCTTTCAGCTTATGCAAAAAGACAAGGAAATCTTCCCACCCCTGGACAATATTCTGAAAGTTTAACCGAAGCGAAAAAATTTTCAGATAATTTTGAAATTCAAGGAATAGAAATTGTTGCAAACTCTGAGGGAATTATAGATTTCTCGATTGGACATCCATCAGAAACCATCTCATCTACAAAAATCCTAGAGTCTAATTCGATCAAGGATGTTGGTCAGCACAAAACAATGGTAATTAGTACTGGAAAGGATTCAAGTAATGATAATCTAGGAAACTCTTTTTCATCTCTCTGGAATTGTTCTAATGCTATCAAAAAGGATGGTCTTGCAATTCTAGTTGCTGAATGTAAAGGTGGTCTAGGTTCTGATGCACTTCAACAATACATTGAAGACAGATTAACACTTGAACAATTACGAAATCCTACAAAATACATTGATGGAATGGAAGATTTGCTATTCCTCTCAGAAATTCAAAAGAATTTCCAAATTGGGCTAGTCTCAATTCTACCTGAATTTTATGCAAAGAAACTCAACATGGTCTCTATGCAGGGAATAAAATATTCAATGGATTATATTCTGAAAACTCAAGGAGCACGTCAAAAAGTTGCAGTAGTTACTGATGGTGCTAGACTGTTGTTAAGGTAATAGACCTGACATAAAATCAGATGGCAAAGGTGCACACAATACTGCTAGAACAATAATTCCAATGTATGCAAGTTTTCTATTTCTTGAAAGCGGTGAAACATCATCTAGTGGTGATGCGCTAGGGTTTTTTGAACTCAGTATTAGAATTAAAATTGCCATTAACCAATAATTTAACAAAACAAGAATTGCCATACTTCCATATGTTGCATATCTGTGAAGCTTTACTCCAAGTAGAGTTCTTGCCATGTGACCTCCATCTAATTGCCATGCAGGAAGCAAATTCAAAAATGTGATCAAGAATCCAATCCATGCGGCAAACATTACTGGCGTCATAATTACTTCATACCCTGAACCACCTTTGCCAAACATAGCTAAACTCGCAGTCATTAGTAATGGCTCACCTTGATTCCATTCCATCAATCTGTCATCTTCAAATAATCCTGCAGCCATCTCTGAGTCTAAAACTGGTGCTGTATATGCGCCAAAAATTGAAACTATTATTGCAATAACTAGCCCCGCAATTGGACCTGCAATTGCAACATCAAACAGAATTTCTCGATTAATGGTAAGTCCCTTTGATTGGATAAATGCACCAAAAGTTGGTATGCCAATTACTGGAAGTCCCGGAATAAAATATGGCCAAGTAGTTTTTAGTCCATGTGCCTTAGCTGCAACGATGTGACCTAATTCATGAACTCCTAAAATTCCTAATAATGATAGTGTATACACTGCTGCCATTTCAAGAGGATCCCCAATCTCAACAATTGAATTTGTACCTGACGTTCTATAGTATCCATCAATCATTACAAATGAAATAACTATTGCAAACAATAATCTTGGAGTCCACGCTGTACTCATCCACCTTCTTTGTTTTTTAGGTGAGAATTTTTGAATGATGACATATAGGCTGCCTTCCATCTTTTCTAATTTACATACATATCTCATATCTTCTAATTTTCTTGCCAAGCCTTCAAACTTTGATTTGAAATCCACATCTTCTATTCTAAATTCCAAAGAAAATTCAGTTTTGTTATAGTCACTGACCTGAAATATTGAATTCACTATTGAAATGATATCGTCTTGTGAGGGGTCGTCTTCCATCTGTTTAAAACTGGATTTTTCCATTAAATGGTCTTTTGGTTTAAAAATAAATAATCATAATTCTATATGTAAACATGCAAGTTATTCTAAGACAATTGGGAGATTGTAACATTAGAAGAGCAGAACCAAGCGATCTTATCTCTGTAATGGAAATTAACCTAAAAACTCTACCCGAGCACTATTCTGATTATTTCTATGAAAGCTTACTTGCTGAACTTCCTGAGGCCTTTATTGTTGCAGAAATTGGCGGAAAATATGTTGGATACATAATGTGTAAAACTGAATTTGGCTTTTCAAATTTTAAGAAACTCGGGTTTGTCAAAAAAGGCCACGTTGTTTCTATTGCTGTAGTTGAAGAACATAGAAGAAAAGGTATTGGAAAAGCACTTGTTGAAGAATCAGTAAACGGTGTAAAATTAAGGAAATGTGATGAATTCTATTTGGAAGTTAGATGTAGCAATAATGAAGCAGTACGATTGTATGAAAAGATGGGATTTGTAATTCGACAACAATTAAACGCCTATTATCGAGATGGTGAGGATGCATATCTCATGGCAATTGAATTACAATAGTTCAAAACAATAAATAACTCAGCAAAAATTCTTCGGCATGGATAAACGAAAAGGAATGGGTATTACCATTTTTGTACTTTGTATTGGAGGCTTTTTCCTTTATGCATATTTGTTAATGCTATCTGAATGGAGTCCAATTGTTTTACAATTGTCAGTTCTTATGATTGCGGGTGGAATTTTAGGAGTAGTGGCATGGATAGGTTATGTAATGGCAACAACAAAACCATCACCAGCTTCAATTACTTCTGAAGATTAGTTTATTTGAAAATTTTTACATCTACAACTGTTTGATAATATCTTGGTCCTACTGCTCGCACAATCTTTGAATCTAAAATCTCTGATTTTACTGGTGTTACTTCAAGATAGTGTTTCTCAGATAGTTTTCCCGCATCTAATTTTTTGTCTGCATGAATATGTGAATAATAATGAATAATTCCTCCACTTTTGGTTGTTTTAATTGCAGATTCTAAAAACTCATCAGATCTTTCAGGTAGTAGCATCAAGGTTCTATCTGATTTGTTCTCTAACTGATTGTTGATAATCTCAGATGCGTCACCATTTATTGAAATTACATCTCCTGCAAGTTTGTTCAAACCAATATTGATATCACATAATTTGGAAGCAACTGGATTAATGTCAAGACTATACACGGTACATTCTTTCTTTTTTGCAGCCATGATGGAAAACATTCCAACACCTGCAAACATGTTAGTCACTATCTCCCCGTTTTGAACTAAATTTGCAATTCTTTCTCTTTCTGTAGATAATCTGGGTGAAAAGAATGCATTTTTGACATCTACTCTGAATCTGCATCCAAATTCTTTGTATTCTGTTTCTGTATTGTCTTCTCCTGCAAGAATTTCAAGATCTCTTGTACGAAAATCACCTTCTACTGCAGAAGCCTGATAGAATACACTTTTTACAATTTTTACTTCATCTAACAATGTTTTTCCAATTATTTTCTTTTTTGAAAGTAACGAGTCTGGAATTCTTACAATAATAATATCACCAATCTGATCAAATGCAGAAATTAATTCATCGCTTTCCTCTTTTGTGAGCACACTCTCTAGTGCTTTTTTTAGCATTCGAGTCAATGTTTGTAGTAGAAATTTCCACTTGTTTTTTGATCCTTATCCAACCTACTTTCTAATTTATTCACGCGAGGTCTAAGACTTTTTTCATCACGTCTAAATGACATGTCAAGTGATTTTAGGAATCTATTCATGGCATCTGCTTTAGGCATTGGTGATGTCGCAACTCCTGCAGAACCTGATTCCCCTTCAAATATTATCATTGAATCTGAAATAAGATCCATTAATTGTAAATCGTGATCAATAATGATTGCTGATTTTCCAAAGGAACGAACAAACTTTTGTAAAAATTTTGCAACTGCAATTCTATCTTCTACATCTAAAAATGCTGATGGCTCATCTAATGCATACAAATCTACTTTTTGTAATAGACATGATGCAACTGCTACTTTTTGCAGTTCCCCTCCAGAAAGATTTTTGATTGATTTATTGTATAATTTTTTAATTTTTAATGGATCTAGAATTTGCTCCTCTTCCATACTTCCTTCGACTGGATTACCATTTGCTTTATCCAGAATTGATATTACTTCTACATCAAGATCATTTTGAAGATACTGTGGCTTGTATGCAATCTTTATTTTCTTATCAATACTTCCAGAATCTGGCTTTTCAACTCCTGCAATCATTTTCATCATAGTTGTTTTTCCAAGTGCATTAGCACCCATTATTCCTAAAACTTCACCTTTTCTTACTCTTCCAGGCTCAATTGTTACTGAAAATGAAGAGTATTTTTTCTCTAGTTTAGGATATGTTAGAATGTCACTGTCTTCTTGAAAAATATCTGTAACTGAAGATGAAACATCAAAAGAGAATTTTTTATCTCTGAATCTTACATTTTCAGTTGGTAAATAACCATCAAGGAAAACATTGATTCCAACTTTTGTAGATAAGACACTAGAAACAATACCATATGCTGTGGGTTCACCATATAACACTTCGATATAATCACTAAGAAAATCTAACAATGTAAGATCGTGTTCCACCACCATTACACTTTTCCCAATCTTTGCTAAATTTTGTATAACTCGTGCAACACCTGTTCTCTGAAAAACATCGTTGTATGAAGATGGCTCATCGAAAAAATAAAACTCTGTATCTTTTGATGCAGCAGCAGCTACTGCAATTCTTTGTAATTCTCCACCACTTAACTCATCTAAACCCTGCTCCATAGAGTTTTCTAATCCTAATTCTTTGATCAGATCTCTTGATACTCCACGTTCATCGTATTTGTCCAAAAGTTCTTTTCCTGTTCCCTTGAATGCTTGTGCAATATGATGCACTTGTTGTGGTTTAATTGATGCACGGATTTCATTTTTTTCAATCTTTTCAAAATGTTGTTTTAGTTCTGTTCCACTATAATGTTTTAAAATTTCATCCCACTCTGGTGGATTTTCATATCTTCCCAAATTTGGTTTAAGATTTCCTGATAGAATATTAACAACTGTACTTTTTCCCATTCCATTTCTTCCAAGCAACCCAACAACCTCGCCTTTTTTTGGTGTCGGTAATTTGTAGAGTCTAAATGAGTTCATTCCATATTGATGAATTTTATCTGTAGCAAGTTCACTTGCAAGATTAACAATTGTAATTGCATCAAATGGACAAACTTTGACGCAAATCCCACACCCATTACAAATATCTTCATCTATCTGTGCCTTTTTTGATTCTTCATTAATCGTAACACATTCTGCGCCTGATTTGTTGACTGGGCAGTACTTTATGCACTCTAATCCACACTTTTGTGGTTGGCATAGATCCTGATCTAGAACTGCTACTCTATGGGTCATGCTCTAATCGAGTATTTTCTTTGCTTTATACCTATTTTGAGCATATTTCAAATCTGGCGTTACGTTAATAGATGAGAATTTGATGTTAAATTTCAAGCCGGCCATAGCGTTAGGGTGCGACCCAATCCCGTTCCGAACTTGGAAGTCAAACCTAATGTCGCTGTTGTGCTACTAAGATGCGAGAGCTCTTGGGAAGCAACGGTGCTGGCATTTTCTACTTTTCAATCAATCTTTTAATATTGAATTAATTGGGTTGATGTGAATTAAATGCCAAATTGTAGCGTTTGTGGAGAAATATGTGATAATGATATTCGTTTACTAAATCACATGATGGAAAAACATGGTTGGAGAAATCCAAATGTTGGCACTCCTGATAGAAATAGTAGAGGATACTAATTTTTTAAATTTTGCAAATAATCTAAAATTAATCTTACACCAAAACCTGTTGCACCTTTTGGGTTGTATGATTTTTCTTTTGTAGCTCCTTGTGTCCATGCAACACCTGCGATATCTATATGAGTCCAAGGTGTTTTCTCAATTGCATTTTTTAAAAATGCAGCAGCTGTAATAGTTCCAGCTGCTCTTCCAATTCCAACATTTTTCATATCTGCAACATCTGATTTTATCATATCCATATAATCTTGATTCAATGGAAGCTCCCAAACTTCTTCTGTAGTTCTTTTAGATGCCTCGTTAATTTTCTTTTTTAGCTTTTCATCATTTGATACTATTGCAGCTACATTATTTCCAAGTGCTACAATACATGCTCCTGTTAATGTTGCAAAATCAATAATTGCTTTTGGTGAATAATGTTTTTCACCATAGGATAATGCATCAGCTAAAATCAATCGCCCTTCTGCATCGGTATTTAGAATTTCTGCAGTTTTTCCACTGTACAACTTTATGATGTCACCAGGTCTGTATGATTCTCCACCTGGCATATTTTCTACTGAAGGAATAATGCCGACTACATTTACTGGTAGTTTTAATTCTGACACTGCTTTCATAATTCCCAGAACTGTACATCCACCACATTTATCAAACTTCATTTCATCCATTGCAGCTCCGGGCTTTAATGAAATGCCCCCAGTATCAAAAGTAACAGCTTTACCTACAAGAACAATTGGTTTTTCATTTCTTGGTCCACGATTGTGTTCTAAAATAATTAATTTTGGTTGGTTTGTACTCCCCTGACCCACTGCTGAGATTCCTCCAAAACCTTTCTTCTTTAATTCAGGCTCTGAAAAAACAGTACATTTCATTTTGTTCTTTTTAGAAACAGTCTTTGCAAAATTAGCTAATGTGGTTGGTGTACATTCGTTTGGAGGTAAGTTTGCAATGCTTTTTGTAAATATTGCTCCATTTGCTATAATTTCAGATGTCTTGATAGCTTTAGAAATTTTATTTGATTTTGAAACTATGATTGTAAGATCTGGGGATGATTCAGCTTTTTCTGCCTTGAATTTATCAAATTTGTAAAGTGCCATTTTAGTTCCTTCAATAATTTGAGAAATTGAAGATATTGGTTCATTTACAAAGCTAGGAGGTGTAATAATTGAAAATTCTTTTAGTTTTAACTCTCTTGCTTTTTGAGCAATTTTTCCTGAGACAAATCTGATTGTATCTTTTGTTAAATTCTCTTTTTTACCTAATCCTGCAAGCATTATTCTTTGAACAGGATTTTTTCCTGATAATGGTATGATGTTTAATTTTCCTAGTTTCCCTTCCATATCTTTGATTGATTGGTTGAGTGAAGCAGTTGTTTTTGAATCAAATTTTGGTAATCCAAGAACTTTGTTGCTATTTTCTAATACAAATCCACATAGTAGACTAGTTTTCTTTTTTGCAGAACTTTCAGTTTTTATTTTCACTGTAAAATTGTATTTTTTAAAGTATTATTTAGATTTACTTTAGATCTATTATCCTACTATTTGTTAATAGACTAGATGATCTTACAAAAACTGCTTTAACCGTTTTACAATCTTGTTGACATTCCTCATCAAATTTCACCTGTGATGTCATTGTTGTTTTCCCAGATAGAATTGATTTTAGTAATGGCAATAAAGCTGCTCTTCCTCCATATGCCCTTTTTTTATTGATAAACCAAAACATATCCAAAGCTGATTCATCTAAAATCTCTTTTCTGATTTTTTCCCCAAATTCTGAATAATGTCCTATGATTGTAATTTTACCTCTGGCAAAAAAATTCACAATTTTTGCAAATTTTATACACAGATAACACTGGTTGTCAAATAATACAATTGGGGATTTTTCTCTAATTTCCATAATAACACTATGTAACTATCAAATTAAAATTTTACAAAGTATATACTTGAATTTTGTTTTAATTATTTATGGAAATACTGCAAGAAAATCCTGATTCTGATAAATCAAAAACTGGAGAATTTCCCTGTGTAACATGCCATACAGATTGTTGTAAAGAATATGTAATATTTGTCAATGCCCATGATGTTTACCGACTTTCAGTTGGATTGGGGTTGGCACCTGAGAATTTCTTAGAAATTTATGGAGCAAAGGACTATTCACTTGGAATTAAGGTAAAAGAAGGTTTGATAGATCTTGCATTAAAACAGAAAAATGGAGGATGTGAATTTCTTGAGGAAACTAAAGATGTCTTTAGATGTACAGTTAATGATTTCAAACCCGGAGTTTGCAAATCATATCCTTTTGCAATAAAAAATGGAAAATTAATTCAAATGAGCAATATAATGTGCCCTGTTGATTGGGAACTTGCAGAATTTGAAAAAATGATGATTACTCATCTCAAAAAAGATGAAAATGAATGGAGGTTTTATGATAAACTTGTGAAGGAATGGAATACAAAATATTCACACAGAAAGCCACTATCTGAATTTTTGAAATTTATGTTAGATAAAGTAGAATCTTCAATGACATCTTAATTGAGAAATTAGCATTTTAGGTTGTAACGCATATTGGAGTTTTCAAATTTACAGTTTTTTAGAAGTAGATTTTTATTCAATTTACAAGGATAGTGTTGCAGATGGGGCTTAACTATTATCAAATTAAGAAAAATATTCTTCGAGCTCGTAAATTAGTTATTAAAGGAACCAATATTGCAGGTTCTGGTCATCCAGGTGGATCGTTTTCTATGGCTGAAATCTTGGGATGTTTGTTTAACAAATATCTGAAATATGATCCTAAAAATCCGACATGGGAAGACAGGGATAGATTAGTTTTATCAAAAGGACATGCAGCTCCAGGTTTGTTTTCTAATATGGCAGTTGCAGGCTATTTTCCGGAATCTGAAATTGAAACTTTGCGCAAATTTGGTAGTAAACTACAGGGACACCCAGACCTCAAATGCCCAGGTGTGGAATTTTGTGGCGGCTCTTTAGGTACTGGATTATCATATTCTATAGGAATTGCACTAGCTGCTAAAATTGATTCAAAAGATCATCACGTGTATACAATTATTGGAGATGGAGAATCTGATGAAGGGCAAGTTTGGGAGGCAGCAATGACTGCCGCAAAATACAAAGTTGATAATCTTACAGCTTTTCTTGATAGAAATTTCATCCAACAGGATTCTTACACTGAAAAAGTTATGCCCCTAGATGAAAATTTAGAAGGAGATGATCTTTCAGAAATGTGGAAGGATGCATCTAGATGGAAAACAGGTGACAAATGGAGATCATTTGGCTGGAATGTAATTGAAATTGATGGACATAGAGTTGAACAAATCGATGCAGCTATTGCAAAAGCAAATGCTACAAAAGGTGTACCGACAATAATTATTTCTAGAACAATCAAAGGAAAATCAGTTGAGCATATGGAAGATAACCCACAATGGCATGG
>JAHELP010000034.1:9731-12947 GCA_024644105.1 Candidatus Nitrosopumilus sp. | reverse complement strand
GGATTTAGAACTGAAATTATTAACTTTCTTAAAGAAATGGGTTATGAAATTTCTGTTAAAGAAAGATATTCATTTTATCATGGTGCCATCCATGCTACAATGAAATTACAAACACAAGATGGATTCCAAGGTGTTGCTGAAGTTAGACGTGATGGAACAGCGGAGGGACTGAATTGAGTAAATTACCTGTATTGTTATCGATTCCACATGGGGGAACTCAAAAACCTGCTGAACTTGATGGATACTTGGCAATCACCAACAAAGATTTGTTTGATGATTCTGATCCTTTTGTAATTGAACTCTATGATTTAGGGGATAAAGTTGAGCGTGTAATTAAAACCACTATTGCTAGAGCATTTGTTGATCTTAATCGTTCAATGGAAGACATGCCTCCAGAAAACCCTGATGGTCTGATAAAAAGCATGACTTGCTATCAAAAACCCATTTATGCAAATGGAAAAACTCCTGATGACACTCTTTGTAAAATGTTGATTGAATTATACTATTCACCTTATCATAGCTCGATTCAAAAAAGTATTGAAGAATTAGATTTACAATTATGTCTTGATTGCCATTCTATGGCAGCTATTGCTCCGGGTATTTCACCTGATGGCCATAACAATCCAAGACCTCTATTTTGTCTCTCAAATAATGATGGACAAACATCATCTCAAGAAATGCTTGAAAAATTAGCTGATTCTATATCTAAGGCGTATTCTATTGATAGGGATGCGATATTTCTAAATGATCCATTTCACGGTGGACATATTACTAGAACATATGGAAATAAGCCATTTCCTTGGATTCAAGTAGAAATGAATAGAAGTTTGTATTTGTCATCTCCTTGGTTTGATCAAGATGCTCTTACGGTAGATCCCAATTATCTTCAAAAACTAAACAAACAATTTGAAAATTCCCTTGATGATTTCTTTTCAAAAATTTAATTTTATCCAGTTCACTATTTTTTAAAATTAGTATACTTTTCCTTAGTTCTAGTTATTTTTCAACTTGAAAATACACCCCATGATTATATGCAACATGAAAATTAAACGTAATATGGCTGACGAAGTTAAAGAAGAACCTCTAAAGGTAATCGCTTTAGATAAGATTGCTGCATTAATTACTGCAGCATTTGGTTTAGTTGCAGCTTTAGCATGGAATGATGCAATCAAAGCAATTTTCAAAGAAATCTTTGGTACACAAAGTGCAATTGGTCCAATGTTAATTTATGCAATAGTAGTTACAATAGCTGCAGTTGTTCTGACAATAATTGTAGCAAGAGCAGTAGCAAACGCTAAAAAATTCGCTTGTTGATTTTTTTAGTTTTTTTATTTTTTTTAATTAAAAAAGATTGGTGGTTTGTCATATGCTATTAATAATAAAACTCCTGTCATCATTACAAATATTGCCATAAAGTAAATGATCACATGAAATATTCTTATTTTTTTGCTAAGATAATGTCCAACAAAAACCATGATTACTCCAAACGCTACTATGAAACTTCCTAAAATAATATTCTGCAATACTTTCTAAATTCTTTATTATTGCATTAAATTTGTACCTAGTGCAAAGCAATGCTCAAATCATAAAAAAATCATAGGATTTTGTGCCCATAATTTTTTAAAACTCTAATATTCGTTATATCTTAAATTATCATTGGATTATGAAAAATTTTGCTCACAAATTTTAGATGTCGATCCTAAAATTAGATTTGCAACTGTATATGATGAATGGGCCGTTCGTAAAGGTGGAGGCATGAGGGCTGGTGTGGAAAATTTGCTTTCAGAGCATGCAGAAAATGAGCTAGTTAACATCTCTATTTTAGATTGGAAATCCCGTAAAGATATGGCAAAGTGGCTTGGTAAAACAAAATACACTTTGGGAGAATACGATAAGGTGAAGCGCTATTCCTTTTATCTTGGAGATGAGCATTTACTACTTGTTAGTACCGAAATAGACTGTGATACAAATATGGTAGTTGAGGCCGTAATCAAACTTTACTACCAAAACCAAGACTAGATTTTATATTTTTTAATTTTTCTACTTGAATCTTTTTATGAGTAATGTTTCAAGTAGATATGTGGAATTAAAATCTGAAAAATCAATTAAAGAATATTTAAAAAAATTACCTGATGACACTATAATCAAGTATTACCTTGATGTGGAGTATAGCCCATTTCCAATATTAGTAATTGAAGAATATACGCGACGATACAAACAAAAAACTAAAAATGAAATCATCAAGGATATCAAATTACAATCTCGATTTGCCAAAAAGAAAGCAAAAGAATTGGGCTCTATGGCAAAAAAACACAAAGTAATTGATGATGTCACACGACAAAAATCTGAAGAATTTATCAAGCATGCAAAGAATAAAGGCTACAGAATTAGTGAAAAAATTGCTTCAAAGGGTAGTGTTTTTGGCTCAAAATTAAAAAAGAAAACAAAATCTGGCATTAAATCTGGATTAAGAGCAAAAAATAATCTACAAAAATCTAAACCTGAACATCTTGATTTATTGAAAAAACTTGGAGATTTACAAAAGGCCGGAATAATAACTACCAAAGAATTTCAAGAAAAAAAGAAAAAAATTCTTTCTAAAATTTAGTATTGTTGGCTTTTCATACTTTACACACTAATGCCAACCTGCATGTCTTGTGAAATAGTATAAAAGCTATCTAAGAGATTAAAATGCATGATATCTCCATTTAGGATTTTATTTTCGTTATCTTTATTTTTTGTATTATTTTTTTCAGGTATCTCATTTGCTGATGCAGTACAGGCAAAAGGAAAATCTAGCTGGGATGTAATGTCAGATAAAGTATGTGGAGATAAACTATGCTCTGAAATTGTTCCAATGGAGTCAATTTCTTCAATTGCCTATTTTCCCCCTCCACTAAAACAAATTGCTCAAGGAATTCTTCCCACAAATGTCACATGTACTGAAGGTAAAGCACTGGTGTTAAAACAATCAACTGGATTGCCTGCATGTGTTAATCCTTCAACTGTTGAAAAGCTAATTGTTCGTGGATGGGCCATTCATGTATTACCTGATTATGATGATCAAAATAATAACTCTGAAATTTTTACTATGGGCTCATTTTCCACAACTTCGGAACTTGTAAAATATTATGGTGACACAACAGGCTATTTAGCAAAACCTGTGATTGATGGAAATTATCCTGGAATTGTTATGATCCATGAATGGTGGGGATT
>JAHELP010000034.1:0-9631 GCA_024644105.1 Candidatus Nitrosopumilus sp. | reverse complement strand
AATGAACCAATTTCTGCAGCTGCTGAAAGAATGACTAGCAAAAAAATTAGAAAACTTGCAGTTACTGAAAATGGCAAAGTGGTTGGAATTATTACATCCACTGATTTAGTTACACAATTAGCAAAATAGCTAGAATGTTTTTGTTTTTCTAAGAAAAACTGTCACTGATGCCATGTAACAAGCTGTCGCAAT
The DNA here is from genome assembly GCA_024644105.1 of Candidatus Nitrosopumilus sp. Classification (GTDB taxonomy): domain Archaea; phylum Thermoproteota; class Nitrososphaeria; order Nitrososphaerales; family Nitrosopumilaceae; genus Nitrosopumilus. The sequence continues at coordinate 9,439 of JAHELP010000034.1, read as the reverse complement.
AATTTCTGAAATTAGTGATGCCAAATACGGTTCAATTCCTATTTCTAAGAAATAGTATAGCGTTGGCCATCTAATTCCAAGATAAATTATTTCACCTACTCCGAATGATGAAATCAAAGATAATAGTTCTTTTTTTATTAAATTTGATTTCATAGATTTGTAACGCTCTTTGTTATCCCAATAAAATAAGACTGAAAAAATTCCAAAGTAAATGATGTAGCCAATTATTATTGTAATAGTTGTGTTAACATAATTTTCTTGATCTCCTAGTAGTTGAGCTGCAACTGCTGATAGTGATGCTGAAATGACAAAACAGATTAGAAAATTTCTGTTAATTTGTAATAATTGTGGATTTAATTTCATGATACATTCCTTTGACAACTAATATTTTACATCACCTCATAAACCAAACTATGAAAAAGAGATGCCAATGGGCAAAAGATGAGCCAAATATCACTTATCATGATAATGAATGGGGTACCCCTGAACATAATGATCAAAAATTATTTGAATTTTTGATATTAGAGGGAGCACAAGCTGGACTTTCATGGGTAACTATTCTCAAGAGAAGAGATGGGTATAGGAAGGCCTTTTCTAATTTTGATGCTAAAAAAGTAGCCAAATACTCACAAAAGCAAGTAGAAAAACTCCTTTTGGATGAATCCATCATTAGAAATCGGCTCAAAATTAATTCTGCAATAAACAACGCAAAACAATTCCTCAAAGTCCAATCTGAATTTGGTTCTTTTGATAACTACCTATGGGGATTTGTTAATCATAAACCGATTAAAAGCAAGTTTAAAAAAATATCTGACTTGCCTGCTTCTACAGATATTTCTGAAAAATTAAGTGCAGATCTTAAAAAACGAGGTTTTAACTTTGTAGGACCGACAATTTGCTATGCCTTTATGCAGGCGATAGGAATGGTAAACGACCATACTTCTGATTGTTTCTTATATAAAAAATAATTTTTAAGGTAGACTATTTTTAGTAAATCATGGCTGAAGGAAAATTTGCAACTTCTGTATCTTGTATGGATGGAAGAATACAACTACCTCTGGCAAAATGGATAAAAGAAAATCATTCTGTTGATTTTGTTGATGCCATTACTGAGCCAGGAGTTGATAAAAAAGTTGCAGATAATTCGGACCTTGAATCTATCAAAGCAAAAATTGGAATTTCAATTAATGCACACAAATCTGAATTAATTGTAGTTTCAGGTCATTTTGATTGTGCTGGAAATCCAGTCTCTGATGACGAACATATTGCACAAATCAAAAAAGGAGTTGAAGTAATTTCTTCTTGGGGTTTGGATGCCAAAGTAATTGGTGTCTGGGTAGATGGTTCTTGGAATATTAATTCAGTATAATGAAATGAGTACAAAATTTTCTAGATTTTCTAAAACTGCTGGGCCTGGAATTTTATTTGCGTGCACTGCAATAGGCGTATCTCATTTAGTACAATCTACACGTGCAGGAGCAGACTATGGATTGCTGATTTTAGGATTTGTAGTGCTGGTAACTATTATGAAATACCCTTTCTTTGAATACGGTTCTCGCTATGCAAATTCTACACAAACCAGTATAATTGATGGTTACAAGAAACTAGGCAAACCTGCATTATGGATGTATTTCTTACTAACTATTGCCTCGATGTTTTTTGTTACAGGTGCAGTTGGGTTTGTTACAGCAGGATTTTTTGAGAATCTTTTTGGAATCGACTTTCTTGGAGAATGGACTGTAGTAATTTTATTTGCAGTATGTGTTGGAATATTGGCAATTGGAAAATATCACGTGCTTGATAGTTTGATTAAGATAATTGCAATTGTATTACTTGTTTCTACCGTGTCTGCTTTTTTACTCACAGTGTATAATGGCCCTATAGAACCTGCTTCTGGATTTGAACCAAAAGATCTCTGGAATGTTTCTGGAATCTTTTTCTTGCTTGCATTAATGGGATGGATGCCAACAGCTGTTGATTTATCCAGCTGGAATAGCTTGTGGACTTTGGAGAGAATGAAGCAAACAAACTACAAACCAAAACTAAAAGAAACTTTGTTTGAATTTAGATTATCTTATCTAATCACAGGAATTCTTGCAGTAATGTTTGTTGTACTTGGCTCTTTCATTTTTTATGGGTCTGGAGAGGAATTACCCAATAACAATTCTTTGTTTGCTCATGAAATTGTAAAATTATACACTTTAACAATTGGTGATTGGAGCTACATCATCATTGCAGCTTCTGCATTTACTGTAATGTTTGGAACAATAATTGCAGTCTTTGATGGATACTCAAGATCACTACAGAGAACAGTTGAACTGATTTTTACCAAAAAGGATGAAAAAATACGCACAAAATTTCGTACTTTTTACGTTATTTTCTTAATTGTAATATCTATAGGTTCTTTAACTGTAATCTTTCAATTTGGCAATAATCTAAAAGAACTAGTTGACTTTGCAACTGTTTTGTCTTTTGTAATAGCACCCATAATTGCAATTTTCAATTTTAGATTGGTTACTGGTAAATATCTAGAAAAAGAACACCGACCCTCCACTTTATTAAAAATTTTGAGTTTTGCAGGAATAATTTTTCTAAGCGGATTTGCAATCTTGTTTTTATTTATAAAATTTTTACAATAATTCATAATTTACAAGGAATTGAACAAAATCCGGCCTTTTTCATTTAGTAAGTTATTTTAATAGAAAAAACACGTGATACTGTAGTGATGAAAATATCCCCAAAAATGAAAAAAGCATTAAATGATCAAATCGCACTTGAATCCTCTGCAGCTAACAGCTATCTTGCAATGGCATCATGGTGTGAAGTAACGGGATACCAAGGAGCAGCTGATTTCTTTTATGCTCAATCTGATGAAGAAAAAACTCACATGCTAAAAATTGTTCATTATCTAAATGACATAGGAGCAGTAGCAACAATTCCTGCAATAAAAGCACCTGTAAGTTCTTACAAATCTCTTGAAGGACTAATCAAGACTGCTCTAAAAAATGAACAAGCAGTAACTAAAGCAATACACAAAATGGTTGAGATTGCACAAAAAGAAAAAGATCATGGAACGTATGCATTTCTAGAATGGTTTGTTAATGAACAAGTCCAAGAAGAAACAAAGTTTGAAACAATCTTGCAAAAGTTTGATCTTCTCGGTAGAGATAAACTTGGAATTAATGAAATTGATAAAGTTCTTGCAGCAGATGCAGCAGCACCTGAACCTGCCGCATAGAAATTATTTTTCTAAAATAATTAATACTCGATATTTTTTACTCATTCCATGACTGTTACTGTAACTAGAAAGCCAGGCGGTATTACACAATTATTCAACACTGAAACTGGTAGAGTTACCTACAAGTGCAAGGCAGAATCTGCATACATGCTAATTGAGGCCTTTGGTGGAATTGTTCAATTTAATCAAAAAGATGCTATTGCAACTGTTACTGGACATATCACATCACTTGAATCATGTGATGTTCTAAAAAAAGGACATCCAAACTACAAGGATGCATTAACCAGTATCATAAAAGCACACAAAGAATTTGCTCATAGTGTATCTGAATCTTATCAAAAAGAAATTCAGGAATTAGAAAATAAACTATCTGGAATTTAATTTTATTTTCTAAAGATACAATTTTATTTATTTTTCCAACTTAACCGTAAATCATACAATGCTCACATTCACATACTTCTTGTTCTTTAGATTTTTTTAGACATTTTTTATGTTGACCTGCTTGACACTGTACACAAATCTCTTCAAGATTTTCTATACTTGTATATTTTTTTGATTGATCAAAACCAAATCCGCCATCTTTTGGGCCTACCATGTATTTTCCTAGTCTGTAGTTCTATTTCTACTTCACTAATTGATTGCTGATTTTATTGTATCTTGCAAATCTGATTTGTGTGTTTCAATAATACCTCTAATCTCAAAAGTGTCTACATACCCTCCGGCTGATGCACGAGTTGCCTTGAGTAAGTAATGTAAGGCCCCTTCCTCAATTTTTCCTACATAATACCCATATAGAAAATCCATTTCATTTTCACACTTCCAAATTTGCTTTATTCCTGGAAACGTTTGCTTAATCTCTGTGGGAATTTCTTGAATTCTTCTTTGAATATATTGATCCAGTGATTTTCTAATTGATGAATCCTGTAACATTCCAAATGTTATATTCTATAACTTGCTTTTTAGTCCTTTTTCTTTTCGTCTGTTTTTCTATTTTCTGGTTTATCCCACATGTGCATTGTACCTCTAACCATGAATGAACCAACAATTATTGCGACTAGTCCAGTAACAATGAATAAAAATAATTTTCCAATATCTTTGATACTTGCCATTATTGGTATGTTACTTGGTGTCTAATTATAATTGCCGTAAGAAAGCAATTAGATTCAATAGTGAGTTTGAAAAATTACCTTCAAATGTCTAAAATTAAACAGGTTGCTGCGTGGATCGCAATCATTGGTGGTGGAATTGCCTTTTTCTTCTTCTCAATTGAGATGGCAGAATTTATGCGATAATTGTGAAAACTAAATACAATCTATTTGGAAATTATCTTAATGATTACTGAGGAAATCAAAGATTTCTTGAATTTACAAAAACTAGGATATGTTGCGACAGTTTCATCTGATGGGAAACCCAATATTTCTCCCAAAGGTACTATCATTGGTTGGACAAATAACACTCTAGCTTTTGCAGATATCCGCTCACCTGATACCATGAGAAATTTAAAATCTAATCCTGATGTGGAAATTAATGTCATTGATCCTTTACTTCGTAAAGGATACTTGTTTGAGGGAAAAGCCAAAATTATATCTGAAGGAACTCTATACCTAGAAATCTTGGATCATTATCGAGATAATGGAATTAAAAGTCCCATAAATTCAATTGTACTAGTTGATGTTTCAAATGTATCTGAAGTGATTTCCCCATTATATGATATGGGCATTTCAGAAGATGATATTAAATTAAAATGGCAAAAACATTTTGCGAATCTATGATTGATTTGTAGCTTTCTTTAATTCTTCTAATTCTTTTTTTGTTTCTTCATGCTCTTCCCTTTCTTTTTCCAACATTGTTTGTATGGCATCCAATTCTTTTTGTGTCATGTTTAGTTTGGATTTTAAAGAGCCTACAACAGCACTTGCAGCTTCAATAATACCTGCTGAACTTTTTTGATTTTGATTATTTATTCCAATGAATTCTTTTTCAGATGGAGTTAGGATGCTTGTATCTTCAAAATCATCTTTTTTATCTAATTCATTTTTGGCATTATATAATCTGGAATTTGCTTCTTCTAATTCTTTTTCAGCTTCTACTTGCTGCTTTCTAATGTTGTGAAGTGTAGCTTGCTCTTCATCAATTTCCGTTTTAATTTGTTCATATTTTCTTGTAAATTCTTCTAATTCTTCTTTAATTTTTGAATGCTCCCCTTCAGTTTTTTTAAATTTATCAATTGAGCCTGTATCTTTGATTAATTCTGATTTTTTATTCCTCTCCATTATTTCTCTATATTCTCGTTTGATAATGTCTAATTCCATTTTTTTCTGATTTAGCTCTTTTTTTACTAACATTAGATTAGACACTGTAGTATCGTATTCTGCTTTTACCGTTGCAATTCTTTGTGTTGTATTTTCTAATTCTCCTTGTTTTTCTCTAAATTCTTTTTGCAGTTTTTCGACTTCTGATTCAAGTTCTTCTTTTAGCGTTGCCTCTTCATTATCGAATGTAGTTTCTTCTACTTTCTTTTTACCAAAAAATCCCATATCTCTAACCGCCTTTATCCAAAAGATGAACCTTTCTTATTTTTGCTTAATTCTACCTCTAAAAAATTTGAGATAGAATCCAATACTGCCAATAATTATGCCTCCAATCAATGACATTGTGCCTAGATCACGCATATCTTGATAGATGTTGGGTGCAAGAAACAACAATAATGCTCCCAAAATAATTAATGCAAATCCTCCACTGTTTCTTGATCTATTATGTTCTCCGTGAACCATGACTATGTATACTCTGAAAGTGTTTTAGCTACTTGTTTTCTTCCGATGTCTGAAATGAATGGTCCTATTTTTGGGCCTCTTGATGTTCCAAGAATTATTTGATATAGTATCTTAAAGAAATCTTTTGGTTGTACATCATTTGATTTTGCAATTTGATAAATGGTATTTTGAATATCTTCTAGTTCATCATCCCCTTCTAATGCATCAACAAGTAATTTCAGTGCTTTTTTTGCAGTCTCATCTAAATCAACTTGTGTTTTCTCTTGTTTGTCAAATTCATTTGAATAGTTTCCTGCTAGTTCAATGAGTTTTTCTATTTCTGGTTCGGGATTTTTTATCACCCCATAATCCAATAATTTCTTCATTACTCTTTCCACTCTGTTTTCTTTGAAAATTTTTGCTAGCTCAATGAGTAGTCTGTAGTTTACATGGGTGCTTGATTGTTTAGGTGGATTTAGAAGATTTACGTATTCATACAGCCCTTTAGATTTTATCAGTTTTGCTTGGTTGTCTACTTTGATTCGTCCAAAATAGATGTCTTCTAGTTCATTATATTCACTCATCAATGATGGAATGTCATCAAATCCCAGCTCTCTTGCACCGGTAATTCGCTTGTAAAGTAGTAGTAGAATTGATTTTGGACTTCCAAACTCCAACCATTTTTGTGCAGTGATTACATTCCCTAATGATTTTGAAATTTTCTTTCCTCCTTTATCTAGAAACATTTCATATTTTACATGGTGAGGATGTGGAAATTGCAAAATTTCATCTGCTACCCAGTCATTTACTTTAACTGAATCCATGATGTCTTTTCCATATGCTTCAAATCTAATATCAAATGCAGTCCATCTTGCTGCAAATTCAACTTTCCATGCCAATTTTCCAAGATCTTTACCGATATCTGCCTCTCCCACATGCCCGCATCCTTTGATCATCTTTGAACCAATTTCAGCATCATGACAAGTGTACTTTACTTTCTTTTCATCTGCAATGTATTCTGTGGCTTCTGCTGTGTAAAGTCGATTACAATTTGCACAAACTGGGAAATATGGTAGATACTTTTGATATTTTTCTTGCCCAACAAGTTCTGAAATTTTATCTCCAATCTTGTTACTATTTTGTAAGATTGTGTGAATTTGATCTTTTAGTAATCCTTGTTTGTAAGTGTCAACTGCTCTTCTGAATTCATATTTTATTCCAACTTTGTCCAAGCCTTCTAAAAGAATACTGCTCATATGCATCCCGTATGAATCATGACATCCATATGGATCGGGAATTAATGAAACTGGTTTTGCAATATGTTCTTCCAACCCAAATTCTTGCATCCCTTCTGGAATCTTTCTTAATCCGTCAAGGTCATCTGAATATGCAATTAACTCTGATTTGTACCCTAAATTCTCTAATGCTAATTTTACACCATATGCTCTAACTGCATCCCCTAAACTTCCAATATGTGGAATTCCAGATGCTCCTAAACCACTTTCCACTCTTAGAAGTTCTGTATTTCTTCCCAGGGCTTTTTCACGTTCAAGTAATTCTGATGCTAGTTTGTCAATCCAAGTTCCTTTACCTATAATTTTTTGTTCGGACATCTCTTTTCACTAATTCAATGTTTTGGACATGTATGGCCCATATAACGAATACCCTAATTTTTGATAATATTCTCTAGTACCTACTGCACTAATCACTAAAATTTTTTTTGCATCAAATTCTTCTTTAGATATTTTTTCAGCTTCTTTCATCAAATTTTTTCCTAATCCTGAATGCTGAATTTCATCTTCTCCTTTTTCTCCAAGTTTTAATGATTTTCCATAGACATGAATTTCTCGTACTATGCATGTCTCTTGATTTATTTCATCTCTATGAGCTTTAATGCTTGGCTTTCTTAATCTTAAAAATCCGTATATTGATTCATTTTTGTCCTCATATGACAAGAATACTTCTTTTCCACCAGATGAGTCATAATCAATTCTGTTTAATTTTATATCTCCTCCATCTGTCTTCTTGTTTGTCAATCCTGCCTCTCTACATCTGATACATTTGCATGACAGACCGAGTTTTGCAAGATTTTGATGAACTATTTGTCTTAGATTTCCTGATTTTGGACCTGCAATAATCTCGTTAGGGGAAATTTCTCTTTGCACCCTCATGATTCTGACCCATTTTGGAACGTTTCTTTTTGCCTCAGTAAGCACTTTGATCATGTCTTCATCAGAGTATGGTGTGTATTTTCCTTGATTATATTCCTCATACAGTGGGGTGTTTTCAATTACTAATGATGGATAAATTTTCAACATATCTGGACGTAACTGAGGATCAGAAAATAATTTTTTAAAATCTTCAATATCTCCTTCTGGTGTCATTGTAGGTAATCCTGGCATCATATGTGCAACAATTTTGTATCCTGCATCCTTTGAAATTTGAAATGATTCTAGCACGTCATTATAGTTGTGACCTCTGTTCACAATTTTATAAACTCGTTCTTGTAATGATTGAACTCCAATCTCGATTCTTGTAATTCCATAGCTTAACATTAAATCAACATGTTCTTTTTTACAATAATCTGGTTTTGTTTCTATTGTAAATCCTACATTTCTTATTGCTGCATGTTCGTTATTTGATTTTGCTTCTTCCAAATCTTTTGAATCTATTCCGTTTTGAGCATCATAACATGACTTGATGAAATCTTTTTGGTAATCTTTTGGCATGAACAAAAATGTTCCACCTACAATTACAATCTCCATTTTAGATGGATCGTGTCCGAATGCAATTAGTTTTTCAATCTTTGATGTAATTTGTAATTTAGGATCAAATTCATTCTCAATTGCATTTAATGAAGATGGTTCTTTACCAGTATAACTATTAGGAGAATTAAATTCAATCCCTCCAGGACAATATGTACAACGGCCATGTGGACATGCGTATGGTTTTGGCATTAGTGCAATCACTGAAACCCCCGATGCTGTTTTTGCAGGCTTTCTTAGCAATACTTTTTTTAATTTATCAAAATCTGATTCTTTTGCCATTGATAAGATTTCATAGTTTCGTGGAATTCTTTCAAGTGCATATTTTGTACAAATCTTTATGATTTCATCTTTTACTTGTTTTTTACTGGGTTCTTGAATTGTTAGTAAATTCTGAGTTATCTCATTACATGCTTTCGATAATACAGGATCTAGTTTCTTCATGAACACTCATCCTAAATTGAACATAAATTCGTTAAATCCCTTTGGTTAATCGTGCCTATCTACGTCTAGATTTCTTTTTCTTTCCAGCACTCTTTTTAGCTGGTTTTCTCTTTGCTACCTTTTTCTTTCCAGCACTCTTTTTAGCTGGTTTTCTCTTTGCTACCTTTTTCTTTCCAGCACTCTTTTTAGCTGGTTTTCTCTTTGCTACCTTTTTCTTTCCAGCACTCTTTTTAGCTGGT
>JAHELP010000033.1 GCA_024644105.1 Candidatus Nitrosopumilus sp. | reverse complement strand
TTTTTGATCAGTTTTTGAGGGGTTGAGCTTTTACGCACGACAATAATAGTTTGGGCATGTTTAGCTGGGAGAGCTTGGTGGAATTAGGGTTGCATCTTGGATGTAGGCACAAGTGTTCAACCCCCCATCAAAACGCCTATTTTTGAAAATTTCACATTATGCCTAAAGATGCTAATTTTATGGGGGGGTTTAACGCCTAGGCTTGATTTTGGCAAATTGATCAATTTAGGAGATTTTCTGAAATTGATGTAATCCAATCAAATATTTGGAAAAACAGACTTGATGAAAGCATTCTAAATTCATCAAATATGTTATTTGTAGATGCAAATGACTCATTAATTGCTGATTCATCAATCTGCAAAAACCTCTCTTTCATCATCAAATATTGGAGAAATCTTGATTTTACTCTGTGTGTGCATTATTGGACACACATTTTACCCAAAATAAGGGGGGTTTTTGGACAAAAAGATGGCATACGGTTCAATTACTGCTTTAATTCCTTCTGAACTGTCTTTACAATGAAATGAACTGCTAATGCAAGTCCCATCATTTTTAAGAAATTATTCATGTAATTGACCCTCTTTTTTGTCATACGTCTCAAGAATCTCATCTATCATTTTGAGGATATTCAATTCTGAATTGCCTCCCATTTTGTAGTTGTTTCATCTAGTCTGAGTTTACTGACATTGATGCTAACATTGATCTCAAAGCTCTTCGTAGTGTGTCTGAATAATAAATTGCAGATATTCATTTGACAAACACCACCAGAGTTGCAATCATTGTTAAAACAAAGACCTTGTTTTTGGATGCCTTGAGTTTAAGAAATTGACTTTCTAGAAAACTTGGTTTTGTTGGATTTTTTGTAAGATTTGTTGCTATCATAATCTGTTATGGTGAATTTATGATAAAAGGCCCGCGTAGGACTGATAAATTATCTATTTTTTTAAAACGTCTTCAACAAAAATCTGGCTGTTTTATCATATTTTTCTGAAACACTATCTATTGCTTCAAGCATTGTTTGCTGGTTGATGTTTTCCTTGTCATCTAGTACCACATACACTCCGACTTTTTGCTTCCCATCTTCAGTGATGATTTTATTGATGGCTTGAATTGAATAGCAAAAATCAGACACTTTTTTCTCAAATCTCTCCTTTTCTTCAGCATTAAACCCTAGATATCTTGCAATCTGGTTATTTTTCATCACAACCTTTGCACCTATGACTAAAATCCCTGGTTGTCCTTTTGGTTCAAAAACATCTACGGGTATTCCTGATTGACCTGCATGCTTTATCAGAATTTGAAAAGTATTTTCAGGATTTTTAACTTCTTCAAAAGAAAGTCCTTCATGTATTACCCATCTTTCTACGTTATCTCTCATTCTAGATGCACTCATGGAAAACCTCGTAAACTAGTTCTATATGATTCTAAATCCTGATGATTACCCTGCTAGATTTAGAATATTTCTAAATTCGAGTTTAGAAATAATAATAATCTCTACTGTAAAAACAAGCAAAATCTACGCTAGATGTTAACATCAAAGCCTGAATCCAAACCTGGCATTGATGCTGCAATGAGAATATTTAGAACGATTCCAATCATCATGAAAACAATTCCTAGATACAAACAATTTCTTGCCTTTTTAGGATCATCTTGTCGTAAAATAAAAAACGCAATTATTCCGCCAATGACTCCAAAGAAAATTGGTAACAAAAACCATGCATTACTTCTTGATTTTTCCGGATATGACATAATTTTTTACCTTATTTTGCAGCTATTGTTTTTTTCTGTATTTGTGTGATCTCGATTTCAACTGTTTCTAATGGATCCTCAACTTGATTTCTTCTTATTGAGAACATTTTTGGTTTTTCAAAGTCATCTGTGCAATCAGGGCATGCATAAACAAGAACTCTGTGTTCATTTGGTGCCTTGGGATTTGACAATCTTGGATAATACACAAGTCTTGCTCCACAATCAACACAATACCTGTTGGCCCTTCTAGTTCTGACCAATGTAAACCTCCTGCATTCTATTTGATATGCGATCATCTATTAGATCTATGTTGTCTAATAGAGTAAACTAATTACTAACAACCGATCAATGTTGCTAAATTCGAATTTAGAAATATAAATAATATTGTATGGCGAATATAGTAATAGTATCTAAAAATAATGTTTCAAAACTCGAGTTTAGAAATAAGGCGCCTCCCACCAGACTTGAACTGGTGACCAACCGGTTAACAGCCGGTTGCTCTACCACGCTGAGCTAGGGAGGCCCAAGTTTAGACCTTGGCAAAAGTGATTTAATCTTTGCGACTATACAAAATAGACTAAATTTAGAATATCTTCAGTTAAATTTTGCAAAAAATTCTTTTATTTCTTTTGCATGACTTTCAACTAATTCGATAATCTCTAAATGCTCATCAGCAGTTGGTTCTCTTTGATGAACGATTTGAAATGCACTAAGTGCAGAACCGACCATCTCTCCAACAAAAAATCCACACAAAAAATCTCCAATATTTCCACAATCCCATGTTTCACCAATTCTGGGAGAAGCTCCTGCAGATTTGTATAATTCTAATGTTTGTTGGATTAAATCAGTAGTCTGTTTTGAAAATTCAGGATCTAGAGTCATTTGTAGAATTTAGAATCTATTTGTCTATGCCTTTTTTCTTTTCAAAAACATAGATACCATCTAAGAAAACTCTATGATCTTTGTTTTTGACTTTAGATCTTAATTCAATATTTGCAGCTGTTTGAGTAATATCAGTCCACACTTCTCCTGTTAAAATTACATCTTCGCCTTTTGGCACCACTTTGGTGTTTCCAACAATAAATGTACTTCTTGGAGCTCTTTCTCCTTGGAAATTTTCAATCAAAACTTTTTTGCCTTCAACTTTTACTGTGATTGGAAAGTGTGAAAATACAATTTTCATTTTAATTGTATATCCTGTGACAAGACCCTCACAAATGTTTCTGATTATTGATCTTGCAGTATGTAAAATGGCATAATCTCTTTTCTTATGATTAATTGCTGTAAGGAGGACTTTGCCTTCACTTACTTCAACTTTTATTGGTATACTTCTGAAACTTTTGTGAGTTTTTCCTAAAGGTCCTACAAATGAAACCATGTGTTTGTTTACAGTAACTGTAACTCCCTCAGGAATTTCTACCTGGTCTTTGAATTCTTCAACTTGTTTAGTAGACATAACCTATCAAAAATCCTCCAATTCCTTTTTGTGATGCGTCATGGTGTGACATTACTCCTTGATTAGTTGTTACAAGAAGCATTCCTCTATCATATGCTGGCAAGTATTGTTGCTCCCAGTTATTGTATTCGTCATTTTTAACTTTGAATCTTGGGGATATTGCTCCACACTTGTTTATTTTTGCTAATAATTTAATTTTGAATTTGCCGCCTCTTTTATCGTCAACATGTTCAAATTCTCCAATGTATCCCTCTTTTTGAAGAGTCTTTAGAACTTCGATTCCTAGTTTTGATGTTGGAAGAATAACACAATCACTTTTCCTTCTAGCTTCATTGTTGTAAAGTGTGACAAATAGATTTGCTAAGATGTTTGTTGCTGGCATGTTATCTCACTTGTTTTTCCTGAACCCTAAAGATGTTGCTACTTCTCTGAAGCATCGTCTACATAACATTAAATCATATTTTTGAATAACTGCTGTGTAATCACCACATCTTTTACACCATCTGGAACCTCTTCCAAAGTCGTGCTTTTTTCTACCTGTTGCTTCGTATGATCTATCTTTTGCCATTATGTTATGATCACTCCAAATTCTTTTTCAAGATAATTTTTTGCTTCTTGACTTTTAATGATATGGGATTTTCCAACTCTTGCTTTGTGTTTACTTCTAGTTCTAATTCCATATCCTGGTCTTGTTAATGTAATTGAAATTCCTAGTCCTAAAATTCCGATTTGTGGATCGTATTTTACACCTGGAATGTCTATATGTTCTCTAATTCCAAATGAAAAGTTTCCAAAATTATCAAATGATTTTCCGTTTACTGTATTTCCTTTTGCTTCCAGTAACCTTTTGAGTAATTCTACTGCATCATTTCCACGAATTGTTACTGCTGCACCTATTGGCTCTCCTTTTCTAATTCCCCAATCTCTTTGTGTTTCTTTTGCATTTCGTGCAGATGATTTTTTTCCAGATATTTGATCTAGTGCTTTTCTTGCAACGTTAATCACATCTCCAGATTTTCCTACACCCATATTTAGAACAACTTTCTCTAAAGTAATTTTTTTCATTGGGGATTGTGTTGTAGTTTGAGACATATGATCACTTTAATTGAATTATTGGCTCCTCTTTTCCAATTGGTAAAATGATATCTGCAGGAATTTCGATTTTTCTATCATCTAATGCAAGAATAACTCTTTTTGGTAGACTGAATGTTCCTTCTTCTATGGATTCTATTTTTCCAATACGTCCTGCGTTATTACCTCGTGTAACTAAACCTTGACAACCATTTTCTAATTTTATAACTTCAAGAATTTTTTGATCAGGAATTTGTATTAGACATGCATCTCCGACATTAACTTTAGCGTCAGAAATTGTTGAACGACCATCATGGAATCCAATTTGTAATTTCCCTTTGTTAATAGTAGTTTTAGTTGTAACTCTAACTAATTTTTTAGATTTCTCTGCTTCATTAATTTTGATTGGTTTTAGAAGCTTGTCTTCTGTTGGGACTAGACGATAAACATCTGAAACATCCTCTAACTCTACTACATCCATTAATCCAATTGCGTGATGTAATGATTTTCTAACAACACCATCAATCTTTACTCTGCCAGCATAGATTGATGCTTTTGCTTCTCTTAAGCTAGTTACAATGTTTAACATATCTCTTAGAAATACTGCAGTAGGAACTGAATGGTTCTTTTTATGTGGCCCTGGTTTAACTGTAATTACAAATCTTTTATCTTTTCTAGTAATTCCCCAGAATTGTGGGGCCATTTGTCGTTTGAGTTTTTTACTACCTGAAATACTTACCATGTCTACTCATCTTCCTCTTTTTTGGCCTTTTCTGCCACTTTTGTTTCTTTAGGGGCCTCATTTACAGGCTCAGATTTAGTTTCAGTTTTTGTTGGAGTTGTTTTTGGTTGTTTTCTAGGATCTTTTCCTTCTAGTTTAAAAATTCTCCACTTGTCTTCAGAATTAAGTGAAGTAACTACAAGATTGGATGTGTGAATGTATACATCAAATTTCTCTCCTTTAGTTTTTTCTTTCTTTACTCCTTCAATTGCAACACTACTTTTTTGAGTAGAAATTTTTGCCACTTTACCGTCAACTCCTTTGAATTCACCTCTTACTATTGTAACACTGTCACCTTCAACTACTCTAACACTTCGTTTACCATATTTTTTTTGTAGATCTTTTGAAAGTGCACTACCAAGTTGTTTACTTTTAGTTTTGTATGTTGCTTGGTAAATCATTTGATTGCGCATTTTTGTTGGTTTCATTTTTTTATACCACCATTGATGCCAAGTTAGCTACTCTTGGCCATTTTTCTGTAGCTTCTGCTGCAACTGGTCCTTTGATGTCTGTTCCTTTAGTTTCTCCTTCTGGAGTGATTAGTACTGCTGCATTATCTTCAAAACAAACTCTAACACCGTTTAATCTTCTAATAGCATATTTTTGTCTAATAATTACTGCACCGTATACTTGTTTTCTTAATTCTGCAGGCCCTTTCTTAACTACAACATTACAAAAGTCACCAACAGATGCTGATGCAAGTCTAGATGATCTAGTGTGATGTCTAGGGACATTGATTACCTCTAAAATTTTTGCACCTGAATTATCTGCACATACAATATTTGCACCAATAGGGATTACTTTAGTAACGTATGGTCTGAATTCCTCTACGCCTTTTCCGGCTTGTTTTGCCATTAGGCTTTAACCTCCACAACAACATATGATACTGATTTTGAGATTGGTCTGCATTCTGCAGTAAGCACGTGATCTCCTGTTTCTACATCTATGCATCCAGGAACATGTGCATGAATTGTACTTGTACCTCTTGCATATCTCTTAAATTTACTAAAGTAAAGTGGTGCATCTTTTTGTAATGTGATTGTCTGTTTTGCTTTGCTGCCTGTAACTTTACCATCAAATAACTTTCCTCTAATTGATAGTCGTCCGTGGAAAGGACAGTGAATGTCTTGGCATTCTCTTTCTGGCTCTTTGACTTTTAATCCAATTTTTTGAGTCATTGCTTTCCTCCTATTCTATCAAATGGTCTTTTTGTTATTTTACTGCCTTCAACTACAACATCTTTACCTTCAATTGAGAATTTCCAATTGTTTGTTGACTTGGCAATAGATTTTGAACCATTTTCTGTGTTAATTGTAAACATGGATTTTGTTTCATTGATGATTCTTCCATTTAATCCTATTACTTGTGGATTGGTTGATTGAATAATTTCTGTGTTTAAACCAATGAATTCATGTGATGTAATGTTATCTTCAGTAATCATTTCTCATTCCTCATTTCGCTTAGTCTAGTTAGCATTCTTGCAATGTCATGACGCAGTGGTTTTAATTTTCCACTTTCTTTTCTTAGAGTTCCTTTGGAACCATCAATTCTAAGTTTAGCCAGTTCACTACGTGTTTCTTGAATTTTACTTTTAAGATCTTTCTCGTTTAATTGCTTGATAGTCTTCATACTAAGTCTGGTCATTTCAATTTAGTCTCCTCTTCTTCCAATGTTTCAAGTGATTCCATTTTCTTTGCTTCTAATGCAATTCTTTCAGATTCTGATTTAGCGGTATCTTCTTTACCTTCTACTTTAACAACTTCTACTTTAGCTCCTTCAACATCAATTTCTTCAACCTTAATTTTTTCTGCATTTTCTCCTTGAACTTGTTTTCCTTTCTTTGTTTTCTCTACTCTCATTTCAAATTCTGGGATAAGTTTTTCTTTTCTAGCAATTCTAATTCTAATTCCAATTAATCCCATGGCAGTCTTTACGTGTGCAATATCTTCATCTACAATTATTTCTGCATGATGACCTGCTCTTGGTAAAATTCCTTGGGTATGTTTTTCAAATGCAGAACGGTCGCCTCTAAGTTTACCTGAAATTGTTATTTGAACTCCCATTGCTCCTCCTTCCATAATTTGTTTTAGTGTCCACATGGTTGCTCTTCTAAATGCAGTACCTCTTTCAAGATGTGATGCCATTCTGTTACACATTACACTTGGTGCAAGTTCTGGTTTTTCAATTTCAACTACTGAAATCTGTGGATTCTTTAATCCAAAGTCTGTTGCAAGTTTTTCTGTAAGTGCTCTTATTCCGGAACCTTTTCTACCAATAACAATTCCTGGTCTCGTAACATGTAGTGCTACTCTAGTTCCAACTGGTGTCTTTGAAATTTCTGCATGTGAGAAACCTGCATCTTTAATTGCTTCTCTAAGATAATCCTTGAGAAGCATCATGTTGTAGTTATCTTTAATTACATTTTTTACTGCAGACATTTCTAAACCTCCCTTGCCACCAATTCTACATGAGTCAATACATTATTCTTTGCAGTTGCTCTTCCCATTGCTCTTGGGGTGAATCTTTTTACAATGACTCCTTTGTGAACAGTTGCATTTACAATTCTTAATCTATCTAAATCCATTCCTTTGTATTCTGCGTTTGATTCTAAATTATCTAAAACTTTGATGAACTCTTTAGCTGTTTTTTGTGGATAACGGCCTGACATTACTCCTGGGTCTGGTCTATGTCCAACCTGATTTTTGTATCTTCTAAATGGAACTGCTCTATTTTTGTTAATTACTGCAATAAGATAGTCTCTTGCTTTTTCAATTGATAATCCTTTGATTGATACTGCAACTTCACGTGCATGTTTATGAGAAATATCTTTTTCACGTAGGGATGAACGAACATGTCTTGTTGGGTCATAATTTTGGAATGCGTAATTGAATCTACCCATAATAATCACTTCAATGGTACGTAGAGACTGGATCTTGATGCACCAACACCTGGGGCACCGTGTGAAACTCTCTTGTTTGTTATTACATATTCTCCCAAATAATGCCCAATCATCTCTGTAGTAATTACTACTGGTTGGAACTCTTTTCCTGAGAATGTGTTTACTGTAACTCCTACCATATATGGCAGAATAATCAAATCTCTTACGTGAGTTTTGATTGGATTTTTTGATTTACCTGCTTTTGCAGATTTAATTTCTTCAATAAGTTTTCTTTTACCATCTGTAATTCCTCTGGTAAGTGATCGTCTTTGTCTGGAATTAAATAACAAAAATAGTTTTTCAAGTGATAAATTATCAAGCTCGTCTTTAGGGATGCCTCTGTATGAAAATTCTTTAACCATTTCTATTCTCCTCTGTTAGTGTTCTTCGAGTTTTATGGTCCATATTATAGCATTCCTATCTTTGTTGCCAAATCTCTGGCCTTTTCGGTATTTTCAAACTGAACAAAAGCTTTTTTGCCGTAAATTGTTCTTGCAGTGTTTACTTTTTTGACATTTTGATTGTAAAGTGTTTTTACTGCTTCTGAAATTTCTGATTTATTTGCGGATATCTCTACTATGAAACAAATTTTGCTCTCGTTTTCAACCATTGCAAATGTTTTCTCTGTGATGTATGGCTTGATGATAATTTTCATTGCTTGATCTACATTCATTGTGTTTTCACCATAACTTCTAGATGTGTTGATTTTATTTTTCCAATTTCCTCTATTGCGGATTTTGAATATACTGTTAATCTAATTGGATCAGAACCTGGGGCTAAATCTATGACACTCAGTTCTTTTACATTTCTAACTTCTACGCCTGGAAGTGCACCTGTTGCCTTTGAAAGATTTGAGGAATCTGCAGTTACAAACAATACACTCTTTCCAATTTTTTTACTTCTTCCTCTTAATCTTGCTTGACCAGAACGTGGTTTCCTAGTATCTAATCTTTTGACATCTTGTAACAATTTCAAAGAATCTAACACTTTGGTAATTTCACTTGTTTTGGAAATTGCTTCGATATCATCAGATACTATGATTGGGAATGATTCAATGCCCTCAACTTTGTGACCTCGTAACTCTACAAGTTTTTTTGATGCAGTTGCTGCAATTGCTGAACATAATGCAAGTTTATTTTCTTTTTTGTTTAATTTTTTATAAATTACTTTTTCAACGATTGGTGGATGTGCTTGTCTTCCACCTCTAGTTGATGCTACCTCTGCTCCTTGTCCTTGTCTTCCACCACCACCACCTTGCATTCTGGCTACACGTGATACGCCTTGACCTGTTGGAGGATCATTGGAATCTGCTACAACGTCCATACCTGCCATTGGCTTTCTACCCTGTCTCTGGAATTTGTGTGATGTCAAATTAGTGAAAGCTTTGTGAATCAATTCTCTTCTAAATGGAGTTGAGAAAATTATTGGAAGTTCTACTTCGGTATCTTTAGTTCCAGTAGTTGTGTAAGATGTCGTCTTCATTATACTACAACCTCCAAAATATTTGGTTTGGTAACTTTGATTGGAGCATTTCTAATTTGACTTCTCAATTTGATTAATCTCTTGTATGTTCCTGGTACTGAGCCTTTTAGAATGATAAAATCTCCTTTAACTAAACCAAAGTGTTTGTATCCACCATCTGGATTAATTTTAATTTCATCTGATTCTGTATTGCCCATAATCATAATTCTTTTATCGTATTCAACTCTTTGATGGAATCCTGTTTGACCTGCTCTTGGAACTGTGTACATGACACTCTGAGGTGAGATTGGTCCCAATGAACCCACTTCTCTTACAGTCTTTCTTGATTTGTGCTGTTTCTTTTTTACACCCCATCTTCTCATTACACCTTGCCATCCATGGCCTTTAGTAATTGCTGCAACATCTACTGTTGCACCAGTTTCAAAAATTTGTTCAATTTTAATTTCTTTTCCTAAATGTTCTTTTACATGTGCAAATTGTTTTTCGATATCTCCACCACTTACCATTGCTTCAAAAATATATGGTTTCTTCATCTCTAACCCTGCTGCTCTTGGTGAAACTGCAACAATTGCGTAAATCTCTTTAATTTTTCTTAATCTTGATTCTGCATTTTCCATTGATCCTGCAATATTTTTTATTGTAATTTCTTTGGCAATATTTTTTGGAATATCTTCTGCATACACATCAAACTCTGCATGTTTTCCGTCATGATCTTTTGAATACCCTCTAATTCCTAAAATCAATACTGGTGGTGTTACTAGTACAGTTCCTAAACTAACTAGTTGTTTACCTGCGTTTGGAACTTTATCACGATCATCGATGCTGACAATTTGAACACAGCCTGCTTTGAAACCACAGTGTGCTAATATTTTTGGTTCTTCAGAATCTGATCTAGTGGGCCAAGCTCTAATTCTTGCTTCCATTGTCTTTGCACGTACTCTACGTGAATATGCAAGACTTCCTCTACGTGGTTGGTGTCGTTTTCGAGCTCCCATGACTAAAACGCATCATCGATTTCCCTCTATTAAACCATGTGAGATATCGTTAACCACCAAAAAAATTTAGGTTAACCAACTGCGCCTAATTTGTTATGGGGATATTAATTCTGAGACAGCATTCCAAATTGTATATCCTCCAATAATTACTCCAACAAAACCTAATCCAATTGCAAGTAACAAAAAATTTTTCCTTTCAGGCATTTTTCAATCACTTATTGGCATTAATTATTGCCAGTGTTCCTAGTAATGCTTCTTCCAGACGAACAGTTTCTGTTGCTTGGTTTGGGAAAAAGTTTAGTGATTTTGCATTTTGTACTTTGTTCATTCTTCCTCCGATAATCTCATGAACCCCCTTTTCAGGTGATCCAAAAACAACTAGAACATGGTCATCTGTTTTTGTATATTTTGATAATTGCTCATTTGTAACTGGTTTTCCTTTTCTAGATGTAATAATGATATTTCCTTTCCATTCTGATAGAATAGAAAATAAATTTGCTCTCTCTTTTACTGAATATCCCCAATATTCATTTACTTCACTTTTATCAATGTCTTTGATGGATAGTTTAGGATATCCTTCCTTGAATCTAACTGTCACTCTTTTACCAGTTGGGGTGTTACCATAGTATTGAATTAATTGATTAATTCCAACATCAACAAATTTTTTACCCTTTGAACTTACTACGATCCCTTCTCTGATATCTCCTGCTTTAATTTTTTTAGAATTTACTGGTGTTACATGACTTGGAATTCTTAATGGATGCAATACTCCTGCAAATTTTAAATCATTCATTTTTGGAAATAGTCTTCTTCTCAAAAACTGTGGTGTTTCTAAATATTTTAGAATCATAACCATTAGTCCCGGGTCTGTTTTTTTATTTCCTTCTTGATAGATGTAGATTGTATCAATTTTAAAAATTGCACAAGCCCTTGCTAAAACTGAAATTTTTCTAGTTTTATCGATTTTAAGGGATTCATCTGATAATGCAGACTCTGGAATTGCAACAGATATTTTCAATGTAATTAAATCTCACAGCCACTTAAAATAATTATTTTTGTTCATGTGGGTATTTTTCTTTGGCAGCAGTTGCATATTTTGTAATCTGTTCATCTGAAACCAATTCATACAATCCTGTTTCTTTTTTAATACATGCCATTCGAATATGACTTGTTCCTTCTTTATCTTCACTAGAAAGATAAATTCCTGCTGAAGCCAATGTTGCAGCATCATCAAGTGAAAGATCTTCTTTGTATGTTTTTTCTAAAAAGTCAGTTACTGCATCTGAACCTGAACCAATTGCTATTGCATCATAAGAGATGTATGTTCCACTAGGATCAGTTAGATATAATTCGGGAGTATCATTTACAACTCCTCCAAGAATTAATGCAACCCCGTATGGTCTTACTCCTGCGTATTGTGTATATTGTTGACACTGATCTGCTAAATGTTTAGCAATTGTTTCAACTTCAACTGGTTCATCATAAATCATTTTGTTACTTTGAGAAAAGAATCTTGCATTATCTACTTGACTTCTTGCATCTGGAATATATCCTGCAGCAGCAACTCCAACATGATCATCAATTTGAAAAATCTTTTGGGCTGTTTCTGAAATTTGTAATTTTCTTGGTTTTTCTTCAACTGCAATTACAATACCTTCTTTACATTTCACACCCACTGCAACTGTTCCTCTTCGTACAGTTTCAATAGCATATTCTACTTGGTATAGTCTACCGTCTGGTGAAAATACAGTAATTGCTCTATCGTAACCTTGTTGTGCAGGAAGCATTTGATTGCAATGCTTTGATTATTCAATTTAAACTATGCCCACAATTGAGAGTAAATTCTGGATTGATCGGAGCCTGCATATTTTGGGATTTTGTTCATCAAACTTAATTTGAAACTGGATTTATGAGGGATTTATGAAGTTTGAAATAGAATTTTCAGGTCATGAAAATATTCGTTCTAATCACCAAAAAACAATTGAAATCACTAAAGAATCTCATTTGACTCCTCAAGGTGATTGTATTGTGGGTGTTAATGCAAAATATAGCTGTGCAGACTTGCCCCAAGATCTAAAAGATAAACTAAAAAATCCTGATTCCAGCGTAACTTTTTCAATTAAGGTGGGCAATGACGAATTTATTATCAAGGGGAAAGGACATCCTGATCTTCTATTAACTCACACTGATGATATAGTAATTCGAAAAAGTAATTTTATCTGTCCACGTACATTAGCTGTAAATTGTGACAAAGCATCTGATTTGTTGCCTAGAAGTATGGTTTCTCTATTACAAAACCCAGAAACTATTGGCACATTTACTATCACGATTGAATAATACTGTCACAATTTTATAGGCAGCACATTGATTTTATTTATGGGTAGAAAAACAAATTTCTTTCTTTTAATTCCATTGGCAACTTTTGCTGCAATCATTATCGGCTTTGGTATGTATAATACGATCTGTAAAAATTCTAACATTCCTATTAATTG
>JAHELP010000080.1 GCA_024644105.1 Candidatus Nitrosopumilus sp. | reverse complement strand
CAAGCAGAACCACTATCATTTGGTGATATGGAAGTTACAGTTCGTACTCAATTGAGCCCATCTGATATTACAGTAGGAAATGTTGATTCAGCAAATATGCAAGTACGTTTCTTTGATACTTTAACTGACAAGAATCTTGACAAAGTAACTTATCGAATCGAAGTCTGGCAAAGCGGTGAACTATTGGCTAGAAATTTGTTTTATGATCTAGATGGACGATTAGATGTTAAAATCAAACCAAAATCTTCATGCAATGCAAATAATCTTCACGAATGTTCAACTTATGGTGGTTCAGAACATGTAAGTGCACCAGGTGCTCTGTTTGTTCAAGGTGCAGCTTGCACTGATGAAAATTTAGATATTTGTGCACGACCATCAATCACTGGTCCGATATTTGTTAAAGGTGGATTATACAAAATTAGAGTAGATATTGAGGCTGCTACTAGTCCAAAAACTGTATTAGCTAATTTACTAAGTTACGAGACTTTTGTCAGTGTTGCACAAGATCAAAAATTTTCTTTCCAAACAGCAAACGCTGAAGAAATTCCAGTAACTATAAAGACATACTATGATGATGTTGATAATTTTAAATTTGATAATTCGGATAATTCCATTTCATTTGATATGCCATTTGATTGGAGTCCAGATTATGTTAATTTGGTACAAGTAGTACATGAGGAAGTTAGAGTTCCAAAAACTTTTGCACCATATGCAGAAGGAAAACAATTCAAAGGATACGTAAATGGTGTAGAAATTGATCAGAGAGCATTACTAAATGATCCCTATTCAGATGAATCTACAAACATCATTCATTTCCTAATTACTAAAAATGAATTAGAAAAAATCAACGAGACACTCGGCCCATCTAATTATGATAATTTACAGATGGATTTGAAATTAGTTCCATTAGCAGAAGTATCAAAAAGTTCTACTGAATTTTATCTTGTAGATACCAAAAACTATGAAAAAGTTCCAACTACTGTTAATATTGCATGGGAAGGAAAATATGGTGCAAATCAAGAAATTCCATTTGAGTTTACATTCTTTAACGAAAATAGAGAATTAATCAAAGATGTAAGATATGCTTATGTTGTATTAGATGAATTTGATAACGAAATTTCACGTAATGATGGAAATGATCCTGCAAATCCTGGAATTGTATCAGTTGAAGGATTAGATATTCAAAAAATCTATGTTCCATCTCAGGGTCAAATTAGAGTTGATATTCTAGTTTATGGAACTGGATTAGATTATAATCCAACATATGCCGGAATCGGTTCAACTATTATTGAAATTGGACCTAGCTCACCTATTGTACCTGTAAAAACCCCAATTCCTAGTTGGATTAAAAACAATGCAGGATGGTGGGCTGATGGCTCAATTGATAATAATTCATTTGTACAAGGAATTCAATATTTGATTAAAGAAAATGTACTAAAGATTCCTCCAACTACACAAGGAGCTATTACTGGTTCAAATGATATTCCAGCCTGGATTAAAAACAATGCAGGATGGTGGGCTGATGGCTCAATTGATGATGACTCATTTATTCAAGGAATTCAATTCTTGATTAAAGAAGGAATTATGAGAATACAATCATAAGTTTTTAAATAAATTCTGTAAAGTGATAATGAAATGAAAGACATCAATGACATAATGCCTAAAGTTCCCAACATGAGATGGGGCGCTTTGATGAATCAACCTCCAACTAATGATAAAGTTGAGCAGATGAATAAAATTTTTCCAAACAATGGCAAGTGGCATACTGTATTTGAAGAAAAAGATCAAATTACAATTGATGGAAAAGAAATCCAAAAGAAAGATCCAAACAAGTGGACATAGATTGAAAATTTTACTATTATTTGCATTTTTAATTATATCTTTTGTATTTGTAAATGAAAATGTCTATGGTCATGGTGTAGGAAGTGAAACTTTTCCTCCTGTTGATTTGAATGGTAAGCAAGTTACTCTTGAAGTCTCATCCTCCACAAATGATCCCGATACAAGTGATGATCAACAAATATCGATTTCATTAATTGACTTTAATTCCAAAGTCACTTTACGTGATGTTACATTTCTAATTAAATCTGAACGTGGAGAGCAATTTCTTTTTGAGCAAGAATTCAAAGCAGACAATGGATTCATAGTTTTTAATTTTATATCTGAAGAAACTGACACTATTATTCTAGAAGAAGAAAATGGTGGGGGATTTTTTGGTTCTATATTGGGATTAGAAAGCAGATTAGTAAATGTGAAAGGACCCAATCTTAGTGAGGGTGGCCTATACAAGTTAGATGTGACTGTATTAACTGCTGATGGATATTCAAAAAAATTAGATGCTCCTCTAGTTTTCAATGCAGGAATTTCTATTGCTCAAACATCAAGACATGACTTTGTTGATCCAAATTTTGGTGAACAGAATATCCATGTAATTACCTACTATGATGAAATTTCAGATTTCAATTATGACTCTAATTCAAAAGAAATCAGCTTTTTCATGCCTTTTGAATGGAGTCAATCTAACATTAATCAAACCTCAGTAGTTCATGAAGAGTTAGTAATTCCTAAAACATTTGGTGATTTACTTGTATCTGGATTTACAATGTATGTTAATGGGGTAAAATTATCTGAAGATATTGTAAATATTGATGACTTTTTTTCTGATGGTAGAATTGTTCATTTTATTATTTATCAAAAAGAATTACAAAATATTTTTGAGAATGACTCAAACCAAAACGGAATGAATTTTGTTATAAAACCTAATCTAGATTATACTCATCTAAGTTCAGTTACTGATAATGGACAATTTAGAATTTTTGTTTCTTGGGAGCCAGAAAATCTAAAATCTAATTCTAATGCAAAAATATCCTTTGATATTACAGATATTTTCTTAAAAAATAAACCAGTTGCCACAAATTATGATTTTTCAATTACTCAAAATGATAGAATAATCTTTGAACAAAGTGGAACGAGTACTGATTCAAAAGATCAACATAATATTGTAGAATTTATGATTCCTGATGACGTTTCGGGAATAGTAAATCTAAATTTTAAAAATTTAGATAACAACAACCTTGCAAAGGCAACAATACCAATCGTAATTGATAGAAAAACAAATAATGAAATTTCAATACCTGATTGGATTAAAAACAATGCTTTATGGTGGTCTCAAGAACAAATTGATGACAGTACATTCATTCAAGGTATTGAATACATGATTAAAAATAAAATAATTTTAATTCCTAA
>JAHELP010000079.1 GCA_024644105.1 Candidatus Nitrosopumilus sp. | reverse complement strand
AGTAGAGATAATCAAAGGCGAGATAATTTGTCAAAATTGCATTAAAGAAATCAATGCAAAAAACTAAATCTATAGTTGTCAAATTAAGAAAAATGAAATTAGCTGTTTTTTCTCATTGTGCTATTGATACAATTACAATTGATGGGAATAATTATGAACAAATTGGGGGTGCAGCATGCTATTGTGGAATAACTGCAAGACAATTCAAATTTGATGTTGATTTATTTACAAAATTTGGGCCCGATTTCCCAAAACAATATTTATCAGATCAAAAAATAAATTTTTCAAATTCTGAATCTAAAGAAAAAACAACAAAATTTTCTATTTCTATTTCTGGCTCTGATAGAACCCTAAAACTTGAAAATCAATGTGAACAAGTAGATTATTCAAGTATTCATGCAGATGGCCATCTTGTTAGCCCTATTTATCATGAAATTTCAAATGATGTATATAAAAAAATTAAAAATGATTCAAATTTTTTATTTGTAGATCCTCAAGGATTTTTGAGAAGAAAAGATTCTCAAAACAATATTTTTTTAGAAAAAACAGATCTTGACTTGTCTGATGTAAATGCAATTAAGGTAAATCCAGAAGAATCACGACAATTAGTTTCTGGAAATAATGATGAGATGATGTTGGCATTACAGAAAAAGGGAATAGAGTATGTGATATTGACTAATAAGACTGATGTTTCGTTATTGGTAAAAGACAAAATTTACACTATACAGCTACCAAATAGACACATTCATGATACAACAGGAATAGGAGATATTTTTTGTTCTACTTTTATTTGTACAATGCTCAAAGAAAAAGATTTTCTTTGGGCCCTTTGTTTTGCTGGTGGTGCGGCTCAGGCTGCG
This sequence comes from Candidatus Nitrosopumilus sp., assembly GCA_024644105.1. Taxonomy (GTDB): domain Archaea; phylum Thermoproteota; class Nitrososphaeria; order Nitrososphaerales; family Nitrosopumilaceae; genus Nitrosopumilus. The sequence continues at coordinate 2,420 of JAHELP010000079.1, read as the reverse complement.
TTAGAATCAAACAATGTGGGTTTACAAAAAATCCCAAACAAAGGAACTGTTCAAACCAATGCATCATATTTTTACAATTTAGTTAAATTTAGAGACTTGTGATTCTAATAATTCTAAATTATTCTATACAATTATGAATCAGAATTTGATCTGTTTGTTTCATGAAGAAATAACACCCTGTGACTATTTTATTTCCCAAAAATGGGAAATAATATAATAAGATAATAATAAAAAGTATGAAAAAATATCAGAAGTAAATATGGTTGAAAATTCATGGATGTGCTGTTATGACTAGTTGTATGATAATTGATGATGATAAGGATATTGTTGCAGTGTTTTCCGATTTGCTGAATATGATTGATGTCAATATACTTGCTACTGATAAAAATGGTAAAAATGCATTAGAACTATATCAAAAACATCAACCCGATTTAGTTTTTACAGATTTACAGATGCCTATGTATGATGGAATTTATGTAATTGAAAGTATTAAAGACAAATACCCTGATGCCAAAATCGTTTTGGTTACCGGCGAATTAAATCATGAAAATTCTGAGTTAATTAATTTGTTGGATTTATCTATAATTCAAAAACCATTTGATACAAACAAAATTACCCAAGTCATCTCGGACACTTTATTAAAAAAATATACCTTGCCCGAGTCATTTGAAATTCAATATCAATTCAAAAACGATATCAATATTTACTCTTGTATTATGACCTATCCTCAATATCGAAATTTCAAAGAATTGCCTATAGTGTCACAGTGCATTGCAGCAAGTAACAAAAAAATTCCGGAATCTGATTCAGGTGAAATGGAAAAAGCACTTGTTATGGCTGTACAAAACGATGTTACTCAAATTCGTAATTTATCCGAGGTTGTGCCTAATTGAGAGGAAAATTAATTTCATACTTTCTTAAAATTAATAAGATAGTTTATGGAGATTATAATCATGACAGAGATTGACACATTTTTTGCATCCTCAATTGAAAAAATTATTCGTGACAATCTTGGTTCGACTACATTTCAAAGTATCCAAAATAGACTATTTGAAAAATATGGGATCTCAATTACCGAATCCATAAAAGAATTTCAAAAATTAGACTCTGTTCTCAGAGAATTCTTTGGAGCAGGAGCTGAGGGACTAGAAAAGAAATTCTTAGACAGTATTTGCTGTATAAAATCAAAAACAGATCGAGCTGAAAAAAGATTTACCATATCTGATCCTTCAATCAGTCAATCCATTTTGAAAGCATTTAGTGATGATGAAATGTCAAAAATTCTTAATGCTTCTATTGGAGAACCATGGACCATATCTGAAATTTTAGAAAAATTAAGCATTCCTAAAACATCTGGATATAGAAAAATTAATTCATTAATTGAAGATGGTCTTTTGATAAAAGCAGGCTCTGATTTGACATCAAATAGACGCACAATTGAAAAATACAAATCCCTATTTGATAATGTAAATATTGATTTTAACAATAAAGTCACTGTTAATGTACAATTTACCCCGGAGGTAATTGCTAATAGTACTGTACTTCAAACAGTCTATGGTGAATAAGAAATTAATTTTTTAAACTAAACTGACTTTTTTAATTTGATAAAATTTTGTTTGATAATCTAATTAATACAGGCACAGAACATCAAATATTCTTTTATTGAACCGAATTGACTGTTTCTTCTATGCAAATAGGCATTTATGGTTCTGGAACTACAGAATCTGCTGCAAAGAATATCAAAAAAATTCTAGATGAATCTGGAATCAAATCATTCCCAATTTCAAAATCAAAGAACAAACAAGTTGATTGTATTATCGTATTAGGTGGAGATAAAGGCGTTAGAAATTATTTTCACAGAACTTTTGATTCAACTTTACCTGTGCTGGGAATTAGTGAAGGTGAGTCAAGTGGATTTTTGGCTCAAATTGAATTACGAGAATTCTCAACATATGTGAATGTATTAAAAAAACAAAATTACACAATTGAGGAAGTTCCCAGACTGGGTGTAAAAATTGACGGCAAAAATGTTTATCCTGTTTTAAACGATGTTGCAGTGTTTTCATCTAAAAGTGCTATGTTAATGGAACATACTTTACGTGTAAATGGTGATGAAGTTTGGCACGATAATAGTGACGGCATAATTGTATCTACCCCGATTGGTTCTTCTGCATATTCCATGTCTGCCGGCGGTCCAGTACTTTTTCAAGACTCTGCCGTATTTGAAATAATTTCTGTAAATTCACTTGATGTAACACGAAGGCCAATCATTGTATCAAATGATAGCTCTATTGAAATCGATGATATTTCTGCACGATTGCATTGTGAAGTTGTTTTAGATGGTTTGGACAGGTACAAAGTAACCAAAACCGTAGAATGTTCTCAATTTTTTCCACCTGCAAAAATTATTCGATTAAAAA
>JAHELP010000032.1 GCA_024644105.1 Candidatus Nitrosopumilus sp. | reverse complement strand
GGAACAGAATTGATCACTACTGATGATGGAAAATACAAAGTAAGTTTAACGGATTTAGAGGGAAATACCATTGTCTCATCAGATGTAAATTTTAGAGGTGATGCACAATTTTCCAATTTAAAATCAGGAACATATGTTGTAAAAATTAATTCTCAGAGCAATTTTGAAAATTTATTGTGGCCTAAAACAACAATCCATGTTACAGGAGATGTAAATAAATTCAAAATTTATAAAAATCAAAATAATTTAAACTTTGAAGAAAATCCTCTATTATCATGTAATTGTATATCTTTTAGATTAGATGATGTACAAGATCATTGGTTATCAAATACTCAAATTGAGATAATTAATCTATTTGCAGAAAAAAAGATTCCCCTTACAATTGGAGTGGTTGGAAAATTAATCGGTTCAGATGAAAATCTAATTTTAGCAATAAAAGATAATTTAAATAAAAATACCATAGAAATTGCAAACCATAGTTGGGATAATGAGGTTCTCATAAAATTAAATCACAACATACAAGAGCAAAAAATTCTTGAAACAAATAAAAAAATTCTTGAAATTTTTAAAGTAACACCAAAAACATTCATACCGCCACAAAATTTGTATGATTCAACAACGATTGATATTTTAAAGAAAAATGACTTTTCTTATTTAATATCTCACGTTAATGATAATGATGCAATATTCATTGACGAGGATTTGTTTTACAATATTCCAGCAACAACTGAGACAGGCAAACTTTTTGAACAAACTCAGTGGAAATTACAAGAAACCGAATACATCAAAAGTAAAGTAATTCAAAGCCTTGACACACGAGGTTATGCAATTGTAATGATACATCCTCAAGAATTTGCATTAAATAGTGATGGAGAATATGATACCCCCAATCAGGAATCATTGGCAGAACTAAGCCAATTATTAGATGAAATTGTCACACTAGATTCAGAAATAATTACAATCAGTGAGATTGAACCAAAAAAGGAATCTATCGGGATTGCTTCAACCCCTCAAGATGTCATTGAATCGTGCAATTGTGTTGCCTTTAGATTAGATGGAGTGCAAGACTATTGGCTAAATGAAGTTCAAATTAAGATAATGCAAACTTTTGTAGATAACAACGCTCCATTAACACTAGGTATAATTGCAAATGCATTTGGAAATGATCAGAAAATTACAGAGTTTGTTAATGTTAATTTAGAAAGTAATCAATCACAATTGGATATAGCTACTAAGGGTATTGGGTTAACCCCATATACTAATTTTGATAAAGAGCAACAAAATGAAAATTTGAAAAAATCAATAGAACTAATTAAATTAAATACAAATATCGAACCAAGGATCTTCATCCCTCCTGATAACAGGTATAATTCAGACACAATACAAATTCTCAAAGAAAACAACATCTCACACATTAGTGCCAGTTTAGCAAATGGGGATTCCCCACCATTCAAATTTACTGGAGAAGAAATTTACAGATTTCCACAAACAGTAGCAACAGGGCAATTTGTACCATCAAAGAATGTTTTCAAACCAATTGATAATCAACAAATAATTTCAGAAAGTATTCAAAGTATTAACAATTATGGTTTTTCAGTAATATCTATTCAACCCCAAGAGTTTTCAATAATAGAAAATTCAACATATGTTAATTCCTTTAACAGTGAGCAAATCAATGAATTGAAAAAACTTCTAGATGAATTTAATGATAAAAATATCAGAATAGTTTCAATTGGTGGGATTAATTCTAATCTATTGGTTATAGTTCCAGAATGGATTAAGAATAATGCTGGATGGTGGGCAGATGGACAAATCGATGATAAAACATTTGTTCAAGGAATAGAATATTTAGTAAAAGAAAAAATAATCAAAGTATCAGAAGAATCAAAAACAACAACAACTGAACAAAACATTCCTAAATGGATTAAGAATAATGCTGGATGGTGGGCAGATGGACAAATCGATGATAAAACATTTGTTCAAGGAATAGAATATTTAGTAAAAAATGCCATAATTACATACTAATTACTTTGTAATTTGGGCTAGTTTTCCACTGTGCATTTTCAAGTTTGAATCTATTTTCACAGGACAAACATAGGTAATCTGAAAATATTTCTGAAAAAAATTCTTTGCATTCATTACAAATATAGTGATTTTGTAAAACGCGGTAATCTACCCCTAAAGCTTTGATTTCTTTGTTACAATTAGGACATTTATCGTCATCGTATGTGCTATCCTCTGTTATATTGCCACAGTCATAATGTTCAATTAATTTTCCTAATTTAAAATTTGAAGCTCTGCATGAAGGGCAAGAAAATGTCTGAGCAGTCTTTACAGAACCACATTGATTACATGCGATTTCTTTTTTATCCCCAACTATAGAAATCCTTCCATCATTCTCTAATTTTTTCAAATATGTATTAATTCGAGAATCTGGAAATCCTAAATTTTGTTCAATCATTGCAAGTGTGATTTGACTATTGGATTTAATTAGAAAATCAATATGTTTGTAGACATTCTCAATTCCTTCTTTAATTAGTTCTAATTGTTCCATTTCTTTATTATCGGGTGAAGTATCACTTTGAAAAAATGTTTTTTCAGTTTCAAGTGTCTCAAATATAGATTTTAGAGCTTCAAATCGAATTGGTTTTTCAATATATTGGTATAGTCCAATTCTAATCAACTCTCTAATTCCTTCATCTTCTTTTTCAGTTGCAGTTTCTAAAATTACTCTAGCATTTGGTTGAATTTTTAAAATCTGTGTAAAAATAGAGCGTGCATCCATATCAGGTAGACGATAATCCAGTAAGACTATAGGGGTTTTTTCTTGTTCAGACAATTCTTTGAATGTTTGGATGGCAGCAGTACCTGAATCACATGTGTGAATGGAGACATAGCCTAGTTTCTCAAGATAATTTTTTAGCAACATGGTGATTGCTAAACTGTCTTCAACTATCAATATATGATCAGTAAACAATAGTGGTAAAGCTCCAAGAATAGTTTGAATATTTCATATGAAATTTAATTAATCAAGCATATTCAAACTTATTCATAAAAATTGTTTATTAAAGTATCAGAAATTTCAAATTAACAGGTCAATTTGAAAAATAACTATCTAAATAATTCTAAAAAGGACATACATCAATAATAGGAATAAAGAGTAGAATGAATGATGGATCATAATCAAAAAAATTATGAGTTTGGAATATAGACAACATCTATTCAAATGAGAACCTAGTCCTTAGGACAAAAGGCTAAATGTATCAAAAAGGTTTGAAAAATGTTGATACATGTACCATCTTTGGCAATTGGTGCAAGTATTACATCAATAGTAATTGTTATTGCTTTTTTAGGATTTGAGAGTATTTTTAATGAGTCAGAATTAGTTATTGAGCCTACTCCAATAATTCAGCAAGCAGGTCCTGCCAAAATAACAATGAATACATTTTTGGCCAATGGTTCTCCTATGCTGGGTAACTCAAATGCACCAATTACATTAATTGAATTCGGTGATTATCAATGTCATTTTTGTAATGTCTTCTTTCATAGCACAGAAGATGATATTTTAGAAAAATATGTAAAAACAGGAAAAGTGAAGATGATATTCAAGGATTACAACATCATAGGTCCTGATTCTGTAAATGCTTCACATGGAGCTCATTGTGCAAATGATCAAGGGTTATTTTGGGAATATCACGATATATTGTATTCAAATTGGACTGGAGAAAATAATGGTTGGGCATCTTCAGAAAATTTAGCAAAATTTGCTCAAGAGATAGGATTGGATTTAGATGAATGGTCAGAGTGCATGATTGAAGGAACACATTCACAAACTATTGTTGCAAGCAATGAGGATGCAAGAAGTTTGGAATTAACTGGTACCCCTGCATTTTTTGTAATTGGTCCAGATGGAAAAACAACTAAACTTTTTGGGGCACAACCTTTTGAAACATTTGAAAGAATTTTTGAAGAAGAGTTAAAAAAATAGCAATTGCGATCATTTTTTAAAAAGCCTAGTCAAAAAAATTCTTAAAATTTCCTTCCTAGTTACTAAGAATTTACCCAATATCCTTAAATGTATAAACTCGGAGGCAAGCTTATGGCAGCTGGAATTGATGATATCGCTATTTACATTCCCAGATTATACATTGATGCAGCAGATTTTGCAGATAATAGAGGGCTAGACCCCGTCAAATTGCAAAAGGGTCTAGGCGTATCACAAATGGCAATTGTTGATGCAAACCAAGACCCAGCATGTCTTGCTGCAAATGCATGTTTGAGAATTATGCAGAAAAATAAACTATCACCAGAAGATATTGGAAGATTATACGTTTCAACAGAATCAGCATTTGATGAATCAAAGGCGATGAATTCTTACGTCATTGGCATGTTAGAACAAGTTTATGGTCAAGGCGCATTTGAGCATTGTGGGGGAGTAGAAACTAAATTTGCTTGTGTAAGTGGTTCATATGCACTTTATGATAATACAAATTGGATTAGAGCAGGCGAAGCAGAAGGGAAACATGCACTGGTCGTAGTATCAGATATTGCAAAATACGATATGGGTTCAAGTGGAGAAATGACACAAGGTGCAGGAGCAGTTGTAATGCTTCTAAATGATGACCCAAGACTATTAGCATTTGATCCTAAAGTTACATCAACATCAATAAAAGATGAATATGATTTCTATAGACCATTTGGAAAAGAAACTCCGATAGTTCATGGCCAATATTCTAATTTACTTTACATGATTCAAGTCAGAAAAGCACTTGAAGCATATAAGAAAAAAGTGATATCATCAGGTCTAATCAAAATGGAACCAGGTGAAACAATTTTGGATCATATGGATTACATTAACATGCACTTACCTTACAGTAACATGGGAAAGAAAGCATTAGCATACTTGGTAAGACATGAATGGAGGCAACTCCCCAGATGGAAAAAGATTTTACAAGAAATAGGAATTGAAGAGCCAAGACCAAAAGATCCTCGAGGTACAATTGAATCAGTGTTGGCAGATGAAGAATTCATGGCAAAAGATCATGAATTTACAAAATTATTTACAAAAACCCAAGCTTACCAAGAAGTCTATGAATCAAAATTATCTAGTTCTCTAATTGCATCCAGTATGATTGGGAATTTATACACAGCATCATTGTATTTAGGATTTAGAAGTAGTTTAGAATTTGAATATCAAAAGGGAATTGATTTGGATGGAAAAAGGATAGGATTTGGTTCGTATGGAAGTGGAAGTAGTGCAATGGTGTTCAGTGGTGTGATTCAGCCAAGTTACAAAGACATGGTAAAGAACATGAACTTGGAAGCCGAGATTGGGGAACGACGTAAATTAACATGGGATGAGTATGAAGAACTCCATGAAAACAAACTAACCCCTGAAGAATCCATGGTTCATTCAAAGAAAGAATTTGTTCTAGTGCATGTAGATACTGAAAAAGAATCCAGAGGCGAAAGACGCTATATTTTCAATGAATAATATTTAAAATATTTCAAAATTTACTTTTAAAACAATGGATTATCAGGATATTTTTCTTTAAATTCATCTAGTTTTTCAGTTATTTTTTTAACAGCATCTTCTGTAAATACAAAATCTTTTGTTCGTATTCGAATTTTAGGATTAGAGTTTAAGGTAGCAAAAAAATCACTTGTTGGAACAAGGCCAAAATGTACAAATTCAAAATCTTTTGAAGATATTTCAGTAGCAAATTCAAAAAATAGAATAAACATTTCTTCATAGACATGTATTCGAGGAGCAACATTACTAAAATTAGATTTTTTAATTTTTTCAAAGACATCATAATTGACATCATTAATTGTGATAATTCCAGAATTTACTGAATACAATGAAAAAACCTCAATTGGGATCTTTTCATTACCAGTAAATGTCCAGTTAATATCTGGAATATTACTTGGTTTACCATCAATAATTTCAGGAACATTTTTTGCATCGATTAATTCCATTAGATCTCCCTGAATTGCCATAAACAGTAAAAAACAATCTACTTTTTAAAATCATCTAAAAATTTTAATTTAAAAGAAATTTTTGGATTTATAGAATTATGAATGATGAAGAGAATCCAATAAAGGAATATTTGTTTGATTATATCAAAAAATCAAAGACAATTCCACAATTAATTATTGAAAAAAAATTTGATAAAATAATTGAAGAAGTAACAAACAACTGCTATGACAAAGTAGTAACAATGGAAGAAAAAGAAGAATCTATAGGGGTTTTGGCAACAGGATTATTACATTATTTACTAACTAACGCATTAATTCCAAGTCAAAGGAAGGTTGAACATAAAGGACAAGAGATAGATATTATAATTCCAGACATTAAAACATTAGAAAAAGATCCAAAAAAAACATTATTGATATACATTTCAAAATCAACAGATACTGCAAAAATAAATAAAACAATTAAAAAATTAGAAGAAATTCAACCAGAAAAAGAAAATATCTGGTTAGTAGTATCTAAAAATATTCCCATAGATAAAAAAATATTTGTTTTATCAAAAGAGGATAATACATTTTCAAAGATTATTTTCGAGATTGGTAAATTTAGCAATGTCGGAGGTTCAAACAAATTCAAAATTTTAAGGATTTAGAATTTTATTTAATTAAAAACATCATATTATTAAAAGAATAATTTATTTCAAAAGAAGTTTAAAATCAATATTCTTTTTAAAAATATTATACAGAGATGCATCACTCATATCTTCAATAAAAGGAATTGTTCCTAAAACCTTAATTCCTGTCAGGTTTTGTAAATCACGTTTTAAATCAGCAATTGGATATCCATCTTCAAAATTATTAATTATTATTCCTTTAATGGGAATTTTATATTTTTGACACATTTTCACAGTCATCATAGTATGATTTACAGTTCCAACTTTACTTCTTGTAACTATAATTGTAGGAATTTTCATGTCTTTGATTAAATGAGTCACATAGTACTCTTTTAGAATTGGAGTCATTATTCCCCCCATCCCTTCAACAAGGATCATATCATGAATTTTTGATAATTTTTTAAAGCAAGAAAAAATTGTATTTATTTTTGGTTTTGTTTTCAGAGTTTTCCATGCAGTATAAGGGGAAGCAGGTAATGGGAAAAATTGAGGATTGACTAAATCTTCAGGATCATTTACTTGTGCTGCCCTTGAAAGAATTTCTACATCTTCAGATTTGAAACCTTTTTTCTGAGCAATGCCTGCTGCAAAAGGTTTCATTACACCAATATCTATGCCCATTTTCCGTAAAGTTACAGCAATGCCGGCAGTAACGTATGTCTTCCCAACATCTGTGTCAGTGCCAGTAATGAAAAGTGATTTCAATGGTGTTTAATTTGTAGTATGATTGATTAATCTTATCGTTCGATTTTTATGAACAGAATGAATACAAACACTGCTTGAAAAATACTAGTTTTGTATGGCATCCAAATACTCAGATGAAAGAATGGGGGAAATTTACAGAAATTACTAAAGCCAAAGGCGTATGGTTGACGGATTCAAAAGGCAATAAGATGATTGATGGGGTAGCATCAATGTGGTGCAATGTATGGGGACATTCCAACCCACAACTTGTCAAATCTATCCAAAATCAAAGTAAAAAACTTCAACATTCATCTATGTTTAATCTAACAAATGAACCTGCTGAAAAGTTGGCAAATACTTTAGTGAAAATATCTCCAGGAATGCACAGAGTATTTTATTCAGATAATGGTTCTTCGGCCATGGAAATTTCAATTAAACTTGCATTACAATATTGGAAAAATATTGGAAACAAAAAGAAAACAAAGATAGCCACATTAGAAAATGGTTATCACGGAGATACGTTTGGTGCAATGTCAGTTGGGTATGTTCCAGAATTTTTTGGAAAATTTAAAAAACAATTGTTTTCAACAGTTCAATTTCCGGTTCCAAACAAATACAGGACTCCAAAAAAATATACTGCAGCAAACTATGAGCAATATTGTTTAGATAAAATTGAAAAAAGATTTGCAAAAAATGATGATATTGCAGCATTTGTAATGGAAAGTGGCGCACAAGTTGCTGGAGGAGTCATAATTTATCCAAAAGGGTTTCAGAAAAAAATTAGTCAACTATGTAAAAAATTTAATATTTTACTAGTCTTGGATGAAATAGCAACGGGTTTTGGAAGATTAGGATCAATGTTTCAATACCAAGAACAAAAAAGCAACCCAGATATTGTAGCATATGGAAAAATGCTAACAGGGGGATACCTAACAATGGCAGCTACTCTTGCAAATAAAAAAATTTATGATTCATTTTTAGGAGAATTCAATGAATGGAAGCATCTTTTTCATGGTCATACGTATACAGGAAATCCTCTAGCAGCAGCAGTATCTTTTGAAAATTTACAGATGTATAAAAAAAATAATTTAATTAAAAAAATTCAAGGCAAATCTAAAATTTTTGAGAAATTTTATGATGAGATTTTAGATATTGATATTGTCGGAGACGTTAGGCATAAAGGAATGCTTATGGGAATTGAATTAGTCAAAGATAAAAAAAGAAAAATCCCAATTTCTCCTAAAAAATCTATTAACAAAATTTTCTTTGAGGTAGGTAAAGAGAATGGAATCTATCTCAGAACACTGGGAAATATTGTTATGCTTGTTCCACCTCTGGCAATATCTGAAACAGAGTTAGAATTACTACTAAAAAGAACAATTAAGACTATAACTACTGCAAAATCAAAGGTAATCTGACTGTTAACCCCCCATAGGGTGATAGGTTAACCTTTCCAATATTGTTATAAAATAGAATAATTGTAAAAAAATATGAGTACTCTTGAATTCATCAAAGAATGCCAGGAAAAGGTATTTTCAGGAATTGGTATTTCATCAGATGAAGCAAAAAAATTACTGAATACTCCTGAAGAGAATTTAAGAGAATTAGCAAAATGTGCAAATGAAATTACACAGGATTTTAATGGTAAAAAAGTTGATGTTGAACAATTAAACAATATCAAAAAAAATGCATGTAGTGAAGACTGTACATTTTGTGGTCAATCGGCTTTCTTTGATACAGGGATTGAGACATATCAATTACCAACACCAGAAGAAGTTGTAGATAAAGCACAAAAAGCAAAAGATGATGGAGCCGAATCTTATTGCCTGGTTGCAGCATGGAGAGAACCATCAAAAAATGATTTTGAAAAAGTTTGCAAGATTATTAGTGAAATTAATGACAAGGTAGGAATTAATGTTGAATGTAGTTTAGGATTTCTCACTACAGAACAAGCAAAAAAATTAAAAGAATTGAAAGTAAAAAGATATAATCATAATTTAGAAACAGCAAAATCAAAATTTTCAGAAATTTGTACTACTCATACCTATGAAGATCGATTGAAAACATTAGCAATAGCAAGAGAAGCAGGTTTAGAATTATGTACAGGTGGAATAATTGGTTTAGGAGAAACAAGAGATCAAAGATTAGAACTTGCAATAGAATTAGGCAGATTATTTCCAGAGGAGGTAACAATCAATATTCTTGTTCCAATGCCGGGAACACCTTTAGAGTTACAAACAGATCTTCCAAATTCTGAGATTGTAAGAATATTTTCAGTGATACGATTCCTACTACCAGAATCCGTAATCAAAATTTCTGGTGGTCGTGAATCAAGATTAGATGATTCTGGAGCAGAGCTGCTTCAAAGTGGGGCAAACGGAATAATCACTGAAGGATATCTAACAATGGGAGGAAATGAGGCTAAAAAAGACCGTGAATTGATAGAGAAAATTGGCCTCCAAGCATAAACTAAACTTTGTTGATTTAGAATTACAAAATCTACAAAAAAATAATCTTTACAGAAAATTGCGATATGGAATTTCAAAAGGCTCAGAAATAACTATCGATGGAAAAAAACTTCTCAACTTATGCTCAAATGATTATTTGGGAATACCTACAACAAAAATTTCAATTAAACAATTACAATCAAGTTCCAGATTGGTTTCAGGAAATGATGAATCATACAAAAAACTTGAAGATACGCTTGCAAAACATAAATCCCAACAAAGTAGTTTAATTTATCCTACAGGATATATGGCAAATCTTGGAGCAATTTCAGCATTAGCAAAAAAAGGAGATTTAATTCTCAGTGATGAATTAAACCATGCAAGTATTATAGAATCATGTAAATTAACAGATGCAAAAATTTCAATCTACAATCATAATGACATGGAGGATTTGAATAAAAAAATCAAACAGAATGGGAAAAACAAGTTTGTTATCACTGAAGGTATTTTTAGTATGGATGGTGATTTATCAAAATTAAAGCAAATTACAGAAATTGCTGAAAAATCAAAAGCTATCTCAATAGTTGATGATGCACATGGTGATTTTGTAATTGGACGTGATGGAAGAGGTACACCAGATCATCTCAAAGTGGCAAAAAAAATTGATTTGTATATTAGTAGTTTAAGCAAAGGATTAGGATCGTTTGGAGGATATATTACATCTCAAAGAAACGTAGTAGATTTGTGCATAAACAAATCAAAATCTTTTATCTACACTTCTGCATTGCCATCTTTTTTGGTAGAATATTCATTCAAAAGATTTCAATCAAATAGAGAAAAACAAAAAAAGAAACTAGAGAAAAATACTTTGCAATTATCAAACGGATTAAAGCAGATAGGGTTTGAGATAAACTCCAGTACACAAATCATCCCTGTGATTATAGGTAATGAGAAAAAGGCAATGCAATTTGGAGAATTTTTATTCAATAATGGTATATTTGCACAGCCAATCAGATATCCAACTGTTCCTAAAAATCAGGCTAGATTACGTATTTCAGTGACTGCATGGCTTACAAGCAGAGAAATTGAAAAAACACTCCAGGTTTTTGATAAAGCTTATAGAAAATTCTTCAATTAGCGCATAGCATCAAAGCCACCAAGCGCAGGAGACCCAATTATTACAGCAAGTGTGATTATAATTCCAAGTGCAATACCAACTATGATGAATCGTTTATTCATATCAAAAATACTAACTGCCTAGTTAAAAATTGATTGTAATTGAATGTGGGCAAGATTTGGAAGAAGCCTTTAAAGGAAAAATTACAAAATTAGAGCATGGCAGATCCTACAATTCTAGTTGCCTTAGCTGCGGGTCTTAGTTCATTTATTGCACCTTGTATTTTGCCAATGATTCCAGCATTTTTAGCATATATTTCAGGAACAACAGTAACAGAGTTGGGATCCAAAAGTGGCACTGTCCTTTCAATAAATAGAATAAACATTATTCTAAATACAATATTTTTTGTTCTAGGTTTTTCAGTGGTTTTCTCAACTCTCGGAGTTTTAATCAATAGTGTTCTGTCAAGTACTGCTAGTGATTTTACAGATAGTCTCAACATGATTGGAGGAGTAATCATTGTAACTTTTGGAGTATTTTTGTTGTTATCTACAAAAATTCGTGCATTAAACATTGAAAAAAAATTCTTTCCACAAAATTCTAAATCAAGTTATCCTATGTCATTTGTTTTTGGTTTAGCTTTTGCAGTTGGATGGACACCCTGTGTTGGTCCAATATTAGGAACAATCCTAACTTTGGCAGCAACAACACCTTCAATTTCATTTAGTTTGCTACTAGCATATTCATTGGGTTTAGGAATTCCATTTATTTTGATAGGAGTATTCTTTTCAAGAGCCACAAAAATAATTCGCTCAATGTCAAAACATCTAAAATATTATAATATCATCTTAGGAGCATTTATCATTATTTTAGGAATTCTTGTATTTACTAATCAACTGGCATATATTGCAAGCTTTCCACTTCTTAACGAATTGGTGATGTTAGGGTGATAAAATGAATTCAGAAATTAAGACAGGACTAATCTTAGGTGTAATAATTGCCGCAGGTTTAGGTATAATGGGAGTATTTTTTTCAACGTTAGACCAAGATGTACAATCAACAACTACATTTACAGAAATTGATCCACTCTCTAAAATTGATAAATCTGGATTTAAGAAAGCACCAGAACTTGTAGGAATTGCAAACTATCTAAACACCACACCAAAAGAACTGAGTGAATTGATGAAAGACAAAGTAGTTCTATATGATATTTGGACATATAGTTGCATTAATTGTATTAGAACACTTCCTTACATTACTGCATGGGATGACAAATATTCTGAAGAAGGATTATTAATTATTGGAATTCATGCACCTGAATTTGAATTTGAAAAAGATCCTGAAAATGTCAAAATGGCAATTGAAAAACATGGGATTAGTTATCCAGTAGTAATGGATAACGATATGGAAACTTGGAAAGCGTTTGAAAATAGATATTGGCCTAGAAAATACATTGCAGACCATGAAGGTTACATTAGGTATGATCATATCGGAGAGGGGAGTTACCAAGAATCTGAAAAAGTAATCCAAAAATTACTTGAAGAGAGAGCTACGGCATTAGGAATTCAGATGGCATCAGCATCATCTCTTGTAGATATTGAAGAATTTCAACACACCGTGTTTAGAACACCTGAATTATACTTTGGTTACAAGTTTGCACAAAACAGAAATCAGTTAGGAAGTGATGAAGGATTTCAACCTGGAAAAATTGTTTCGTATTTAGAACCTGAAAAGATAGATCTTCATAAATTCTATCCAATAGGAGACTGGAAAAATTATGATGACAGTATGGAACTGGTATCAGGAATTGGCAGTATCAAATTACTGTATAATGCAAAGGAAGTAAACATAGTAACTGAAAATCATGCTGAATTAGAAATATTCCTAGATGAAAAGCCATTACCTGTAGAATATGCCGGAAAAGATATTGTTGATGGTAATATTCTCAAAGTCACAGAGGCGGGATTATACAATATAATCAACAGTGATTCTAGTTCATCTCACATAATGGAGATTAAAATCAAGGGGGAGGGTTTCCAAATATTCACATTTACCTTTGGATAGTGTAACCATCCATTGTGTAACTCTAGTTACACTGCCTAGAGTGACAAATCTGTTTAAAACAAAAAAATCAACCAAATTTAGGAATTTAAGGCATGATTAGTAACTCTTGGAATAAAACAGAAGGAGAAAGCATATCTCAAAAAGTAATGGGCAGAGTAAAGCCCGATGAGCCATTAAAAAATAAGATTGATTTTGCACAAAAAAAATTACAATTTCAAATTTCAAAATTAGAAGGAATTAACGAAAAATTACAGAAAAAACATGATGTAATATTTGAGAAAATTGTTAATGCTCAAAGAAACAATAAAACTAGTTATGCTCAAGCATATGCTGGAGAATTAACTCAAGTAAGAAAAATGAAAAACATGGTAAGCGGAGCAAAATTATCTATGGAGCAAGTAAAACTTAGACTAGACACAGTTTCAGAATTGGGAGATGTAGTAGTAACACTCAGTCCATGTATGGCTATCATAAAGGGATTAAGCCCATCACTTAACGGAATTATGCCTGAAGCAAATGCTTCAATGCAAGATTTGTCACAAATCCTCGGAGATGTAATGTCTGGTTCATCCGTAGGCATTGGAGATAGTTTGAGTGCAAGTCCTGAGACAAATGCAGACACATTAGCAATCCTAGAAGAAGCACATAGTGTAATTGCAGGGCAAACCAAATCATCAATACCAGATGTTCCAGATACACTAAAGCAACAAATTGTTGAGAGAAAAACAGATATTTTCATTTAGATAATTCTAAATTTTACAAAGAATTCTCAATCTATAGAATAAGAACATAGGTTCTATACGATAAAGAAACATTTTAAACAATTGACTTTTTGTCATAGACATGAACAAAATCGCATCAGTGATTTTATCCATTATTGTTCTAGGAAGTACACCACTAGTTTTTGCAGATTCTGATAGAGATTCAAAATTAGAATTTGCAGGAACTCTTGAAGAAAC
>JAHELP010000078.1 GCA_024644105.1 Candidatus Nitrosopumilus sp. | reverse complement strand
ACAGAACTAACTATACCTAAAATTACAATGCTCCCCATCACTTGGCTAACAGCACGGCGATTTTTTACAGTGGAATTAGATAAGACATTTCTCACTTTTTGCCACCATTTTTAGAGTACCAGTCAGAAACAAATTCTTCTACACGTGAGAGGATTTTAGAGAAATCAGGCTCAGAAATTAGATGGATTCCATAATGTACAGCTAAATTTTCTACCCCATCATTTACACCTGAAACTGTAACAAGAAGAGTGTTGGTAGGATTAATATCTAATTTAGGTACAAGAATTGAATTCATATCAGACTGATCAATTCCATCTGATTGATTTTTGATAAAAATTAAAATTGATTCATCTGAAGTAGTGCTTTTTCCATAGATTGGAATTTCATGAACGTTTCCACTTTTTCCTTTTATTGAAACATTTAGTTTTGCGTTAAAATTGAATCCCTCTAATAGTTTCAATAATTCATCCTTGATTTGATTAGTATCTGAATTAATGGATATTTCAGAATTTTTTAACTTATAGCTAAATGTAGTTACAAATTGTCCAGAGTTTGTATCAAAATCATGCTCATGTTTTCTACAATGTAATTTTATTACAGCATTATCAAATTTTTCAGAACAATCATCACATTGATACCACATTGCTGGTACACGTATTTCTTTTTCAAAATTTTTGATTGGTTTCTTACATGAAGGACAATTTGAATTCTCATGATCTGCAAAATCAAAATTAGTACTTTCGGTAATGTAGCCACATTTTTTATGCTCAAAAAGATTTAATTTTTCAACGCTCATTGAATGGCATTTTGGACAATAAAGACGCATACTAGCTGAAAATGTATCAGGGTGAATTGGGCAAACAATTAGTTTTTCATAAACTTTTTTTTCTAAAATGCCATCAGAGACCAAATCATCTAAACATGTAACATTATCTTGTGATTCTCCAATTTTGGATAAAATTGGGTAAAATAGTAGCCCTTCATTATAATCTACAAATGGTTTTATTGTTCTATCTTCACGTTTTTGAACTTCTTGAATTAATTGTACTGCCTTGTTAGTAGATGGTTTTGCGATATTTGTATCAGAGATATTAAGGGATTCTTCAATTAATGAATTTTCAACAATTAACTCATTTTTTAATGCAGTTGATTTTCCTTTAAAAATAGAGGATATGTTATCAAACCCAGGAATTTTGTGCTCATTTGTTAATTCATCTTTTGAATTAGGCACAGTTTTTTTTCTAAACATCAGAATAATACCCCATATGATATGGCCAGTTCATTTACCATGATGGCTTTTGATACCCTGTTTAGAGTAAAAAGAAAATGTTGTTCAAATGAACGAACATGCGTTAAAACGCACATCCTGCATATTAAAGGCGAAATTGAAATTTAATGTATTAAAAGATGGTTTATCAGTAATACAAAAAATACAGTCAGGAAACAAATCATCCCCCAAACTAGAGAAAAAATTATCAAATGAAGTTTCAAATGAGATTGAGCAAGAAGCCAAAATTCCCCAATATATGACATTGTCAAAACTAGATTGGGACAATAACGAAATCCATGCAGGGATTATCAAAGATCCAACAGCAAAAGGGGGTTTAAGATATCAGGTAATAGAGCCAGTTCTTTCAGAAAGAGATCAAAAAGCTTTTGAAATTATTAAAAAATTACTAATGACTGAATTAACAGTTTCATTACATGATATAAAATCAAAAAAAGATGCAGAACGTAGATTAAAAAAGAAGATAGCATCAATGATCAAAAAATACAGATTAAAGATTCCACCAAAAAATATTGCAAAAATCAATTATTTTGCAGTAAGAGATTTTGTTCATCTTGGAAGAATTGAGCCATTAATGAGAGATCATATGATTGAAGAAATTAGTTGTGATGGAACTAATATTCCAATATACATTTGGCATAGAGAGCATGAATCAATGCCAACAAACATCATTTATGAAAAAGAATCTGAATTAAACAATTTTTCAAGAAAAATGGCATATATTTGTGGAAAACATGTCTCAATGGCAGATCCAATTATCGATGCATCACTTCCAAATGGAAGTAGAATAAATTTGACATTGGGTCATGAAATTACTAAAAGGGGAAGTACTTTTACAATTAGAAGATTCAGAGCAGATCCAATTACAGTTATTGATTTAATAAAATTTGGAACAATTTCAATAGATATTGCTGCATACATGTGGTATTTGGCTGAAAAGAAATCAACTATGCTTGTTGCAGGAGGAACAGCTAGTGGAAAGACAACAGCACTAAACGCACTTGCCACATTTATCAGACCAGGCGAAAAAGTAGTCAGTATTGAGGATACACAGGAACTAAACCTTCCTCATGAAAACTGGATACCGGCAGTTTCTAGGCAGAATTTTACAGATACTCAGGTTGGCGAAATCAACCAATTTGATCTTCTAAGAGCAGCTCTTAGACAGAGACCAGACATCATAATTGTTGGTGAGACCAGAGGAAGAGAGGCATACACATTATTTCAAGCAATGGCCACAGGTCACGGTGGTTTTTCATCTATTCACGCAGATTCAGTAGATGCAACACTGACCAGATTAACATCATCTCCAATGGATGTCCCAAAAGCATTGATTGCAAACAGTCTTGATTTGATTACACTTCAATTAAAAATTAGAGTTGGAGACAAATCTCTTAGAAGAGTCATACAAGTTTCAGAGATTGACGGGATTGATGAAAAAACAGGTGAAATTAAAACTAATGAAATTTTCAAATGGAATCCAAAAACAGATGCACATGACTACGGTGGAAACAGTGTAATTTTTAGAAAATTAAAAGAAAGAGATGGTGATACAGAAGAGAAAATCAATTACGAATTAACAAAACGAAGATTGGCATTAGAATGGATGGTAAAAAATGACATTCGAGATCACAAAGAAGTTTCAGTGAACGTAATGGACTATTATGCAGATCCTGAAAGATACTATGAAAGAAAAAGATTGGAGGTACAGGTATGAAATTAGTTGGTAATAAGCAAAAAAAGAAAGTGCAAGAAGAATCAGTAGGCCAAGTACATGTGTATAGTTACAAGTTACTAAATGATCATGTTAAATTTTTACATCCAAAATTAATGTCTCTAGATAAATCAATCAAGCAAGCAATGATGCCAATACCATTTGAAGTATATGTTTCAAGCATGGTTTTCTTTAGTTTGATTGCAGGAGTATGTGGAATAGTAATGGGGGTAATAGCTTCACAATTTATCAACATTCAACCAGCAAGCATTGGATTGCTACTTCCATTGTTAAGTGGCTTAATGCTTTTTGGAATGACGTTTGGCATATTACAAATAATTCCGTCCATCAGAGTAAAAAATAGATCAGCCAAACTTGTAGAAGAAATTCCACACTTTATTGGATACATGTCAACATTAGCAACAAGTGGTCTTACCCTAGAAGGAATTTTCAAAGCTATTTCAAAAGAAGATACAGATGAAGATATCGTAAAAGATGCAAGATTTAT
>JAHELP010000005.1:44777-47672 GCA_024644105.1 Candidatus Nitrosopumilus sp. | reverse complement strand
ATTTCTATTCAGTTGATGAGGATACCTTACTAACTGTAAACCCTATCGGAGTCTTACTAAATGACACAAATACCCAAAGTGGTACATTTTTGGCAATTATTCAATCTAGTACAGGCTTTGGAATTCTTACCTTTAACGAGAATGGAAGTTTCACATACCAACCAAATCTAAATTTTGCCTCAATTGATTCTTTTACTTATGTTGCTAACAATGGAACTCATAACAGTAACAATGCAACAGTCACGATATCTGTAAACCCAATAAATGACCCACCTTCTGCCCAAGATGATTCTGCAACAACTCCAGAAAACACTCCAATAGTAATTCCAGTACTAGATAATGACTCTGATGTTGATGGTGATTCACTTACAGTTAATTCAGTAACACAGGCAACTAACGGAACTGTAACAACAGATGGTTCCACTGTAACTTATTCTCCAGATACAGACTTTGATGGAGTTGATTCTTTCACTTATACCATAACTGATGGAGCACTTGAAAGCACTGCAACTGTAACAGTTACAGTTACTCCAATAGAGGTTCCTGATGATGAACCAACTAACAAGGAAACAATCAAACAACAACTCAAAGAATTAAAGAATGAATACAAAGCAGAACAAAAAGCACTCAAAGAACAACTCAAAGACCTAAAAAATGATTACAAAGCACAAGTCAAAGTCCTCAAACAACAACTCAAAGACCTAAAAGAAGACAAGAAATCTGATTATAAAGAACAAAAGAAAGAATTCAAAACTCTTGAAAAACAACTCAAACAACAACTCAAAGACCTAAAAGAAGACAAGAAATCTGATTATAAAGAACAAAAGAAAGAATTCAAAACTCTTGAAAAACAACTCAAACAACAACTCAAAGACCTAAAGAAGGAATTCAAAGACAAGAATCATGATGATGACGATGAAGACGAAGATGATCATGAAGATGACGACGATGAAGATGACGACGACTAGTCAACCATCTTTTCTCTAAAATTTTAATTCAATTCTAATATTTTTACTATATTTCTTTATGACTAGTTTATTCTAATTAATTCAGCAATCTGATTTTGAACATCGTTGATTAGAGTTGTTTTTACTGATTCTGAATGAAACCAACATAGATTCTCATTTGACAAGCAATTATAACAATTTGTGATGCCGTTTAATGAAATTACCAATTCTGATTGTTCAGATGTATTTTCATCAGATGAATGAATCAATAATTATTCTATGACAGTGTAGAATTTATCTAAATGTAAGTTAAAATTAAAACATACTTTTTTTAAAATTCCCAAAATTGGAATTCTAAATTTCTTTAATTTCTGTAATTGTCCCTAGTACAGAATCCATTTGAACAATTGCCTTCTTTTCTTCCCACCCTAGTGCTACATACCAATCACCTGCATCGTCATGATATTTTGTTTCCAATGTTTTGATATCCTCAGGTAATACATCGTATTTCTTTGCAATTCCTGAAACAGCAAGAGCAATAGCGTCTTTCTCTTTCTCTAGACGCCTTTTCATTAATCCAATTCCTGGGCTCATGTTGTCTCTATTATTTATCATCTAATATAGTTAATTCATAAAATTACCCACAACGTTGAATTTTTCGAATTGATATATTTACAATATTTCAAATATGTCAATTATTGATTAAAATCAAATGAAACTAATTCAAAGACTTTCAAATTCTACACTTACAAAATCAAGTACACTTGTCTCACTAGTATCTATTTTAGCAGTAATTGGACCAATCATTATTGTCTCAGCTGGATTTTGGGATGCAATATCTCATCTCCAAAAAGAACCTGAATTTTTCTGGAGTCCTTCTCATATTGTAGTATACTTTGGAGTTTCTTTGACAACTTGTGCCGCAATAATGGGAAGTATACTAATTATTAGAAAATCAGTTCACGGTTCTCTAAAAACTGGTATCAAATTAGTTATTTCTGGCTCTATTCTTCAAATTGTTTCAGGTTTTGGTGATTCTCTATCTCATGATCTTTTTGGTATTGATGGTTTGATTTCCTGGTCTCATCAACCTCTTGAATTAGGTTTAGTACTTGCATCACTAGGAGCAGTATTGATTCTAAAAAACAGAGAACACACTAGATTAAAATTATTTTTACCTTTCTCAATTGTGGCATTTTTATTTTTTACAACCTGGTTGATTTTTAATTTGGTGTTAATTTTTGGGCATACAATTCAATGTATTCAAATCTATGAGATATTCTCTTCTGGTTGTTCTATATTGTAATTTTTAATTTTAAAATATGATATAATCATCATCACAAGTGCACCTACTAAAATCAAGATACCTGATAGATACATTTTCTGAGAATTTGTATTTCCAAATTCTATCTGTAAACTAATTGAATTTTTTTCAACATTTGTAATTTTTATTTTATATTCACCATCTTGACTAAAATCAAAGTATCCAACTGATAGTTTTGTCTGGACCATTTGTTCTGAAATTACATTATCGTGAGGATCTAAAATCTGAACAAAAATCTCTTCTCCTGCAAATTCAGGCATGAATAATTTGAAATATCCAATATCTACACCTAAAAATTCTGATTTAACTTCAAATGAACTTGATTGTTTTAGAATTGTTACATCATGTGTTTTTTCAGTTTCATCAAAAATAATCGCAGTCCATATCATTCCACTAATTACTAACACCAATCCAATTTTGAATGGAGATATTATCAATTCACCAAGCTGAGAAATTATTTACTTAATAAGATAATCTAAAGGGCTCGGAGGGCTTCGATCCCTCGACCTAGCGGTTCGAAGCCGCTCGCACTATCCAGACTGTGCAACGAGTCCAAACAAGTAAGATTTTAACGGGTGTAAATATCTGTCTAGATACTTTGAAGGTATCAAAAAAAGTAGTTGG
>JAHELP010000005.1:3431-44677 GCA_024644105.1 Candidatus Nitrosopumilus sp. | reverse complement strand
CGACCTAGCGGTTCGAAGCCGCTCGCACTATCCAGACTGTGCAACGAGTCCAAACAAGTAAGATTTTAACGGGTGTAAATATCTGTCTAGATACTTTGAAGGTATCAAAAAAAGTAGTTGGAGTTGAATATGCTATTAGAGACATTGTTCTTGCTGCCCGAAAAGTAGAACAAAAAGGAATGCAAGTTGATTATCTGAACATTGGGGATCCTGTCCAGTTTGGCTTTCAACCCCCAGAGAATGTAAAGCAGGCTTTGATTAATGCAATTAACAATGGTGATAATTTCTATTCCACATCTGAGGGTCTACTTGAATTAAGAGAAGAAATTGCTAAAAAAGAAAATGCTAAAGGACTATCAATTTCAGCTGATGATATTCTAATTACAAATGGCGTTTCTGAAGGCCTTGATATGGTAATCTCATCTATTGTTGAGGAAGGAGATGAAGTATTATTGCCTGGTCCTTACTATCCACCATATGCTTCCTATGTACGATTGCATGGTGGAGTACCTGTAGAGTTTGCAGTTGACCTGAATAATTCAACTCCAGATATTGAAGATATTAAATCAAAAATTACTCAAAAGACAGTAGCTATTTGTTTGATAAGCCCAAATAATCCTACTGGGGTTGTCTTTAATGAAAAAGCACTCAAGGAATTAGTGGAGATTGCAAATCAGCATAATCTGTATATCATCTGTGATGAAATTTATGATCAAATAATATTTGATGATAAATTTGTTGGAATTGGTAAAGTTGCAGGTGATTCACCAGTAATTGTTCTCAATGGATTTTCCAAAGTCCATTTAATGTCTGGCTGGAGAATTGGTTACATTGCATTTAATCAATCTCCACAACTAGCAGAGTTGCGTGAGCATCTTCCAAAACTAGCTAGAGTTAGAATTGCCACCAGTCTTCCAGTACAGTATGCAGCTTTGGAATCTCTTCGTGGTCCTCAAGGTTATATCAATGACTTTGTATCTCAAATGAAAAAACATAGAGACTTTGTTGTAAAACGACTAAATGAAATGCCTGGATTGTCATGTTCAAATCCAAAAGGTGCATTTTATGCATTTCCAAAAATTGAAGATAATAGGTTTGGAACAGATAAAGAATTTGTTACAAAATTATTAGAAGAAAAAGGTGTTCTTACTGTTCATGGCTCTGGATTTGGAGAACAATATGGTAGTGGACACTTTAGACTAGTCTATCTTCCTGATCTTAAAATATTGGATTCAGCAATGAACAAAATTGAAGAGTTTGTTAGTAATTCCAAACAGTAAATTTCTCAGGAACTACTTCTATAATACAATCAGTATCTTCTAGTAATTGTATAGCTGATTTATTCTCTAATGATTTGAAATATCGTAAAAGAATTTTTTTTGCAATAGTTTTGACTTTGTTTTTTTCTAAAATTAAACTAGCTTTTCCTTGTACTAGAACACCGTAAATATTTGGAGCACTAATTCCTACATCTACACAACAAGAAACGTGATTATTTTTTAATACATTTTTTGCTTTAACAGTTTTAGTATTTGTTCCAATGTAGAATTTCTTTCCACTATATCTATACCAAACAGGCACAATATGTGGAGTTTTGTTCTTACCAATTGTTGCTAACCGTAATATTTTTTGCTCTTTTAGAAATTCATCTCTTCTGTTCATGTTTTCTAAATCCTAATGCTATCATAAAAATCCCAAACCCTAACATTGCAACTGAGACTTTTTCATTTGTAAATTCTGCATTAAACAAAAATTCTTCAACAAAATCTATTCCCCAGATAAGTAATTGCTGAATTAGAACAATTCCACCCATTACACAAAAAAGCACACCTATAGCAGTAAACCAGTTCCTACCCCGTCTATAGTATTCGTGACTCATGATAAATGAAAATGTATACTTAGATTATTTTGATACCTGGATTCTTTATCTTATTTCTAATCATTGCATTTAGAAGCAATGGTGTAGACATTTCTGCAAGATATGATAATTCAATTGGTCCCAAGTAAATTGATCTTAATCCTTTGATTTCATCAATCAAGGTATTCACAACTGCAACTGATTCTTTATCATCTCCACAAACAAAGATATCATAATCTAATTCCAATGTTGGATTGATTAACTTCTTTTCAGAAATTACATGAAATGCTGAAACCAATTTTGATTTATCCTTCATGTGTTCTGAAACAAGTTTGTATGAAAATGGTTTGTTATCTTTAATTGAAACACACTCAAATCCAACATCAGTTTTTGTCATTGGTACAATTGGAGATACAACCACGCAACTGTCTTTAATTTCTGATAAAATTCCAGAACATACAGAATCAATATTCTCATATGGAATTGATAGAATCAAAACATCGCTTTCTTTAGCAACTGAAACATTGTCGTTTCCGGTAATTGTTCCCTTTATTTCTCCAAATGCCTCTTTTGCGAGATTTGTATACTCTACTGCTGATTCAGATGCTCTTGCAGCATCTCTAGAGCCAACAATAACATCATTGTTTTGTGACCATCTTAAAGCAAAACCTTTTCCCATTCCACCGGTTCCACCAATAATTCCAACTTTCATGATTATTCATTTGATATGTTATTATTATCTCTATTTGAAAAGCGATCAAATTGGGACAGATTATCTTCCTTAGACACGGTCAAGCAAAAAACAACACTGAAAGAATTCTAGCTGGTAGAACAGAAGGAGTTCCACTAACTGATACTGGTATTAAACAAGCAGAACATACTGCTGAATTACTCAAAGACATGAATGTTTCAGCGATTTACTCTAGTCCTATTCAAAGAGCACAACATACTGCAGAAATTGTTGGAAAGCACAATTCAATTGATGTAACAATTGATGATAGATTAATTGAACTTGACATGGGAAAATTCACTGGAATGCCTTATGATGAGATTTTTACCAGTCATGGTAATGTCTTTATGAAATTCTATAATGGCGAATTAGAAATTGCTCATAATGGTGTAGAAACTTTTGATCAAGTAAAAAAACGTGTTTTAGGTATTGTTGATCATGTTACTGAAAAGCACCCTGATGAAAATGTGGTTTTAGTAACTCATATGGATCCAATCAAAGCTATGCTTTCAACCATAGTTGATTTATCTCCTGTCAATCTGTTTGAATTGATCATTGCAAATGCATCACTTAACATCTTTAGAGAAAAAGATCAAAAGTTCTCTCTTTCTGGACTTAATGTAATGCATCCATCGCGATTCGATCAGGGTTGGTAGCTAATAATCTTGAAAACCCTTAAATAGAAATTATAGGCCACGAGATTCAATCACTATGAAGAAATTCGTTGGGTTATTCTTAGTATTGGGAATTTTGATGGTAATTCCAGCTGTAGACTTAGCATTTGCTGCAGGTGATGAACCTGGAGAATATCTTGACCGTAGAGTGGTAATTTGGAATTTATTTTATAGACTGATGACTGTCGGATTTACTGTTGGTGCAGTAGTATCTGGAACAATCATTTGGCAATGTTGGAGATTCAGAGAATCTCATCCTAAAGCTAAACCAACTCCATATGAGGGCACGGACTGGTAATAATGGGTGGACACTCTAACTGGCCTGAATGGGTTTACATCGGTGTTGTAGTAGCATTGATGTGTTGGGTTGGTGCAGAAGCATGGGAAGCAGAAAGACTTGTTGAACATGTTCCAGAGGGTGCTGAAACAATTATTGTAACTGGTCAACAGTGGTTCTGGACTTTTGAACATGAAGATGGAACAAAAGAAATTGGTGAGCTACATGTTGAAGTTGGCAAGGCATACAAATTTGAAATTCATTCCAAAGACGTTAATCATTCTTTTAACATTCACGATTATGTTGTATTGATGGATGCAATTCCTGGTAGAGTCAACACAGTGTGGTTTGCTCCAACTGATGCAGGAACTCACGACATTCAATGCAGAGAATACTGTGGTTTAATTCACTATAATATGCGCGGAACTTTAATTGTGGAGGACCCAACGGCTTGACAACGCTTTTATCACAACTTTCAATGCTCAATTTTGAGGAGATAGTATAATGGTTCTAGAATTACAAAAGCCACGTCCAATTTGGCAAATCATGTTCTCAACACATCACACTGATGTTGGTTTACTTTATCTCATCTCGTCACTAGCATTCTTGTTCTTAGGTGGAACCCTTGCTCTTGCAATCAGAGCAGAGTTGTTCTTGCCAGGTGCACAAATTATTGGTGATGCAATGACCTTTAACAGAATTTTCACAGTTCACGGTACAACGCTTATCTTTTTGTTTATCATTCCATTTGCATCTGCAGTAGGTAACTATTACGTTCCAATTATGGTCCGATACAAAGACATGGCATATCCAAAACTTAATGCCATTGCATTTTGGATGATTCCACCATCTGGTGCACTTATCTGGTTAGGATTTGCAGACTTTACTTGGTATGCAACTCCTCCCTATTCGATTATCAGTGCTCCTGGTCCTGCAGCAGACATGTGGATTTTTGGATTAAAGATTTTAGGTATATCCTCAGTACTTGGTGCAATTAATTTTGTAGTTACAATTCTCAAATGTAAACATCCGGACATGTCAATTGGACAGGTTCCATTACTGGCATGGTCATTTCTATCAACATCATTGATTATCCTTGTTGCAATTCCTACATTTGCAGCAGCTTTGTTAATGCTATTAACTGACAGACTAGGTGTTAGTGGATTTTTCAATCCTGCAATGGGTGGGGATCCAATTGCATATGCCCACTTGTTTTGGTTTACATTCCATCCTGAAGTGTATGTATTGGTAATTCCTGCAATCGGTATGATGTATGAAATCATTCCAAGATTCTCAAGAAAACCAATTTACAGCTACAACTCTGGTGTCTTTGCATTTGTTTTGTTATCTATTGTAGGTTTCTCATCATGGGCACACCACATGTATGCAACCGGAATGTCATTTACTGAAAAAACAGTTTTCATGGTAGGAACACTTGCAGCAGTACCAGCATCTGCAATGCACGTGTTTAACTTTGTTGCAACTATGTGGAATGGTAGAATCAAATTCTCAACTCCAATGATGTGGGCAGTAGGTGGAATTGCATTATTCTTCTCTGCAGGTGCAGGTGGTGTTGCAAATGCTGCTATGCCATTAGACTTTACAACACACGATACATACTGGGTAGTTGGTCACTTCCATCTCTTTGTGATGGGTACTATTGCGTTTGGTTCAATTGGTTATCTTTACTACATGTTCCCATATGTAACTGGAAGAATGTATAATGAAACTATGGGTAAGGTTCACTTTATAATGTCATTTGTTGGTACTGTTCTAGTATTCTTCACACAACACGTACTTGGCTTGTATGGAATGCCAAGAAGAATTTTCGATTATCCGCCAATCCCAGAATGGATTGCTATGAACCAAATTGCAACAGTTGGTGCAATGGTTATTGGTGTCAGTATGGCAATCTTCCTAGCAAACATGATTTACAGTTCTGGTAAAGGAAAACTTGCAAATACCGAAGACCCATTCGGAGTCGGAGGCAAGTATTACTATCCATTTGAGGCAAAGAACCCTTCACATTAGGAGCAAATGAAATGAGTCACGATAATTCCCAAATTTACAGAACAACTCCTGCTAGAACAGGAAAAATGATGGCTATCATGTTAGGTATTTGTTTAGTTGGTGGAGCAATCTTCTTTTCAATGTGGGATTATTGGATTTCAGAACCGGCCCCAGTTGTTGCAATGATGGCAGGTGATTCAGGTTCAGCAGGTCCAGCTGCACACACTGGTGCAACTATAATGTCTACCCTGTCATTTATTGAATCATCAGACTTTAGGACTTTGGCATTTAACGCATTACCGGGAGAACCAGACAATAACCCAACAATCAATATGGAAGTTGGAGACAAAGTCGTCTTTGATATAATCAATGATGGAGTATCATTCCATGCATTTGGTGTTACAGCAGATGAAGAAGGCTTTGGTGGAATTATTGCAGGAAGTGAAGTTGCATCAGCATCAAACCCACTAAAAGCAGGTGAAAGTGGAACATCAGAGTTTATTGCCGGTGAAGATGGAGTTTATTATTACATTTGTACAGTTCCAGGTCATAGAGAACAAGGAATGGTAGGTAAAATCATAGTAGGAGATGCTTCAGTTGAAGAACAAGTTATGGAAGCAGCACCAGAACCAGAAGTAATGGAAGAAGTAATGGCACCAGAACCAGAGGTAATGGAAGAAGTAATGGCACCAGAACCAGTAGCATATGACGGACCAATCTCTCTACCAGAAGGCTCTGGAGTTCCTGGATGTGAACAAACTAATGAATGCTATATCCCATATCATGTTACAGTTTCAGCAGGTGAGGAAATTACTTGGTCAAATGATGACACTGCAGCTCATACAGTAACAAGTGGTGCACCAGGTGCTCCTGATGGACTCTTTGATAGTAGCTTGTTTATGGCAGGAGGAACATTCTCTGTGACTCTTGATGAAGCAGGTGAGTATCCGTACTTTTGCATGGTCCATCCTTGGATGACAGGTATAATAACAGTAAACTAGAATAGAAAATATTGGCCATTCAATATCTAGCATTAACAACAATGATTGTTTTGTATTCCTTAATGTTCATTGGTGGATATATTTCAGCAGCTGGACTTGGATTAACTTGCCCTGAATGGCCTTTGTGCCCAAATGGAGTAATGCCCTCTGAAGAATATCTAGTTGAATGGATTCATAGAACTACTGCAGCCACCACAGGCGTACTAGTAATCTCAACTATGGTTGCAAGTCTAATCAACAAGAATGCAGATACCAAAATAAAGATTACAAGTTCCCTTGCAACTGCACTAGTAATTACTCAAATCACACTTGGAGCCTTGGTAATTGATACTAAACTTCATGCTGTACTGGTTGCAATTCACTTAGGAATTGGAATTTGGTTGTTTGCCATGGTATTGTTAACTACATTATTTGCATTTAGAATCGCAAAATCTTCAAAACCAATCACTGCTTAGATTTTTTTAAAATTCTTGGAATAAAGATATACAACATTACTCCCAAAAGTACCAAAGCACCTGTGGTAATTGCAGCAATGAATATTATTCCAAATGGACTTTGAGTTCCCATGTTAAAGGTATAAGTCAAAATTCCATCAGAATCTTTCATGTCATACAAATCAACTTTGACTATATGATTTCCTATGTTTTTCCAAGTATAATCAAAGTCCCAATGAGCACCACTAACAAATGTTGGTGGAATTGCATCTACTTGTTGATTGTTATAGTACACTCTAATTCCCATTGTAAAATCATCCACTTCTTTATAGTCAAATCCTTGAGTTACTTTGATGAGAAACTGTGATGGCTCATCAATTTGTGGAAATTCTGGAGCAGTGGCTACCTGCACTCTATAATCACCTAATGTTTGCTCAGCAGAATTAAACATAGAGTGAGCATATGCAAAATCTAATCCTGAATATGATGAAAAAATCAAAACAAGGATTAAGAAAATTGATCGCTTTTTAGCCATTTAGAATATGATGGAGACTGGATGAATATATTGTAAATCAATTATTTCAGGAAAATCTTCAAAACCTTTAAATCCTTATTGGCAAGAAACTCAATCGTTGACCCTCGTAACAAAATCAATCGATATTAAAACACCTGTAGAGAATGTTTTCACCTACTTTGCAAGACCAGAACATGTTTCTGATCAAATCAAAAATGATGCAGTAGGCATGACAGTAGTTCCTATGGATATTAAAGAAGGAATGGGTGTTGGTACAACCTTTAGAATTATCGGTGACTTTAGCGGAAAACGTTTAGAGTGGGATTGTGAAACAACTGAATTTATCAGAAATGAGAGAATCACTGCCAAGCAAATTGAAGGTCCTTTCAAGAACTGGCAAATTACAAATGAATTCAAAGCATTAGGTAATAATCTCACAAGAGTAACCATGTCAGTAGATTATGATATGCCATTTGGTCCACTAGGAGCAATTTTGGATAAAGCAAAATTTGCAAAATCTGCTGAAAAAGGAATGGAGACTGCTCTTTACAACGTTAGAGGATTACTAGAAGGCAATGGTTCAATTCCAGTATACATTACACTAGATGCATACCAAAAACTTCTAGCCGAAAAGAAAAAGATGAACGATGTTCCAGTTTCAACTGCACTTACAGCAATCATTGAAAAATACAATGAAATTGAAGCTAAAGCACAAAACTAAATTTTCATTTATTTTAAGATCTTAAGATTAATAACAACTCTAGGCTAATTCTTTTTGGTGGGTCTATGGCGCAGCCAGGTAGCGCACCGGACTCTTAATCCGGTTGTCAAGGGTCCGAATCCCTTTAGACCCGCTTTTAATTTCTAAAATTAAAATATTATTCAGATAAATTATTCTTCAATTTGAATTTGAGAATATTTTTTTGCTAAAGCAAGTAGTTCGTCAACTCCTAATGGTTTTGAAATAACTTTGATCAAACCTTGTTTTATTGCGTCTTGACTTTTTGGTTCAAACTCTGAAAAACCTGTAACAATTACTACATTTGCATTCTGGTCTATCTCTTTGATTTGTTTAAATGCTTGATAACCATCTAGAATTGGCATATCGCCATCCATTATTACTAAAGCTGGTTTAATTTCTATGAATTTTTTAACACCTTCTTCTCCATCCAAAGCTGTCTCTACATCAAAATCATGCAACTCTAGAATCTCTTTGTAAATTCCTACTAAATCTACATCGTCTTCTACAACAAGTACAGTTCTCCCCATGCCCAAGTACTATTCTCATACTTTACTATTAAAGACTGCGTAAGTTAAAATTGTGACACATGTCAAATTATCTATTATATTGGTCAAGGATTTTTGAGATATAATGCAATTGAATTTAGCCGATAACGTATATTGTAAAAATATTCAAAAATATATGATGTTAAGAGGTTTATCCTATGAGTAAAAGGGATACACTCTCTAGATATGCACTTGAAAATAATAAAAACATCGTCATTAGTTTAATTCTAGTAATTGTTGCTATTACTGTAATTTATCAAACTAGACCTTTTCTTGATGATACTCAATTTTCATTCATTGCAATTCCTGCATATGCAATTCTTCCAGCCATTGTGACTGCCTACTCAGCACTTTTAGCTATAAAGCTATACCGACAAAAAAACTATCAAGCAAAAGGTTTTGCGATGTTTGCAGTAGCTGCTGCATTTTGGTTTATTGCTGAACAAATCTGGCAACTCTATGATCACGTGTGGGAGGGAGAACCATTCCCTTCTGAAGCTGATATTTTTTATCTAGCAGCATACCCATTAATGACAGCATTTCTTTTCTTGTCTCTAAAACCTGTAATTAGAAAAACTGGGAAAAATGTTTGGCTGTTTGCAACAGTCCTTGCAGTTTCCTTTTTGATTCCTTCTGTTTTAGCTGCATATGATGATATGTTTGGTGAAGAAGCATTTGCAACTGGAATTGCCCTGGCATATCCTATTCTTGGTTCAATTCAGATTATTCCAGCAATTGTTGGAATCATGTATCTTACTAAACAAGGAGCAAGTCTTTCATGGATGTTGATTTTATTTGGATTCATAATTTATGGAGTAGCAGATACATTTTTCCTCTTTGCAGAACTTGATGGTACATACTATGATGGCCATCCAGTAGATCTGCTATGGCTATACACATACATTCTAATAATTTTTGCTTTTCATATTCGTCTAAAAATTGCAAATATTCCAGGTGAAGAAAATAGCTCAATATTTTTTTCTGAAAGTATAAAGTTTGAAACTATTAGTAAATTTGGTATTCCACTGACATTGGCCATTGTTTGTATGATTATTTTAATGTCAATTATTCATTCATTGTTTATTGAAACAGATGTAGAGACATCCACTCAAAATATTATGTTCGGAGTTTTAGGAATGTTGGCAGTATTTACTGCAATTGTACTTACAATAAACAAGAATCTTGCACGCCTGGTAAAAATGAGAACTAATGAACTAATCGAACAAAGAGATAATCTTGAAAATCTTGTTGAAGAAAAAACCCATGAAATTCTGAAATCTGAACGATTATCTGCTATTGGTGAATTATCCGGTAGACTTGCACATGATTTGAGAAATCCACTCTCTGTAATGAAAATGTCTATAGATTTGATTAAACAATCTCCTGATGATTCAAAAATTTCTGATGAAAAAGTATCAAAACGTATTGATTTGATTGAAAAAAGTATTGATAGAATATCTCATCAAGTAGATGATGTGTTAGGTTATGTTAGAAATTCCCCACTAAAGTTGACAAAAATCAAAATAAGTGATTTAATTCAATATTCTTTGGATAAAGTAAACATTCCTGAAGATGTGGAAATTAATCTTGATAAAAATAATATTACAATTGACTGTGATCAAGAAAAATTTGATGCTGTCTTTATCAATTTAATAATTAATTCAATTCAGGCAATGCACGAAGGGGGAAAAATTGACATCAAAATCACTGAGCAGGATAATTTGGCAATAATCAAATTCTCTGATTCAGGTGATGGGATACCTGAAGAAAACCTACCTAAAATTTTTGAGCCATTATTTACTACAAAACAAAAAGGAACTGGATTAGGATTAGCAAGTTGTAAAAATATTGTAGAACAACATCACGGAGAAATTTCAGTCTCAAATTCACCTACAACTTTTACAATTTCATTGCCAAAAGTTTTGACTGTACAACAAGCCAAAATACAACCAAAATAACACTATACTTTCTTTAGTAGAGTAAATCTAGGTTTGTCTGGTTCTATATCCTCATGCATATCCACATTGCTGACAAATTTTACTTTATAATCAAGCCACCAATTTTTCATGTTTCTTGATTTTTGATTATCGTCTATCTTTTTTTCTACCTCTTCAAATTTTTCACAATTCATTATCCATTTAGTTGAAACTCTAAACATTTCTGAAACTCCCTTTTCCAATGTTTCATCATCTAAATAATTCATCAAACCATGAGTAAAAACAAAATCTATTGATGAATCCTCAAATGGTAATTTTGTAATTGTCCCTTTCTTGAAATTTCCCATGGGTATCTTTTCTTTTGCAATTTTTAATGCTCTGTCATTTAGGTCAATTCCGTGAATTTCAAATGTGTTAGGATATAATCTCAAATCTATTCCTGTTCCACAACCAATCTCCAAAACACTAGTGCAATGTAAGGAAGTAGCCAAATCTCTTACAAACTTTGCAAATTCTTCATTGTATCTTGATTCGTTCCCATCAGAATACTTGTTCCAAAATTCTTCATTGTAACTCATAGATTTTTTTCTAGCTAGCTGTATTTGTTACTAATTGTTTAATGCTGACATTTACACGGAATGAGTTTTGTATCAAATGTGCAATCATGAGGGCCATCAGATTTTCCTTGTGTGGGAATTTCCTTCATACACTCATCGTGACGTCCTTTTCTACAAAACCAGCAGATTTCTTGGGTGCCACCTGTTGCACATGAATCCATAATTTCTAATCCATCCTGGGTGTAAAAAACTTCATGGAATCTAGATAAATCTCAACCAAGGCAAAAATCTTTCATCCTTACCCATTACTACATCAGTAAATGATTTTTGTAATGCTTTTGTAATATTGCCCATCTTACCTGTTCCTATCTTTACTTTGTCAATCTGAGTAACCGATTTTACTTCGGCAGCAGTTCCTGTCATGAAGATTTCATCTGCTGTATACAGATCATCTCGTTCCAAGTCGCGCTCTATTACAAATCCACCGTTTTCTTCAATGATTTGAATAATACTATCTCTGGTAATTCCTTCTAATCCACCTGCTGAAAGTGGAGGAGTTTGAATTATGTCATCTTTAATAATGAAAATATTTTCTGCACTGCCTTCTGCAACTTTGCCATGTGAGTTTAACATTATTGCTTCATCATAACCATTTTCTAATGCCTCCATTCTTGCAAGAGCTGCATTTGCATAGTTTGATGCAGCTTTTGCCTGCATTGGCTGAGATTTTGAATCAATTTTAGTCCAACTTGAAACTTTACATTTTGCTCCAGAAAACTTTCCTGCTTTTGATTCTCCCATCTTCCATTCCCAACATGCGATTGAAACATCTACTTTGTTTGTAGTAGGTGTTAATCCCATTGTTCCATATCCATAATATGCTAATGGTCTAATGTAAGATTCTTTGAGTCCTCCTGCTTGAACAGTTTTTACAATTGCATCTGAAATTACTTTTTTGGAAAACTGCATTTTCATAGAGTATAATTTTGCAGATTTGAAAAATCTATCAACATGTTCTGGTAATCTGAAAATTGCTGAACCATTTGGAGTATTATAACATCTGATACCCTCAAAAATTGACGTCGAATAGTGTAATGCATGAGTTAATACGTGAACTTTGGCATCTTTGAATGGCACTAATTTCCCATTCATCCAAATTTTACCAATCTCTTTCATAGGAGTGGAAAAAAACACTGCTAATTTAAAGAATTATCTTTTCAAGTGATTTTTGCATATCTGAAACTACATATCTGATAAGTTACTATTACTAGTATGGAGTGGACTTTGGGCTTTGCAGGAATTGCTTGTCTTGTAGCAGGCTTAGTTGGTCAGGCTTTTGAAATGAGAAAAATTCGTTTATCGACATACAAAGATGAAAACTTAGGCTCGGCTAATATTTTCATGAATAAAAAGAACTTCAAGTGGTATGCTCTGTTAGGTATTGGGATTGTTTTTTGGTATGCAGCTGAGCGTATGTGAACGGTTCTATATAGATCAGGTCTAAATACTAGAAATTTCTACTAATAGTATCGCGTGTTTTGGGTAACGCCGGACTAAATCTAGATAACGGTCCAAGAACAAACCCATGTAGGTGTTTACAGGTGAAAGCCCGTAACACCTCTCTTTCATTAAATAAAATTAATATCTGAAATTTCTTGATGTATTGCTTTGATTGCTTTTGTAATGTTATCTTGCGTATCTTCTACAACAATAATTATTCTTGATGTCTCTTCTTGCGCATCCATATTCAAAATGTTTAATCCGGATTCACCAATCTTTGCACTAGTTCTAGAAGCTACTTGTTGAACTCTCCACATCTCATCACCAATTAATGTAATGACTCCTCTGTTGTATGTGATTGTAGCAAGCGAATCAAATGCTAAAAGATACTTTTCATTTCTTTTGACATAGTCTCCATCTAAAAATAATATTCTAGAAAACTCCAAACCATCTTTTGTAAATGGTGATAAAATAATAAATTCACTATAGTGCTTGTCTTTTTCTAGAGATGTTAATAATTTTTGAATACAATTTGTTTCAATTCTAAAGATAGCACAGTTTTCTTTGCCTGTAACTATTTTAATTGGATGACCTTTCTGATCATCTAGATTTCTCTTTATTGTAGTAATTTTTTCTGGATTTTTCATATTTGTAATGGTAATTGGCATGTCAACACCGTTTTCTACAATTTCTTTTATTGCAATCGGATCTAAAATTTTCATTCCAAACATTCCTGCTAGTCTTGCTTCATTGTATGATAATTGAATAACTTCCCTTAATCCTGAATCAACAATTTTTGGATCAGCTGATACTACTGCACTATCTTTTTCAAAGTCTATACTGGTTTCATATTTTTTGTGAAACAATATTCCAAGATCAGCTGCAGTTCTATCTGAGCCACCTCGCTCATACGTTGTAGTCACATTTTCAACTGTTTTTCCGATAAATCCACCGATAGTTACTACTTGATTATTTTCTACTAATTGGGCAGTATGGTCCATTTTTTCCCTTGATTCTGCAGTGAGAAAATTTGTAAATTCGATATTGTTATCAGTGATAATTGGCCAGTTCTCAAACTCTACAGCTTCTGATTTTATGCCATTGCTTCTAAGAATATGGTTCATCACGTGTGACATTAGAATTTCCCCTGAGAATGCCAATGCTCTTGATCTAACCTCATTGGCAAATTCTTTACTGTTTAATGCCTCATCAAGTGCATTTTGGGCCTTTTCTAGATGAATATCAATTGTTTTTTTGCAATTTTCTTTGTTTTTATCATCAACGAGCTGGAGAATTTTTTCATATGTTGATTTTACAATCTCTAAAGAGGGCTTTACGCCTTTTTCTGCATTTCTACCCTGCTCTAAAACAACATCAGTCAATGACCGCTTTTTTTCATTATGAATTGTTAATGGTGCTGAAAAAACTGCAATAACTTTGGAATTTGTATTCAAATTTTTAATTCTTTGAATAATTTTTGAAATTGATTCTCCGTTTGGACCAATTGCACTGCCACCAAATTTGGCAACTACTAGTCTAGTCATGGTACTCTATCAAATCCAATTGGCCTTCTATTAAGCATTTGATTGTTAATTTGCCAATTTTTGAATAATCTCTGATGCCACTCTAGCACCATCTACATTTACTTGATTTCTTTTCTGTTCTAATTTTTCTAAAACTAATTCTTCTAATCTGTTAATATCCTCAAAGACAAATCCTTGTCTCTTTGCATTATCTTCTTGCTCAAAATGTCCTTTGATGGGAATGAAAATTGAAGGTGTTCCATAGGCATTAGCCTCATCTATTGTTGATTTTCCAGCCAATGAGATTAGAATATCTGCAGCATAAATTAATTCATGTAAATTATCTACAAATCCTAGATTTTTTACATTTTCAAATTTTTTACTTACTGCTGGACCTGATACTAGAACTATTTCTAAATCCTGATTAATTTTTGAGATAACTTGTAATGCTTTTTCAATCAAAAATATTCCAGCATCTGTTCCGCCTATGGATATTAGAATAGTATTTTTTTCAAAGGAGAATTTTTTTCTTAATTCATCTCTTGTATAGTTTGTTTGTCTGACTATTGGACCAACTTTTTTTATATTTTCAAAATCCTCCCCATCTTCAGGAAAGATTACTATATCGCATTTTTTAATTATATCTTGCATTGATTTGTTCATCTTTTTTTCAATCAATGATGCTATTCCTTTTGTAAAACGAGTTTCAAAAACATCAGTAATTAAAACCGATGGAATTTTCATCTCTTGTGCAACTGTTAATGAAGCAAAGTCTTCATCACTAATTACTAAATTAGGTTTGTTTTCTTCAAGTATTTTTTGTGAAATATTTTTACAATCTTTATAATAATTATAATAATTCCATAACCACTTTGCAGAATTTTTTAATGCTCCATTTTCTATAACAAATGAAGGTGGGTTGTAAAGATCTTGTACATTGTAATTTAATTTTTTTAAAATTTTAGCAGCTCCACTACCAGTGATAAAATTTGTTGATATATTTTGAAAATTTTCTACAATTGCTATATCTCTAGTTACATGACCCAAGCCAATTGGGCTAGAAAAAAAACTAAAAACATTCATGATTTTGTTGATTTTTTATCAAATTTCTAGATTTTCTCTTGTCTCAAAGTTTAAATGGATTTTAACAAGGTAGGTTTCTGGGCTCATAGTCCAGGTCGGTTATGACGTCGCCCTTACACGGCGAAGATCCGGGGTTCAAATCCCCGTGGGCCCATATTAACATCATAAAGTAATACATTTTTAGATCATTTCATGCCTAAAATTATTGAATTTATTATTTTGCAACCTTTTTGAATAGTTTGATATGGCTGTAAAGCCCAAATGCGTATAAAATGTATGGCCAAATATAGAAAATATTTATCAAATGACTAGGGCCAAAACTATCATCTAACGATGCCATTAGATAAACGGTATCTGCTGCAATGTACACTATAGTGGCAATCATAATTAAGGTCCAAAGAAGATTTACTTTTCCTCCAAAAAATAAAAACATTGCAATTATTGCGGGCACCAGTATTATTCCATCTAAAATTGGGTAAATTGAATAAAGAATCATAGTTAGATTATCCATTTCATAATCGACATCTAATGTAATGTATAAACTGGGAATTACTAATGCTATAGAAAATAACGATGCTAAAATTAATTTATTTTTTGTAATTATTTTTCTTCTTGCATGAAGATAAAATATTTCAAATCCAAAAAACATTGGATAACCAAAAATATAAAAAATATCACTAGTAAATGTTGAGATATTTTCAATATCGTATTCATTTTCATAATTATATGTTAATTCACCAATAAACCAACAAGTTATTGCAAGTGTAAAAAATATCCATCCTTTCCCATGATTACCTTTGAATCTATACATTAGATTGAGAATTATTCCTAACGAAATTACAACAATCGGTGTGATGATAAATAAAATATCTGTAAAATACCAATTTTCTGATAGAGGATAATTTTCTTGTTCAATTATATTCCCAATTAGATAAATAACAATTATTAGAATAAGTGATAAAATAAGAAAATCATGTCTACTTGATTCTCTTTGAGTTATACTCATGAATTAACTTTCCATTATAGTAAGGAATTTTTTTATGATTTTTTCCTCTTGCTGTTTTTCTATAACTGAATAAATTGTATCTAAAATATTTTGGTATGCATTCCCAAATAATTCACATAATACTTTTTTGAGATAATCAGGATGCTCGAGAGAATCAGCCAATGTTATATTATAATTTTCTTTTAGCATTTCTTTTGCTTTGTTTAATTCAAGAGATCCCATTGTTATAAGAGCATGTTCTACTGCCACTTCAACTAATTCTCGATATGCTTCATAATCATCTTTCATCATAATTGGTATGATTATTTTAAGTGAATAAGTTTTTCTTGATATTTTAACAATACATCAAATCTTGATGCTTCTTTTTTAGAAATTTATTATTGAATAGAATTTTAACGCCTATCTGCGTCTCATTTCCTCCCCAATTTAGTGCCTGAATCCCCGTGATGTGGAATCGAGCAAAATTCTTTTCCCAAACAGGTTTGAACCTGTTGTTCAAAATTCACATACAATATCTATTAACTAATTCCAAAACCAATTCTATCATACTAATGAGATTGGGACCGCGAAGAAGAACTCATAGATTGTTTTCTTTAATCATGTATACTGTAATTTTTTCATTCATAGGAATTGTATTGCTATATGGTACAACCGATTTTATACAAAATATCTTTACTCTTCCCTAGTAATTATTATGATCCAAAATCTGTAACATTGTTCTAGCTACAATTTGTAATTATTATTTTATGCATAATATTATCTTCTTCAGTCTCAGCAAATAGACTAGCAGTGAGGATGCACACTTTTTATTGAATCTATTCAGATAAAAAATTTGTTTTAATCACTGTATACTTCGTTTTTCTTTTTATTGAATTTGTTGTATCCTTCTTGATTGTATCCTTCTTTGTCGTAACCTAAATGATCATATCCTAATTCATCATACCCGTCTTTGTTAAACCCGTTTTCATCATATCCTAATTCATCATACCCGTCTTTGTTAAACCCGTTTTCATCATACCCGTCTTTGTTAAACCCGTTTTCATCATACCCGTCTTTGTTAAACCCGTTTTCATCATACCCGTCTTTGTTAAACCCGTTTTCATCATAACCATTTTTGTTAAACCCATTTTTGTTAAACCCATTTTTGTTGTATCCTTTTTTATCATAACCATTTTTGTTAAAACCATCTTTATCATAACCATTTTTGTTAAACCCATCTTTATCAAAAGCAATTTTTGTATCGATGTGAATTCCATCTATAGAAAACCCCCGATTATCATACCCCTCTTTGTCATATCCTTTTTTATCATAACCATTTTTGTTATACCCATCTTTATTGTAACCCTTGAAATCGAATCCATCTTCATCATAACCGTCTTTGTATCCTTTTTTATCATAACCATTTTTGTTAAACCCATTTTTGTTAAACCCATTTTTGTTGTATCCTTTTTTGTCATAACCATTTTTGTTGTATCCATCTTTACCATAACCATTCTTATCATACCCTTTTTTGTCATAACCATTTTTGTCATAACCGTCTAGATCATATCCATGCTTGTCAAACGTACGACTAAATCTATCCAACAATCCCATTACAGAATTTCATTAATTCAATTCAGATAAGAATTTTAACGCCTATCTGTGTTCATTCCTATCCTCAATTTGGTAGGTTAGACCATCGTGGATTCATTTTTACTCTTAATTTCATGACCATGTAACAACTTTTTTTCCATATTTTGAAAAAGCTAAAAACAATCCTAACGTCATTCGTTTTTTACTACCTTTTACAGCTAGAATTTCATGATAGTATTTTGGATTAATTATTATTAAATCACCTTGTTTTGGTTTGATTTTTAGATATTCTGCTGAATCTGCAATCACATCACGCTTGTATCCAAATTCAATATTTCGAAATCTCTCATCTGATTTCTCCCACGGTTTTTTGTACAAAACTAATTCTCCGCCTTTTTCGGACTGTTGAAAGTATAGTACCGCTGATAATTGTATTGGAAATTTGGAAACATCAAAATTTTTTGCCTCATAACTAACATTGTCTCTATGTAGAGATGCAGAATCCCCCAACCCATGTATTCTAATTACTCCACAAGCATATTTTTTCCCATTCTCTTCGGCTATTATTATTTCTTTATTTGGAAAAAATTTACCCAAAAGATTATGAATTTTTTTCCTAGGATCCTCTAATCCAAAAAATAACTCTCTAAGAGTTCTTCTAACTTTATCTGCTTGAATAAAATATTCTGCTTTCCTGTTAATATGTGAAACAAGTGAGATTCCAATTTTTCTTACATGATCTTGGTTTCTAACATTTGAATTAATTCTTTGAATAATTTTGTTACATGAATCTATATCATAAAAATTTCTAATTATTAAAACTGAATATTCTCCGGCAATAATTTCATTTAATCTAATGTTGCTTTGTTGAATCTTTTTGTAATCTATTATTATTGAAGGCCATGTTTGGAGCATCTAGTATCCACCTTGACCTGAATGTGAAACAGAAGATAGATAGTTGCCTTCTTGATCCTTGTCTTTTATTTCACATTTTACAAATACTCCAGAAAGATGTTCTTCAACTAATTCCTTTGTACAATTACTCATATCAGCTGGTAAGCTCATAAAATCGGTTTCACTAATTCTAATCTTTTCAATATCAGAGTATGTATTTTTGTTGCCATCTTTTCTATGAGTTATATTTAATTCAAAAATCTGACCTGACAAAACATTTCCTACATTTCCCCAAATAATATCCATAAAAGAAATTAGCAATTCCTGTATTTACACTAGTAGTAATTTTTAGTCTAGTGCTAACAAATTTAAAAAATCAGCCACTAAGTTGTGCCTGTACTAGATTTTAAACACTAATTTTATTTTTAATTTTAAAAAATATCCCTCCCTGGGGATACACTGATTTTACAAGTGCACCATCGTGATCCTTAATTTGACAGTTGATTTTATTCAGAATATAATCAAAATTCTTGTTGTTTAATACCATTCTATACTCATATCGTACTATGAGTCAAATCATGGAAATTGCAAAGGACAAAATCTCTAGCAATTTACTTGTACTGGAAACTGGTGATGCCAAAAACACTCCATTTTCCTACTCAGTTATAGCTCAAGATTTAGTTGGATTGACATGGGTCTTTAAAGACAATTCAACATCACACTTTGCTGATAACAAGAGGAGGTGTTAATTTTATGAGTAGTCAAAATACAGTTAAACAAAATGATTTCTATGGAATATGGAAAGAATACACTGACAACATGTACACATATGTTGAAAAGACAATCCCCCAATATCATCAATCAATTACAAATCTGGCTCAAGAATACATTGAAGTATGGAAAAATATTTCATGCTCTACAATTGATCTTCAGAGAAATTTTGCAACAAGGAAAGGTACAACTGCAAATCTTCCAGATTCATCAGTAAAAATTGTACATGATATTGAAGAAGAATCACAAAAGATCATAGATGTTCAAACTAAGGTTGCAATTGCCTCAATTGATGCTACAAAACAGGCGTTGAGTACAATTAATGCAAATTCAGGAGAATTTGCCAAACTAAATAAGAATATTATAGAAATGTGGCCATCATCTAATTTCTCCAAATCATAATTTTTTCTTCTTTTTTATTTTTTTATATCCATCTTGGTCTATTTCTATTCATAGAATTGGATGACAGTGTGAATTTGAATTATGAAAGATTGGGCCAAAGATGCCCACTCTTGGACGATGGTAAACTAGTAGAAAACTCTTGTAGAAATACCATCATTCATTTTAGATTCTTTACTTAAAAGAGAATAGTAGAAATGATCAGTATGATCTAAATACTAATTTGCAAAATATCTTATAATTGGAACTCTCACCAAACAACTAATCGTTGCTGGTCTTAAGATCCAATTTTTTAACCCTTTAAAATTATTTTTCAGGAAGGATCTAGTAAATGTAATTTAATTTATACTGTATTGATATACTAATACAAATGATGAGAAAAGAATTATTTCAAAATATCCCTAAATTCATACCAATCGGAGAAAAAAATGGTATCTAGAATTCTGATAGGCATAGTTTCAATAGTAATTTTGTTTGTTGTTGGAATTTTGCTTGTTTCATACTCTGATTTATTTTCAGATTATTGGCTAGTTGGAATAGGGTTGATTGCTTCTTCAATGGGTGTAGTCGCTCTAGTAATTTACATAAAGGCACGTTCATAATTCTGAGTTTAAAACGAGTTTCACTTCATATAGAATCAATTATTATCTATACTGATGAATAATGTTGTTATCAGAGTATCTACCAGGAAAGACATTCCGATAATTCTCGGATTACTGTATGAACTTGGGCGTCCAAAACCCAAAACAGATGGTAATGTTGAAGAATTTCGTAAATTAGTTAGAAAATATGTTAAGGATTCAGACAAAACAATTCTTGTTGCTGAAATTGATGATATGAAAATTGTAGGGATGGTAAGTGTAATGTTTTTACCAAGACTCAACCGTTCTGAACTTGAGATGTATATTCCAGAATTAATTGTTCATGAAAAGTATCAAAATCAAGGAATAGGAAAAAAATTAATCAATTCTTGTCTAACACTTGCACAAGAGAAAAAATGTCATAGAATTAGATTAGAATCTGGAAATCAAAGAAAAGACTCTCACAAATTCTATAAACATTTGGGATTTGAACAATCTGCTGTTTCATTTACAAAGAATTTAGATACTTAATACAAAAATATAATATTTATAAATTTAAAAAAAAGAAAAAAGAGTAGATGAATTACTTAACAGTAAATTCATCTACGAATTTCTCATAATCATCTGTTGATGGGTTTACTGCCTCAACATTTACTAATCCACTCTGAATCAATGGAATGTTTATTCCATTTTGAGTTGAATGAATTTTTGCTGCTGTAAAGGCCATCACAAATGTTCCTTGTTCATCAAAGACTGGTGTGTAATGTCCTCTTAGAATAATTCTAAAGGATTCACCTGAATCTAATGTACCAGTACCATGAAGTTTGATTTTACCATTGATTGCTTTACCTTTTAATTCTAATGTTGCATGGTGATCTGCTGCAGAAATTTCTGCATTAGATTTAACTTTCCATACGCCATTATCATTACGTATTGCTTTTCCATCAATAGCAATTTTTGCTTCATGTGCTTGACCTGCTATAACTGCCCAGCCACTTGTAGTTCCATCAAATTGAACTTGTGGTCTAACTTCCGTGACTACAGGACGTTCTGCTGCTACACTTGTGGAAATGTTAGCATCTGCAGATACTCCTGCTACATCGGTAGTTGTGGCAATGTTACCATTTGCATCTACGGCTAATGCCATAGGTGAGAAGGCAACTGCCATTATTGCAGCTAGTGCAATCATAGCGGGTAACGTTTGTTTTGTTTTCATTGAAAATCAGATGAGAAAATGAATTTAAAGACTTGTTAACAATTGTAAGGTAACAAAGTTACCTTGTCTTTATGTGAAAAAAATGATTCCGTGATTTGTTGACGCAGATTTGTAAGGGTATTTGTGGCCAGAAAAAATCAATTTCAATGCCAAATAATTTACGATACAAATCGGGACAGAAAAGGTGTGGTACATGTGATTGCTATTTTTATACTGAAGAAGTTAACTGTCCTTGCTGTGCAACTCGACTTAGAACAAAACCGAGAAGTAAGAGAATATGGGAACAGTAATGTTCTAAT
The DNA here is from genome assembly GCA_024644105.1 of Candidatus Nitrosopumilus sp. GTDB lineage: Archaea > Thermoproteota > Nitrososphaeria > Nitrososphaerales > Nitrosopumilaceae > Nitrosopumilus. Next base: position 22,554 of record JAHELP010000005.1, on the reverse strand, counting down.
CTATTGTAAATCAAAAGAAGGGGATTTATTTGGCGCGTGAATATAGAGACCGAATTTACATCCGAAAAGATATTTTACTAAAGCTATACGAATACGGAGAACTAAATCAAAGTAAATTGATGAGTATTTGTGGATTGAATAATGCAAAACACAAAGGAATTTTAGATGATATGATTGAAAAGGGGATTTTAAATTTAGAAAAAGAACCATGGGGAAATAAACTGATTCTAAAATACAAGATTTCTGAAAAAGGTGTACGTATTATGAAAGAAGTTTTGGATCCATATGAGGAATTATTCCCAAGGGAGGACAAAAATGACAAGTAACATTGTTACTCAAGCGTTTTTAATGAAAAACGGGAGATTTACTCATGACTGATTCGAGTAAAGACTCTGAAAAACGAGAAAATGTCTTTGAAATTTTAGATGGAATCATGTTCCAAATGGGAAATACAAAAAAAATCTTTATGATAATGATTTTGACAACTTTGATTTTACCACCATTAGCTTTGCTTGTAATGACAAGCGTGTTTGATTCTCCATTTGATGAAAAATTAGAGATGCGTTTACAAAATCATTTGAGCAATGGAGACATTTCTGAGGAAGAATATGAAAATATTAAATCCAAAGTAATAGATCGTGGACGAACCAATCTACTTCTAAATCCACCACAGCTAATTATCTTTGCAATCTCACTTGTCTGGTTAGGTATTGGAGTTCGGCAATGGTTTGTTTTATCAAAATGGGATAAAAAATATGCCCGCTTTAAAGCAAAACAAGCAGATATTGACAAGAAATTGTCTGATGACTCTATAGAAGATTAATTTTCATAACTTTTTTAAAATTTATTATTACTACTCTAAATTATAATTTGAATTTAATAATTTATTTTAGTAACATTGTTCCCTAACATAGTTACAAAAGTGTTTTAAATCACAAAATTTGTTTGTCTTCATGATAAAAACAGTATATGCAATATCTTTGATTTTAGTATTAGTTACAGGATTTTCTAGTTCATCATATAGTATTGCCTTTGCTGATAGTCATACTGACACCACTAAAGATGCAAATTCAATTTCTTCTGATCAAATGACTGCTGAAGAGAAACGTAAGATGGCTCAATTAGAAGAAGAGCGTAGACAACAAGAGCAAGCCAAGATTGAAGAAAGAAAACAACAAGCAAGAGCTGAATTAGAAGAACGTCAACAACAAGCCAGAGAAAAACTAGAAGAAAGAAAACAACAAGCAAGAGCTGAATTAGAAGAACGTCAACAACAAGCCAGAGAAAAACTAGAAGAACGTAAACAGCAAATTAGAGATCAATTAGAAGAAAGAAAACAACAAGCCAGAGAAAAACTAGAAGAACGTAAACAGCAAATTAGAGATCAATTAGAAGAAAGAAAACAACAAGCCAGAGAAAAATTGGCTGAAAAAAGAGCAGAATTACAGGAAAAAGCTAGGGAAAAAAGAGATCAAATTCATGATAACATCCAGGATAGAAAAGATGCAATAAAAGACAGAGTACAGGAAAAAAGAGATCAAATTAGAGACAATATATCAGATAGAAAAGACAAGATTCAATCAAAAATTTTAGATAAGCGCTCAGATCTTAGGGAGAAATTCCAAAACAATAGAAGTGAAATAATTTCAAATCTAAAAGACAAGGCCCAAGACAAACGAGCTGAAGTTAAAGAAAGAATCCAAGACAAACGAGCTGAAGTTAAAGAAAGAATTCAAAATAAAAAAGTTAACATCCAAGAATTCCGTGACTCTGTAAAGGATAGAATTACTGACAAAGTTAAAGACAAAGTAGCATTAGAAATTAGAGACAAAGTTAAAGATGCTGTTAAAGACAAAGTAAATGATAAAGTAAGTCAAGAAGTTCGAGATAAAATTAAAGATAAAATTCACGATAGAGTGGAATTTAGAACTGATTTAATCAAATTAAAAATACAAGAAGTTGGGAAAGATAAATTTAGAGAAATTGTATTAGAGCACAAAGAGAAAATCCGTGCTGAAGTAAAAGAGAGAATTGATTCAATTCGAGATAAGGTAAGATCATCAGACTTGATAGATAAAGTTGAAGATGGAAGTTACTATGGAGATATAGTAGAACTTCCTGAAGAAGACACAACAAATTATGTTCTAAGTTTCCAAGGTGATGCATTTAATACATCAAACGAAAATAATGTAAAAACAGTATCAGGTGATGTTAATCTGGAGTTAGTAAGGTTGGGTGATTCTGGTGCAACTCTAAAAATAATTGGTGGACAAATTGTCATTGAAGATGCAGCTACTGGTGAAGTACACAATGTACATGATGTAGCATTTGGAAGAAGTAGAGCAAACTTTGATACTAATTCATTACAAGTTGCAATAAACACAGTTGATACTAGTGGCATGCCACATACATTTGCAATGCAAATCAAAATGGATGGAATATTTCCTACAGAGTTAGGTGCATCAATTGATATTGTTGCTACAGATGGTAAGAGTAAATCTGGAACTGAATGGATTCTAGACTTTGTAGGAACACTTGCAGTTGATGATCCTGTACCAATAACTGTCTTTGAAGATGTAGAGGAAATAGCCGAAGTAAATGAAGTAGTTGAGGAATCAATTGATGATTGCTATGAAATGACACTTGCTGATTTCTATACTGATGCAGAATTAGAGGGATTATCTGACGAAGAACTTGTAGACCTAGAAGGCGATCTTCTAGCAGAGATTTGTGCTGAAGTAAGCAATGAAGTGGAACAAGAGATAGTTGGGGATACTACATGATCTTCAAGTCATTGTTTGCTCTTACAGCAGCCTTGATTCTTGTTTCTTTTAATTCAGTATATGCTGAGGCTAGTTTGTATGATATTTTAGATTATGATGTAGGTTATGATATTGAAAATGGTGAAATTCTTGTTATGAATTTAGATGTTGATACGACATCACTGATTATAGAAATTGTCTCATTTGATGATGGTTTTATAGAACTTAACATTCCCAGAGGATTAATCGATGCAACATTTGATGATGAGGATGATATCTTTTTTGTATTGATTGATGGAACAGAGTCTGATTACCTTGAAATTGACTCAGCTGATAACACTAGAACTTTGATTATTCCATTTTATACTGATGATCAAGAAATTGAAATTCTTGGAACAAGTGTCTTATCTTCTTCTCCAACTACTGTAGAAATCCCATCATGGGTAAAAAATAATGCAGGCTGGTGGTCTGGTGGATTACTAGAAGATGCAGATTTTGTGGCTGGAATAAAATATTTGATTACTAATGGTGTTATTGTAATTCCACCAACTGAAGCAGGTGAGAATACCACTGAAGAAATCCCATCATGGGTAAAAAATAATGCAGGTTGGTGGTCTGAAGGATTGTTAAATGATTCAGACTTTATTGCTGGCATTCAATATTTGATTACAAATGGAATTTTAGTAATCTAAATTTCTTAGATTTAGCTAGTAGGATTCATTGCAGCTGCTCTTTCCTTTAATTTTTTGTCAATTACTGCATTAACATATTCTCCTTGTTGAACTTTACAATCACCAATATTAACTGCAAAACCATCAAAGGTTTCTGCTATACATCCTGCATCAGTCACAGCAATCACTTCCACTCTTTCAATATACTCGTCTGGAGAAACATACCACATCAGATATGTAAAAAGCAAAATTGCACCTACTAGAATTATTCCAGAAATAATGAAAATAGATTTTTTACTTGATTCGTTTTTTGGTTGATTATATCCTGCAGACATGATAATGTTATGTGAATTTCAAATAAAAGGGAAATTGTTAAATTTCAAAAATGATTTTCATCAAAACAAACCAAATTTAGGAACAAAATTATCCTATTTTACAACAACTTTTGCTTTGTAGTCCTCTTGCTATCCACCAAATAGAAAAAACTAGCACACCTACTGAAATGAATTTCAACTCTAATCCTTGCATTGGAAATAGTGATAATCCTCCTATTGCTCCCAAAATTACTGCTAGAGGTGCTGTACATGCAGGGCATCCAGGTGTAAATGCTGCAAATGCACCACCTAAAACTGCAGAAGAATTGGATTTTACTGAATTCATCATCTTCATTCTTTTAATTTTAAATGCCATCATTGCAAAATTGATACCGGCCAAAGCTGAAATTGTAATTGTTAATCCTAATGAAGTAATAATGTAATAGGGCATTATCTCTAATGTAGTGCCTAAATGTTCTACAAACATAGACATTGTTAAAAAATAATAGATTATCCCTAAACCTGCACCACTAATTATTGCAATTGTGGCATATCTTTTTGTTGTTAATACATTTGAAATTAATTGTAATTTACTTACCAAGTAGGTTCATTTACAATTCATCATATTTTAACTATTTTTAAGTAACCAAAGATTCTTAGCCATAAACAACTTTTTTCATATTATGCCTGATTTCTCATCTGAAGAAAAAACCATTCTTGTTCAATATGGTATTAAAAAATATGAAAACGAAGAAATCATATTTGAAAAATTAAAGACAATATTAACTGAAAAAGATATTCAAAGAAATATCGATACTCTTCTTGGCACTCAACGTGTTAGACGAATAGGTCCTGAAAACCTTCAAAATAATGAAAGCCATACTGAATTGCCAGAACTACCAGAACACCTCACATCTATAATTGAGAATCTTTAGCTTGAAAAATTCTTAAACTACTATGATACATGATTTTGATATGAGTAAAATAATTTTATTTTCAAGTATTGTGGTAATGACTTTTCTTGTGGGTTTTTCAATAGATTCTGCTTTTGCACATCCTCATGTAGGACAAATTTTAATTAATGATCATACTCACGAATCACAAACTGAAACTGTTCGATTATATGGAAATATTGGTATTGAAAAAACAACTGTTTTTTTCCATTCTCCTGAAGATAATATTTTGCCATGGGCATTTGTTGAGGGAAAAATTGCAAATCATGTTGAGAATTACCCAGTAGTAATTCAAATTTTCAATGGTAATGATGCAATTCATTTTGCCCAAACTGATGTGAGCCCAAGTGGAAATTACGAGTATAAATTCAGAGTTTTATATTCTGAAAATGGACTTACCACTAAAATCTTTGAGGGTGATTATACAGTTAGAATCTTTAAGGTAGTATATTTACAACAAGAAAATCTAATCTAGAATCCACGTAGTCCTTGAGGACGTACAATTTCTGGATGCTGTTTCATCCATTCCACTTTATCTAACATGTCTTGTTTGTCTTGAGGAAAAGTACCTTTTACAGTGTATGCATTAGAACCATGATTCACTCTAAATACAATCTCTTCTTTGGTATCAATCTGGTTTATCAATTCATACAACTCTTCTAATGATTCATCGTCATTAATTTTAACAAATTCACCTTCATATTTGTCAATGAATTCTTGTTTAATTCCATTTTCTAAATATAGTGTTAATGCGCCAACATAGTTTGGGGAACATGCACTAATTACCTCTGCTGTTCCTTTAATATGGTCTTTAGAATATTTTTTTCCACCTAGTCCCAAAATCACCATGCATGACATTACGTATCCAGCTTCCTTTGCTTTGTTTACTGATTTGATAATTGTCTTTGCAACTGCACCTTTGGTAACTTTTTTTAGAACAATATCTGAGCCACTCTCTATTCCCAAATAGAACATATCAAGTCCAGCTTCATTCATCTTTTTTAGCTCTTCAGAAGATTTTTTTAGAATATTCATAGGCATTGCATAACATGAAATTCTTTCAATGTTTTGGAATTTTTCTCTGATATACTTTACAATTTTAATCATGTATTCAGAATCAAGATTTAGAGCATCACCATCAGCAAGAAAAACTCTCCTTGTTTCAGGAACATAATTTGCCATCATATCTATTTCAGCTTTGACATCCTCCCACGGTCTTTCTGAATATTCTTTTGATCTATACATATCGCAAAATGAGCATTCGTTAAACGAACAGCCTAGTGTAACTTGGAAAATTAATGATCTTGCTTCTGAAGGTGGTCTGTAAAGTGGCGCATCATAATTTAACATCATTTTCTAGTTCACTGACATTTGCTCGATTATGTTTTTTATAGTTTCTACTTTTTTAATCCCCGAATACCTTTTAGTGGTAAATGAGAAGGAATTCCATAACTTATGGCCAATGATCCTGATGCAAAAAGACTACTATGGTTTGTTTTTGCAGGTTCACGTGGAGGATTAAACCGATTAAAAATTATCTCAAAATTAAAGAAAAATCCGTATAATACAAATCAACTATCCAAAGAACTAGGTCTTGATTACAAAGCAATTCAACATCATATCAGAGTACTTGAAAAAAATAACATGATTAGTAAAGTTGGAGAAAAATACAATGTGAACTATTTTATCTCAACTTATCTTGAAGTAAATATGGAGACATTTGAAGAAATTGAAGGAAAACTGGACAAAAGTAAATAAACATACACGAGGTGTTTTACACTAAATGGAATCTACTTCTCTAGTATTATCTATTGTTTCAATTGCAAATATGGGAATTCTCGGAATTCTAATCTGCATATTTGGAAAAATGTACACAAAAACTAGGGCACAAATTCCTTTAGGCATGATTGTAGTTGCTGGAATGCTATTTTTACATAATGTTATTGGAGCCTTTGCATACTTTTCAATGGAAGAAATTTTCTCTCATGAGATTTTCCCATACATGTTAGGAGTAGGCATTGCAGAGCTTGCAGGTTTGATTATCTTCTTGAAAATTACACTAGACTAATCTTAGTTTATTTGTAACAATTTACATTCAAAGACGTGTTTCAAGAATATCTGAAATTAAACAAAAATGTTCTTATTGCATTTGCAGCATCAATAATTATTTCAGCAATTATTGCTCAACTTTTATCTGATCAAGCTGATTATCTAAATACCACATATACAACAATTGCAGATTATGTGATTTATTTTTCAGTTTTTAGCAGTTTATTTTATTTTGATAACAGAAAAAAATACAGATTAGATTCTGGGAAAACTGATACTGTAAAACTAAAACATGATCTAAAAAAATTAATTACATCATTAGGAGTTGCTGAAATTGTTTATACAGTAGCTAGATGGGCATTCCAATATTATTTCTTAACCATAAATTACGATCCATACTTGGCATCAATTGTATCACAGGGTATATCTACAATTATTTACATGATAATACTAAATCTAAGTGTAAAGATAACAAGGTTGTATAAAGATGGGAATTAGTATTTACGTTGATGGTTCTGGTGGAACAAACAGTGGCTTTGGTTATTTTGTTAAAGAAACAGGAGAATCATTTTATGAAAAAAAATCAGATCTGACAAACAATCAGGCAGAATATCTGGCAATAATCGCTGCACTAAACAAGTATTCTGAAACAAATGAGGATGTTACTATCTATAGTGATTCTAAGAATACTGTAAACCAACTAAATCACGAATTTGCAATAAATAATGAGGAATTAAGAAAATTAGCACGTGAAGCATGGGAAATAATTGGGAAATTTTCTAAATTATCCATAATTTGGGTTCCTAGAAAAGAGAATTTGGCAGGAAAAATGCTGGGAAGCTAAAAATCATAGATCAGAATTTTTCGAGAATAACTTTATTATACAAAAATCTTAAAATCAAATCACAATGACAGAATCTGTTATTCTATCACCAAAATCTATTGCAGTGATTGGTGCATCTGATAAGAGAGGAAGTGTTGGAGCTACAATTACATCCAATATTATGAATGGCTTCAAAGGTATTGTTTATCCAATTAGTCCATCAAGAGACAAAGTCTTTTACAAAAAAGCATACAAGTCTGTTCTAGATGTTCCAAAATCAATTGATCTTGCAGTAATAGTTATCAAAAATACTCTAGTTGCACCAGTTTTAGAAGAATGTGGAAAGAAAAAAGTCAAAGGTGTTATCATTATCACTGCTGGTTTCAAAGAAGTTGATGAAGAAGGTGCAAAACGTGAACAAGAAATCAAAGACATTGCTAAAAAATACAAAATCCAAATCATAGGACCTAATTGTCTTGGTGTGATGAATCTTGATCCAAAAACAATGATGAATTCTACTTTCCTTAAAGTAACACCAAAGTCTGGAAAGATTGCACTTGTGTCTCAAAGTGGAGCAATATGTGCAGCACTAGTTGAAGATGCTAGTGCTCAAGGAATTGGTTTTTCAGCAGTTGTAAGTCTTGGAAATAAAGCTGTAATGAGCGAAGTTGATATTCTAAAAATTCTCGCAAACCACAAACAAACCAAAGTTATTGTAATGTATCTTGAAGACATGGGAGATGGTCAAGAGTTTCTCAAAGTTTGTAAAAATATTACTAAAAAACTAAAAAAACCAGTTCTTGTTCTCAAATCCGGACGTAGTCCAGAGGGTGCAAAGGCTGCAATGTCTCATACTGGAGCACTAATGGGCTCAGATGAAATCTATGATGCCTTACTCAAACAATCAGGCGCTATCCGTGTTGATACAATGGAAGAACTCTTTGATTATGCAACTGCATTCTCAAAACAACCATTACCATCAGCTGGTGATCTTGTAATTGTTTCAAACGCAGGCGGTCCTGCAATTATCTCAACTGATGCATGCTCTAAAATGAAACTCAAAATGGCAGAAATAACTAGTATTAGAAAAAAAATTGATGAAGTAATTCCACCTTGGGGCAGCTCTAGAAATCCTGTTGACATTGTAGGCGATGCTGATTTTAACAGATTCCATAACGTTTTGGATCGTGTACTCAAACATCCAAAGGTAGGCTCTGTAATTACAATGTGTACTCCTTCTGGAACTCTCAATTATGATAAACTAGCTGAAGTTGTAGTTGAGATGTCAAAGAAATACAAAAAAACAATGCTTGCAAGTCTAATGGGATTAGATGAAGGTGTTACTAATAGAGAAATTTTAGCAGATGGAGATGTTCCATACTACAACTATGCTGAAGGAGCAATCAGAACTCTTAGTGCAATGACTACGTTTTCAAATTGGGTCAAAGCTCCGAATGGAAAAATTACAAAATTCAAAGTAAACAAAGCAAAAGCTCAGAAAATTTTTGATAAAGTCAAAAAAGAAAAAAGGCCAAATCTATTAGAAGAAGAAGGACAAGAAGTTCTAAAAGCATATGGTTTACCATTACCTAAAAGTTCACTAGCTAAAAATGAAACAGAAGCAGTAAAGATTGCAAAAAAAATTGGCTACCCTGTTGTAATGAAAATTGCATCACCACAAATAATTCACAAATCTGATGCAGGTGGTGTTAAAGTTAACTTGACAAATGATGCAGAAATTAAAGATGCATTCAAAACAATTATCAAAAATGCAAAAAAATACAACAGTAAAGCTGAGATTAAAGGTGTACTAATTGTTGAGATGGTTAAAGGTGGCAAAGAGCTAATCATTGGTTCAAAATTAGAGCCTGGATTCGGCCCTGTAATCATGCTTGGAATGGGAGGAATCTATGTAGAAGTTCTAAAAGATGTCACATTCAAGCTTGCACCCGTAACTAGTTTAGAAGCTGATGACATGATTGCATCAATCAAAACTCAAAAATTACTTCAAGGAGTAAGAGGTGAAAAACCATCAGACATTGCAAAACTGTCTGAATGTATTCAGAGATTATCTCAATTGGTTTCTGACTTTAAAGAAATCAAAGAATTGGATATGAACCCTGTACTTGTTATGGAAAAGGGTAAGGGTTGTAAAATTCTAGATGTCAGAATTGGACTCTGATCGCTATTCATTCCTAAAACTTGCGTGTGCATAATTTACAATATTTATACAAGATAAAAAAGAATAATGTATCATGGCTAATGTCTTAAAGACAATTAGAACAGGTGATGATTACATTGAAAGTCTTAGAGGTAGAGATCTCAAAATTTACCTCTTTGGAGAATTGGTAAAAGAACCAGTCGATCACCCTATGATTAGACCATCAATTAATGCAGTTGCAGAAACCTATGATCTTGCTGTACGTGAAGAAGCATTAGCATCTGCAGATTCTTCACTTACTGGACTGAAAGTAAACCGATTTTTACACATTGCAGAAAGCGCTCAAGATTTAGTAATGCAAAACAAAATGCAAAGAACACTAGGTCAAAACACAGGAACTTGTTTCCAAAGATGTGTAGGAATGGATGCATTGAATTCTTTACATTCTACTACATTTGAAATTGATGAAAAACATGGAACAGATTATCATAAAAAATTCTTAGAATTTGTAAAGATGATGCAAAAAGAAAATCTCGTTATTGGTGGTGCAATGACTGATCCAAAGGGTGACAGAAGCAAAGGACCTGCTGAACAAGAGGATCCTGATTTGTTTACTAGAGTAGTTGATAGAGATGATAAAGGAATCTATGTATCTGGTGCAAAAGCCCATCAAACTGGGTGTATTAATTCACACTGGATTATTTTAATGCCAACAGTCAGACTAACAGAAAACGATAAAGACTGGGCAATCGTTGGTGCAATTCCAGCAGATGCCAAAGGAGTCACTTACATTTACGGTAGACAGTCTTGTGACACAAGAAGTATGGAAGAAGGTGACATTGATGATGGTAATGCAAAGTATGGTGGACAAGAGGCATTGATGATTTTAGATAGAGTGTTTATTCCATGGGATAAAGTTTTCATGCATGGAGAATATGAATTTGCATCTATGTTGATAGAGAGATTTACTTGTTATCATAGACGCAGCTATGTATGCAAAACCGGCCTTGGTGATGTGTTAATTGGTGCAGCAGCTACAATTGCCGATTACAATGGTGTTCCTAAAGTATCTCACATCAAGGACAAACTTATTGAGATGACTCATCTTAATGAAACAATATTTGCAGCAGGAATTGCATCCTCACATCAAGGACATAAAATGAAATCAGGTGTATATCTAAATGAAGATATGCTTGCTCAAGTTTGCAAACACAATGTTACTAGATTACCATATGAGATTGCCAGACTTGCACAAGACATTGCAGGCGGTCTTGTAGTTACATTGCCTTCTGAAAAAGACTTTAGACATCCAGAGGCTGGACCACTACTCAAAAAATATCTTGCAGGAAGAAAAGGTGCTGATGTAGAAAATAGAATGAGAATTTTAAGATTAATTGAAAATATGACTTTGGGAAGAAATGCCGTAGGATATCTAACAGAATCCATGCATGGTGCAGGCTCACCACAAGCACAAAGAATCCAAATCCAAAGACAGATGCAAGTAGGTTACAAAAAGAACTTGGCAAAGAATTTGGCTGGAGTCACAAACGATGTTGAAGAACCAAGAGAACAATCTGATTACTTTGATAGAGTTTTCAAAACAAAAGATTCTCTTCTATAGAAAAAATACTGTTTTCATATTCTCTGAAATTAAACAAAATATCTTTGTATCATTCAAAAATAGCTTGTAATTTGTCTTACTGACAGGCCTTTAAGTATCAAACATTCTTGTCTTGATCAATGACTTTTAGAAAAAACATCCTTCGAAAACCTCTAATGCTAATCCCGGTATTGCTTGCCTTTGGATTTATGTTTGCAACTCCAATGCTATTGGATGCAGCAGCAGCTCCAGGTGGAAATGGAAATGGAAATGGAAATGGAAATAATGGCGGTTCAGGTGTACCAAGTAATGCACTTCTTCCAGACATATCTCCAGGAATTCCAAAACATCTCAATATTCATAACCAACAACAAAATGAATGGCTAAGATTTACCAATGTATGGGCTAATGTGGGTGTTGGTTCTTTAGAATTTGAACCACTGTTCCCTGATCCAAATGCTGATGAAGGAGCAACCCAAGATGCTTTCCAAAATCTATATGATGATGCAGGAAACTTTGGTATGCCATCCGAAAACATTTGGAGTGAAACTGTGAGTGAATTCATCTTTCATGACACACACAATCACTGGCACATTAACGATATAGGAGAATTCTCAATAAGATATGCTGATATAACAAATCCATCTGTCCCAGGTGATATAGCACTTGATGTAAATGGAAATGAAATTGCATCAGTTAAAGTTGGATTCTGTATTGCTGATGTATTCAAATACAATGGCGATGAATCACCAACTTCTCAAAGAATCTATTGGGATTGTGAAGTAGGTCTTCAAGGAATTCAAGCTGGTTGGGTTGATCAATATCATCAATCAGTTGAAGGAAATGAAATCAATATCACTGATCTTCCAAACGGAGTATATTTCCTAGTTCATAAATGGAATCCAGATAACGCATTTGTTGATGCCGATGCATCTAATGATGAAGCATGGATGATGTTTGAATTGAGCGATTCAGGAAATGGAAATGGAAACAGACAGATTGACGAAATAGTAGGATTTAGTCCTGAATGTCTTCCAGATGGTTCTACCCCTGGAATATGTGGTGACATAAGCAAAAACGCCTAAAATCCTTTTTTTCTTTTATTTTTTATTTGATAGAACAGCATAGCTGGTGCTGCAACATACATTCCCAAGTTCATCAATATTACTCCAATTCCATACCCTAGTACCTCAGAGTCTGTCTCTGCATACTCCATTACAGATAGTGTAGAAAGTAATGGTGTAATTCCAATCTTTACAATCTCTTTGAATATTGGACTTTGTCTTTCCATGTCTGCGATATGTGGTGAGAATGAATAGTATAGCGAGTTAAATCCAGTCATAAATGAAACACCTGAATCAGTATTTAGTAATTGATTGTCTCTGATTTCTCGTAACAGTTGAACTTGTGGTGCCATTTCAGAGCCATATGTTGCAGTTGCAATTAGACAACCACCGCCTTGGGAATTATCTATTTTCTCTTCTTGAGGAATAATTGTCTCGATATTCTCTCCAATTGATTCTATCTCTTGGTTTGATTCCAACTCTACATCTGATTCATCTAATTCTTTTTGTTGTTGAGCAATCTCTTGAGGGATTTCTTTTATGTTTACAGATTTTGTATCTATTTTACCCTCTTGGGCCTCAACTTCACTTTCTTGAATTTCTAAATTATAATAAATTCTACTTTGTTCAATTAGTTTCTGGTATCTGTCTGGTTCAGAATACAACCATAAATCATCGTTGTACAAATTTCCACAAATTCTTGATTCAATAGAATGATTGTGATGTTCAAAGAAATCGTTTCCCATAAAATAATACAACTGATAATTTTCTTCACACCATTCTATTCCATTTAATGTCAAGCCTGCAGTATCACGAAATGGAGTTTGTGCGTATGCAGAACTAATTACAAAAATTATTGAAAAAATAAGCAAATATTTCAATTAGGAATTTTCTTTTTCTGCTTGTTGATAAATGATACTACTCTTGAGACTAATAATTTCTGAGAATCCTTTTTTAGTAAATTTGACGAAATTATACTACCAAGCAAGCAGGACGATCTATTGCTCTTGTCATACGGCATATGTGAACCTGTTTGCCTGAAAATTTACAAAATCTATTCTTTCTTCTTTGTTTTTTCATCCTTTTCTTCTGATTTTGTTTTTTCATCTATGGAATCCTCTATTCCTTCAAAAGTTTTATCGATCTTGGCAGCTTTTGTAACATTTTCAGGTTTGTCAGTATCGTCTAACTCTTCTGCGTCTGTAGATTCTTCAACATGCTCAGAATATTCTGAATCTTTTTCAATCTTGTCAATATCGGATAACTCTTCAATTGTATCAGGATTTACTGAATCAAATGGATCTTCAAGAGGAAGTTCTTTCTCCTTTTTCTTTTTTATCAATTGTTTTACAACCATTATACCAATTACAATTGCAATAATGATGTAGTTGATTGGAGGTTTTAGCAATTGAGTGATATATCCTACTTGAGGAAGTGTATATGCTACTTTTCCAATATATTCTTCTTCTGTAATCGGAAAGTCAGTTCCTGGAATTGATGCTGGATTTGCATCACCTTTAGTTCTAATTGTTTTAGGATCATCCTCAATTATTGATGCTACTCTATGTACAATCACTCTATCATGATCAGATGGGCGATTAAACACAATGATATCTCCTACTTCAATGTCTTCAAAAGGTTCATGACCTGAAACTATCAATACATCATATACTTCTAAAACTGGAATCATACTTCCACTTGCTACAACATAAAACGGATTTTGTGTTCCAAAAGCCACCTGCAGACCAATCCAAATGACTAAAACCCCTACTGCGACAATTATGATGTCTTTAACTACTCCTTTAGGGATTGATCTTTTTGCCAATTACATTCTCGCCTATAGTGTCATTGATTAAATTTACTAACTGTTAGATCTTAGTACCACATTCTTCACAGAATTTAGAACCCTCTTTGTTTACAAATCCGCAACCAGAGCATTTTCCTGGCTGTGCTGCTTCTTGAGGATTTCCTAAAAGAACAACTTCACCAATTTTTTTGATACTGTTCCATGGAATACTTCCTTCTGTTCCATCTTCTTTTGTAATTACTAAAACCATTGATTGAGTAGAATCAATTCCAACTTGTTTTGCAGTTCCAATTTTATTTGCACTCTCATCAAATACAATTTTACCTTCTATTGATGTAACTGATGTAGCTGGACCTGGTTGTGTTACAGTTTCTTGTGGAGCAGCTGGTTCTGGTACTTGTTGTGCAACAGGTTCTGGTTGAGGTACAGTTTCTTGCTGCGGTGCACTTTGAACTTGAGGTTCTAGTGGTTTTGCAACTCCAACCTCTCCTGCTTCATCTTCTTTTCTAAAATCTCTGTATTCTGCAATTGACGCATTACATGCATTACAAATGTATTGACCACGTTCTGCAAGTATTAGATTCTCTGCAACTTCTTCATTTGGATTCTCATATTCAATTTTTGGAGGACCTTCAAATTCTTTCTCACAAGTATTGCAAAAATGTTTAGTAATTTTATCTGCATCCAATCTTCCAATTGGTGCTAAAAATAGATCAGGACCGCCTAGATTGCCTTTCATTTGTTGCTCATCAGTAACAGTAGCCATTACATAGCCACCGGAACCTCTTAATTTTTTTAGTCTAAGTTCTGAACTCATATCTGGGATTTACCAAAACGTCATTTAAGTATATATGGAAAATTTTTTTCCAACAAAAAATATGGTGATTATTCTGGTGAACGTTTTTAGGTACGTTCAATAAATTAATCATAGAATGGCTGTAACACAAATTTCAGATGCAAAATCATGGGAAGTAGATGTCATAAATTCTGACATTCCTGTATTTGTAGACTTTTGGGCCGAATGGTGTGGTCCATGTAGAATGGTAGGTCCAGTAGTTGAAGAACTGGCAGCTGACTATGATGGCAAAGTTAAATTTGTCAAGGTTAACGTTGATGAGGCCAATGAATTGGCATCAAAATACAATGTCTTTAGTATTCCAACTTTAATCCTCTTAAACAAAGGTGAGATAGTTAGCCAGCAAGTGGGTGCTGCATCTAAAGAATCATACCAAGGTATGATTGATAGAGCACTAGCATAAATTCAAACACTCGTTTTTACTCTTTTTTGATCCTAAAGTAATTAATATTCCAAAAATCGAGTGAGATTATGTCGTTTGGTGAAGTAGATACTCTAAACATGCTCTTTGATAAGCTTCAAAGTTTGTTTGATGAATCTCAAGGATACTATGAATCATTTTTAGATACCAACAACATGTACAAGAAAGGACAACTTAGTGACAAAGAATTTTTCCAAAAATTAGGTGATTATACAGTTGCATATTCTGCATTAGAATTTCTAGCTATCAAAGTAATCTTTGAATTAAAAAAATCAATCGGCTCTGGTTCTGGTAATACACAATCCCCTGGATTGATGCCGGGAATGGGTCAACCTGGAATGATGGCAGGAGGAATGGGTCAACCACCAAGATCTGGAACAGCTGAAAATCCTGTAGGCGGTAGTCCGCCAGGAATTGTATCTGCACAAGAAGCATTTGGAGATGTTGGAACTTTACCATCCCCAGATCCTGCTTTAGTGCCAAGACAAACCGTATCGCCACAACAAGGAGGAAATGGATGTTCTTCATGTGGTTCTCCACTTCGAGCAAATGCAAAGTTTTGCACAAAGTGTGGCGCAAAGGCCTAAAATTAATAATTAAAAAATTTATTTTCTTATTCTTGTGTTGTTCCACATTCAGGACAGAATTTTGCAGTTGCTGATAGACTAGTACCGCATTCAGAACAAAATTTCCCACTAGGAATTTGCTCATTGTATGCATTACCAACAATTGCTGAACTTTTTACTGCACCTGATGGAACATATGTTTCATCATCGATTAAGACTGGTTCAAAGTCTTGCTCTACCAAATATGTCATCATTCTTGGAATTCCTTTACCATCATTTTTTGGATCTGGAACTGAATCTCCTAACCAAAATGCAAATCTCATTAGAGTTAATTCTGGAGTAGAGAATGCTAAAGTATGCTTTGACATGTAATCTTGTGCAGCTTTTTTGCCGTCAAAACCTTCCATGATGATGATATTTTTCATTTATGTATAATAGTTTCTGGAAAAGTGGACCGGGAGGGAATCGCACCCTCGACCTCCTCGTTGCGAACGAGGCATTATACTCCTAAACTACCGGCCCTCAGAGTTTCTCTTTTAGGTTGTTCTTTTATTCATTTTCTCAACGCATAATAGCCTCAAATGTATAAAATTTACAGATGACGTATGACACTATAATCACTGACTCACACGTTATCCTTCCACAAGGAATGGTAGAGAAAAATATCTTAATTGATGAGGGAAAAATTGTTGGATTTACAACTGATACGCCTGCATGTGATAGAAAAATCAATGGTGCAGGACTAGTATCTGTTCCAGGACCGATTGACACACATGTTCACTATGGAGTTTATTCATCAATAGATCAAGCTGCTCAAACAGAATCTCATGCAGCAGCTATAGGTGGAATTACAACTATGATGCGAATGCTTAGACTAGGTGATCCATTTACAAATTCACTTCAAGATCAACTTGATGTTTCATCGCAAAAACATTATGTTGATTACGCAATTCATGCTTCAATTTTTACACCACAACAAATCAATGAGATGAATTATTGTGTTGAAAATGGAATTACATCATTTAAAATTTACATGAATCTTGGTGGGGAAGTTGGACATGTTTACATGGACATGCCACCAAACTCATCTGATCTTGTTGCAGCAGAAGTTAATGTTACTGATGAATTAGTTGAACAAACAGTAAAGGGTGCAGCAGAACTTGGTTGTCCTGTTCTTGTTCATGCAGAAGATTATGAATCATGTGGTTGTGGAATTAAAACTGCAAAAGAAAAAAATCAAGATGGGTTATCTGCATGGTCATCTAGCCGTTCTCCTGAATTTGAAGCAAAAGCAATCAAAACAGTATCAAAGTTTGGTAGAGAATATGATTGTGTGATCTACTTTGTTCACATTGGTTCAGAGCGTGCACTAAAACAAATTGAAGAAGAGAAAAAACTTGGAACTAAAATATTTGTAGAAACATGCCCACACTATCTTACACTATCTTACGAAAAACAATCTGGATATCTTGCTAAAGTCATGCCTCCAATTAGAACTGAAAATGACAGACAAGCAGTATGGAATGCATTATCTTCTAATCAAATCGATACAATAGGCACAGATCATGTTGCAAATCAACTTAAACTGAAACTAGATGGGGACAATGTTTGGAGTGCACTGGCAGGATTTCCTGGTATTGGAACAGTAATTCCTATTTTACTTAATGATGGTGTTAATCAAAACAAAATAACTCTGGAACAGTTTGTTCGATTTACTAGTACAAATGCTGCTCAAATTTTTGGAATGTATCCTCAAAAAGGCAGTCTTGAGAAAAGTTCTGATGCAGACATTGTGATGTTAGACTTGAAAAAGGAAAAAACAGTAACTTCTGATTTGTTTGGTGGATTCTCTGACTATATTGTATATGAAGGAAGAAATCTAACTGGATGGCCTGTAAAAACTATAGTTAGAGGAGAACTTGTTGCTGAAAACTTTGAGGTAATAGGAAAACTAGGTCATGGTAAACTAGTTGAGAGAAAAATTAACTTATTTTCTAAATAATTAATTTACAACTTTGGTTTTTTACGATTGCTTTTTAAGAGAA
This sequence comes from Candidatus Nitrosopumilus sp., assembly GCA_024644105.1. Lineage (GTDB taxonomy): Archaea > Thermoproteota > Nitrososphaeria > Nitrososphaerales > Nitrosopumilaceae > Nitrosopumilus. Next base: position 4,462 of record JAHELP010000005.1, on the reverse strand, counting down.
AAACACGAATTTTTAATATTGAATTTTAAATTTCTATTTCTTTTTATGATGATTCTTACCATTGGAGCCAGTCCTATCTTTTTTGAAAATTCATTTGCTCAACAAATGACTCCGCATCAACAATGGAAAAAATTTTCTGACACTGATATTGTGACTTGCAAATCTGGATATTTGTTAATTCAAAAAAATAATGGTTATCCTGCATGCGTAATGCCTTCTACATATTTGAAATTAGTTGATAGAGGATATGGTCTTTACAATCAATCTATAATGGATACACACCCTGAAATGATGACTCATTTGATGAGCAGCATGGCATCAAATGAGAAACTTATGACTCACTGGCATGAAATGATGCAAAAAGATCCATCTCTCATGAAAAGTACTATGGATCAATTGGTTTCTCATATGAACAACAATTCTGAATTACTCAAAAATATGTTGGCCCCTATGACTAGTGAGCCTGGATTGCGTGATAAAATGATTCAGATTATGATGAATCACCCTCAAATGGAAAATCATCTAAAATCTAATACTATGTGGATGGATTCAGTCCATCAACCAAAAACTTCTGAAATGAGTCATGGTTCTGATTCTGGAATGAGTTGTGGAATGAGCGATGATAAATCTGAAATGAGTCATGGTTCTGATTCTGGAATGAGTTGTGGAATGAGCGATGATAAATCTGAAATGAGTCATGGTGATTCTGAGATGGGATGTCCAATGTGTGAAAAAATGAAAGAAAAAAAGAGATTGGATAACTGCCCTTGGTGCCCAAAGTATAGCAATCATTCAATGAGTTCACATTCAATGACAATTAATAATTCTGATAAAATGATGGACATGATTCATCATATGTGGATTAATTCTGATTTGACTACAGACATGCATACTATGATGCTTGAAGATCCTTCTCATATGGCAATGATGTCTCATCAAATGATGGAACCTATGCTTAATGCAGTAATGGATAATGCTGATCTACGAGACCAAATGATAGAACTATTGTTGGAACATCAAGATTTTATGAA
>JAHELP010000005.1:0-3331 GCA_024644105.1 Candidatus Nitrosopumilus sp. | reverse complement strand
CTTCTCATATGGCAATGATGTCTCATCAAATGATGGAACCTATGCTTAATGCAGTAATGGATAATGCTGATCTACGAGACCAAATGATAGAACTATTGTTGGAACATCAAGATTTTATGAATTCAATTAGACATAACAATCCAGAAACTGAACATTGATCTTCAAAATCTAAAAGTGTTTTACATGACAATAATTAAAAAAAAATACCAAACCGCATTAAATGATTTAATTATTTATCTAAAAAATTCTAAATTTTTAAATGATAAGAATATTGAATCTGCATTTAGAAATATTCCTAGACATGAATTTGTTACTGAATCAGAATTAGATAATGCTTATGACAATGAACCATTATCCATAATGAAAAATCAAACTATTTCTCAGCCAGGAGTTGTAGCTAGAATGACTGAATGGTTGGATGTCAAAAATGGTCAAAAAATTCTAGAGATTGGTGCAGGCTCAGGTTGGCAAAGTGCAATTCTTTCTTATTTAGTTGGAACTGGAACTGTTTATTCTATAGAACGACATCCAGAACTAGTAAAATTTGCGCAAGAAAATCTAAAAAAATTAGAAATTACTAATGTTAATGTGATTTTAGGCGATGGTACACTTGGATATCCAAATGCAGCACCTTATGATAGAATAATAATTACCGCTGCATGCAATGAAATTCCTTTACCGTTATTTGATCAACTAAGTGAAAATGGATTAATTCTTGCACCAGTTGGTGATTCTTCACAGTCACTAGTATTGCTGAAAAAAACTTCTAAAGGTATAGTTGAAATAAAAAATCAACCAAAGTATGTTTTTGTTCCTTTGGTGGGGAAGTATGGAAAAAAATAAACTCTATTTTCTATACAATAATTTTTCTTTATATTTTAATTCTATAAAATATCATACTTGCCGTTATCTTTAGCCCTGTAAATTACGTCTGGTTTTCTAAGAAATATTCCAGATTCTAAAACTCCTGGTGTTTGTTTTATTTTTTGTGATAATACTTTGGGATTTTTTATTGTTCCAAAATCACAATCCAAAATAATATTTCCATTTTCTGTAAAGAAAGGATATCCTCTATCTAGTGCGCGAATTTGTGCCTGACCTCCTAGCTTTGTTATAGATTTTGTTACAGAATTTCTTGCTAGTGGATGAATCTCTACTGGTATCGTTCTTGTGAAATTTTTAACAAACTTTGTCTTGTCTGCCATCACTACAACTTTTTTTGCAAGACTAAACAAAATATTTTCTCTTAACAATGCTCCTCCACCTCCTTTGATTACATATTTTTGTGAATCAATTTGGTCTGCACCGTCAAAGACAACATCGATGTGCTCTACTTGATCAGCTTCTACTACTGGAATGCCACCTTTCTCTGCAATTAATTTAATTTGTAATGATGTTGGTACTCCAACAATGTTGTAATCTTTTAGTTTGATTAGCTTTGCAAGTGATTTTACAAGTGCAGTTGCAGCTCTACCACTACCTAGCCCAATAACAAAATCATCTTTTACTAATTTTAAAGCATCACTTGATAATGCCTTTATGGCATCATCAAATGTCATTATTCTACCTCAGCTTGGTCGAGCTTTGATAATACTTTCATGATGTCGCCTTTGATTTTATCCAAATCATCTGCATCCTCATCAAAATCGTCATCTGCTGTAACTGGTTTTTCTTTAATTGGGTCTGGAAGTGCTTTATGTTCAGTTATTTTTGCAACTTCTTTGTTAATATCAGGTTTTGATTCTATAGTTGGTTTTTGTGAAACTGATTGAATAATTTCAATTTTGTCTTCAACTTTTGGTTTTGGTTGAATAATTTCTTGTACTATTTCGTCTTTTGATTGGATTATTTCTGTTTGAACAACCTTTGGTTCTGGCATTGGTTTTACAACTTGTTTCGCTTCCTCAAATAATGGGAATTTTGGTTCCTTTCTTGAAATGTTTGTTAAAGTGGTTAATTCAAATGATTGTCTTGATTTTGTTGGAGGAATTTCAACTGGCTCCATTTTACTTTCTTTTGGTTTATCAAAGTTGAATGCTTTTGATAGTCCTTGTTTTGGTTCTTGTTTTTCATTTGGTTTCTTTTCTGGAGTTTCAACTTTTGTACTTACCATCTTTGATGATAACTCGTATAATCTATCATCTAGTTTTGATAATTTTTGATCCATTAATGTGATCAAGCCATCACCAACTGGACCCAAATCTGGATGGTTGCTTGCTTGTTCAAGTTTTTCAAGTTTAGCTAATACTATTCCTAATTGATGCTGATACTTTAGCAATAGTTTGTCTTTTTGAATTTTAGAAAATTCATCACCTGCTTGGTATAATCTAGAAATAGTTTTAGTGAGAATGTCTTTTTCAATTTTTAAAGAATTTATTTGACTTTTGATGTGTGAACTAGCACCAAGGCTAAGTAGTTGATTTTTGTCTCTTGGCATTTTACGAACAGCAGCGGCTGTAGCAACACCTGCTAATGAGCTAAGAATAAGAACAATCTCTTGCATCTATGTATACCATTTAATCCAGGAATACTTTCTGCGTTTAGCCTCTGGGAATCCACAACTTGCGCATTGGTGATGACGTTTGTGAAGTGAGTTCTTACCACATCTTCTGCATCTGATGTGAACTTTCTTCTTTGTAAAACCACCCATAGAAGTTGTGCCTTTAGTCATTGCAAATCACCTAATTCTGTGCTGGTGGAGGGGATATCATTACGACATTGTCTCCTCTTACCACAATGCTTCCGAGGCTTTTAGAATCGCCTTCAGCGGGAATTTCCTCTGAAGAATCGAGTAGCAGGTTCATGTGTTGGTCAAAACCTAAAAGAGTACCTCTAATGGTCTTGTTTCCTTTGAGTTTTATCAATACAACTTGATTGATACTCTCATCCAATACTTTTACTGCCATATCAACGGACATCAATAATCACTTATTGACTTGGATATTGAGGCGTTATATTAAATTTCCATTGGTGAAACTATGAGCTATGCCCAGTAAGGCAAGTTTGACACTTTTTTCCAAGATTTTCAACTATTTCAGCTAAAATCAACTGTCCGTCTTTTTTTGTAGCTTTTCTAGGATCTCCCCAAATTCCATTTTTGGTAGCTTTTGGAAAAGATTGATTTGCCAGTTTTCCCAATTTTGCAATTTCTTGTTTTGTCATTTTATCTGTGACTAGTCCTCTCTTTGCTAATTTCATTTTAACATTCTTTGAGATGGCAAGCATTAGGGATGTTTCAACAAAACCTGCATGATCAAACTCTCTTTGCATGAAATGCCAATATGATAATGGAAATACTTTGAGCTTGTTTTTTGAGATTTTCTTTAGTTTA
>JAHELP010000077.1 GCA_024644105.1 Candidatus Nitrosopumilus sp. | reverse complement strand
GGACATTTCAAAGACTTGCCCATTACTAATTCAGATGCAGAGGATAATTCATCTGCAATGGCAATGGCAGTAACACGTAGAATTTTATCAAAAGAATCTAAAGTTCCTTCATAATCTAAGATTGGATTCAGTCCTGAAATTCCAATAGCATGATTTGTTTGACCCATTCTAAAAGGACGACCAAAAGTATCTGAAATTATTACTGCAACGTTTTTACCAGATTGTTTGAAAATTTTATTTTTAATTTTTTGTGCAGACTCATCAGAATTTAATGGGAGTAAAGTTGCAAATCCTTTTTCAATATTACTTTCATCAATTCCTGCGTTTGCACAAATGAATCCATTATTAGTCTCAACAATTAATATTCCATTATTCATCCTAACAATTCTTTTTGATTCGGATAAAATTAATTCAACAATTTTAGGATCTTTTTGATATTGAGAACTAATTCCTTCAGCCAACAAAGAAGGAGAGATAGTAGATAGGTCTATCAAGCGTCCTTCTTGTTTTGAGATAATTTTTTGTGCAATAACTACGATATCACCATCTTGAAGTTGTTCAGATTTTAAAATAATATCAGATATATCATCAGAGGGTTGGATCTCTTTTTCAACATGAATTGGAATAATTTGCAAGCATTATACCTGAAAAACTGGAGTAAAAAATTGTTTATACAGTTGGAATAGTTTGTAATTCTAATTTGTAGTGTTTGTTAATAATATCTAAAATTTTGGAAAGATCTTTCTCTTCCAGGGTAGTCGTTGCCAAATCTTTAACAATATCTTGGGCACGATAAGCAATTCCCAATCCGCAAATATCAAACAGTTTTACATCATTTGCACCATCAACAACACAGACAATATTTTCTTTTTTCTCACCCCATTCTTCAATTTTTATTCTAGCAGATTTTGATTTATCAGAATCGACATTAATTTTTACGCCATCAAGTTTTCCATCTTTGAAAATCAAATCATTTGAATAAACATAATCAAGATCTAATTCCTTCTGTAATCTATGCATCATCAAAGTAAATCCACCAGATACAGCCATTAGTTTCCATCCTGCAGCTTTTAATGCTCTACAAGCTTCTTTTGCACCGGTCATAATCGGTAAAGCATCAGATACTTCTTGGCATATTTTTTCATCAAGACCTTTTAGTGCTGCAACTCTAGTGCGAAGTCCTTCTTCCCAGTTAATTTTTCCTTGAATACCTTGTTTGGTAATTTCCCAAATTTCATCCTGTTTGTTGAGTTTTTCTGCTAAAATGGGGAGGTATTCTTCATCATACAAAACTCCCTCAACATCAAAAATTACTAACAATAGATTTCTAATCTGGAAAAAAATCGCTAATTATATTAAAGTTGGGAGTAAAGTTTTCGCCATTAAACTTATTTTGTTTATAAATAATTCATCGATCAATATTTCAAATCAGAGTTTAGTATCTCAGGTTCATTTCTCAATTTTCGATAATGCTCTTTATTTGATTTCTTAATTTTTGATAATGCTCTTCATCCAACGATGTAATTTCAAAATTTTCTGCGGCATTTTGGATACATTGTGACCAACTTGGAGAATTGTCAGTAAATAGAGAATCGCATCGTCTTATTTCTGCATTATAGGAATTTACTATTTCCATCTGCTGTACCTGATTGATTATTTGATCTTCAATAGAGACAGCATCTTGTAATGTGATATTTACACCTAAAATTAAAACTAGTCCCCAAATGAGTGATACTATCATAAAGATTATCTTTTTATGCAGCATTCTAATTTTTGGTAGGAATTAGGAACTTAAGCTTGTTGGAGATTTCCAAGAGGCGAAAAATATGCGGAATGTATAGAAAAAAGGGTTAAACTAAAAATTTTTGTTTATTGATTTTTTGAATATTTATAATTCTCAATAGTTTTTTTGGGTCAAGTATTATTTTTGATTAAAATAGTGCAGATTGGAACTTTGCTTTTAAAGGAAATACAAGATTTTGCATCAAAAAGATCATTAGTATTAAAGGTTAAACTTTTTTTAGATCAAAAAAACGCTAGTAATAAATCACCGAATGTTTTTTAGAAAATATGGGCGAATTAGAACACAAATTTGAAGTTGATATTAAAGAGCGAGAAGGAAGACAAAAACTCCCAGACCCAGTTAAAGATGAATTAAAGGCATCAGGAATGATGGATGAGAAGGGGAAATTAAAATTAAAAGGGGTAAGCCCAAAAATGCTCAAGAAAATGAAACAAGAATATGTAGAATGTCCAGTGTTAAAAGAAGACATTCACTTCATTCAGTGTTTTGTATGTCCAAATTTCCAAAGCAGAGTAATGGGAAAAGTACTTTGTAAAGGCGATAAACTGTAATTATCTAAATTCAAAATTCTCACGAAAGGCTCATTAGTTAATTTAATTTAGTTAATTCTAGTTTGGGAAAAGAAGACGTAGGGATTACAGTTTCAAAAAATGATGATTTTAGTGAATGGTATACGCAAGTAGTACTAAAAGCTAAACTTGCAGATTATGCACCCGTTAAAGGATTGATTGTTCTTAGACCAGATGGATATTCAATCTGGGAGTCATTAAGAAGTACATTTGATAAGAAATTTGCCAAAAATGGAATAAGAAATGGATTTTTACCAATTTTAATTCCAGAGTCATTATTAGGAAAAGAGCAAAAACATTTTGCAGGATTTAACCCAGAAGTATTTTGGGTTACTCTTTCTGGAACTAACGAAATTGGAGATAGACTTGCATTAAGACCCACATCTGAAACATTAGCATATACACTTTATTCAAAGTGGATTCAAAGTTGGAGAGATTTACCATTAAAGATTAATTTCTGGAATACAGCATTAAGAGCAGAAATCAAAGCAACAAAACCATTCCTTAGAACTTCAGAATTTTTGTGGCAAGAAGGACATACAGTACACACCACACAAGAAGAAGCTGAAAAAGAGGTTATGAAAATTTTGGACATATACAGAGATACTGTAGAAGAAGAGCTTGCAATTCCAGTATGTACTGGAAAAAAAAGTGAGAAAGAAAAATTTGTTGGAGCAGTTTATACAACCACTATGGAATCAATAATGCCTGATGGAAAAGCACTACAAATGGGTACATCACATTTCTTAGGACAAAATTTTTCAAAACCGTTTGAAGTAAAATTTGCCGATAAAGATAATGTTGAGCATTTTGCATGGCAAACATCATGGGGAGTGTCGTGGAGATTGATTGGTGCAATGATCATGGCTCATGGAGATGACAAAGGTTTGGTGTTACCTCCAAAAGTAGCTCCAATGCAAGTAGTAATTGTGCCCATTTATAGAAATGATGAAGGAAAGGAAGTAGTGTTACCTAAAGTAGAAGAGATTAGAAATGAATTAGAATCAAAAGAAATCAGAGTACACATAGATGATAGAGAGGGACTATCTCCTGGATACAAATTCAATGATTGGGAAATGAAAGGAGTCCCAATAAGAATCGAGATTGGGCCAAAAGACATTGAAAAACAAAGCATGATAGTAGCAAAAAGATTCAATTTAGAAAAATTAA
>JAHELP010000076.1 GCA_024644105.1 Candidatus Nitrosopumilus sp. | reverse complement strand
TCATTCATTTTTACATGCATATTTTTTCCGTCATGAATCAGAAAATCATTAAAATCTCTGCCTGTTTTTTTACAAAACTCTGTCAGTGTTGGTTTTATTGTTCCCCATGCACAAATAGAATCATGTCTTTCTTCAACCATTCTTTCATAACCGACCACTTCATGTTCAGAGTCTTTTAGTCTGGCCATAAGATAAGAACCTGCCACACCCATTCCCATTACTGCGATCTTCAAGATACCCTGCGATTCAATCATGCCTAATAAATACACTATCTGGAATTTTTACTAGTGCTTTTTCAAATTGATGGATTAGTAGGAAAAAGTAGTGCAGGTTAAATATCAAATTTGAATAGTGTATTTGAAAAGGTAGTCTGTCGTCTGATTACAAAAAGTTTCAGACCTTAAGACAATCGCTGTCATCAGAAAACATTACGTTGCTGATCTTAAGCGAAGAGCTGTCATCGACCATCCCTTTTGGGAGTTGATCTTAAGCTCATCACCCTTTCTTATTACATTAAATTTGGTGTTGTTTTTAGTATATTCATGGATACGTTTGATGCAATAAAGACAAGACGTGCAGTAAAAAAATTTGATAGTACATACAAGATGACTCCAGAACAAGTCAAATCATTAATGGAACTAACCATTCTTTCTCCAACCAGTTACAACCAACAAAATTGGAGGTTCGTTACAGTTACTGATCAAAGTGTAAAAGAGCAAATTTCCAAAGCCGCACGTGATCAGGCCCAACCAAAAGATGGTTCATTGGTAATTGTTCTATGTGGAAACATGAATGCATGGAAAGAAGATCCTTTGAGATACTGGAAGGACCATCCAGTTGAAAAACAAGAGATAGTTGCAAAAGCACTATCTAGAAAATATTTGGACAGTCCTCAAAATAGACGAGATGAGGCAATGAGATCCTGTGGGTTTGCAGCACAAACAATAATGCTTGCAGCAAAACAGATGGGTCTTGATTCTTGCCCTATGGTTGGATTTGAGTACGATGAACTGGCAAAAATTATCAAATTACCTGAGGATCATCTCATTGTTATGATGGTAGTAGTTGGAAAAGCAGCCGAACCTGCAAATCCTAGGGGTGGGCAACTCCCATTATCAGACGTTGTGTTTGAGAATAGCTTCTAAATTGTGTAATATTTCAAAATGATGTAAATTTATTATCTATAAGATGTTATGAAATCCATGGGTGTGGATGAGGCAATCAAGAAGCTAGAGGTATCTAATGAGGGATTGAAGGTAATTTTAGATAATCTAGATGAGCAATTAGCTGATATTCGCTCAGACCCTCGACTGGAAGGACTAGTTGATGATTTGGAAAATCTGTTTTTTGCATATCTGAAAACTTGGATTAAAAGCAATACAGAAATTTTAGACATTTTGAAAAAAGAGAAATAATTATTTTTGATGAAAATTAATTTTTTTATGGTAAGATTCTATACAGTTGATGCTATTTCTCACGTACAGTAACTTGATTTCCTGTTGTATGATTAACTCCAACTACAGCTCCTGGATTAGATGTAACAATCATCAGAGTTTCACAAGTTAGACATAGAGTTGATGGTACATAGTCGGCATATTTCTCAGAAGGACCAGTCGTTGCCAAAACTGCATCGTCTTTGAGGTCTGTCTTTCCACAATTTACACATTGAGATGGTTTTTGTGGTATGTGTTTGATTTGACTGATAAAGTAATGAACCAATACTTACAGTATAGAAAGTTGTTAAATTAATTCTTTGGTGAAAACCTAGACGTATTTTTCGTATAGTTGGTTTATCATTGAGTTGATTTTCTCGTTTTCATGGTCTCCCCAGGAATCAGACTTTATTCTGATGTGGATGTTGTTATCTTCTAGATTTTTTGTTATTTTGGGATACATCATTCCTATGAAAAATGATTTCTTGTCTAAATGTAGCTGGTCTGACTTGTGTTGGAAATAACTAACCCATTCAGATTCTGTATCCTGAAAAGTCTCTAAGATGATACTCTGAATTTTTCTTTCTATCTCTGGATTCAATGATTACTAGTAGAATGGAAATGATTTAGATCTTTCTGTAACTATACATAACTAGGCATTTTGAAATTTAGATTCTAACATCCATATTTTTGAGTCCATGAATGAGATGAAAATTCACTTGTATCACAAAACTCGGATGCCAAGTAACCGTGATCATTTGTAATCAACTCCTCATTTAGATTCTTACCATTACAATGAATTACTCCAATTATTCTGCCGTAGCTTCCTTCAGTTTGTTCATCATCCTCATCAACTGTAGCCGTAGAACCAACAGGACATATACTGCTAATGAAATCTTTGGCTTCTTTACCTCCAAATTCATTTAATTCTGGAGCAGATGTTAGTGCAAATCTGATTGACTGAGAATTTATCTTGATTGTATCACCATCAGTAACTTTAGTTACCATTCCAGTAAAACATCTAGCATTTCCAGAACAATTAATCTTAGATATTGATTCTGGAATCGAATCACTCTCTTTTTCAAATGTCTCAGTTAAATTTTCTTTAATTTCTTCTCTCGTTTTTTCAAATTCTTGGTTTGCAAAATACCAAATTATCTCACTTATTAGAAATACTGAAACTACGGAAATCCCTACTGTTATTGCGATAATTATAACAGTTTTCATGTTAATTCAATAATCTCATTCAATCAATATTGCAGGTTTAAACGGCCTTGCATGTCGTGCTTTACCTTTAGGATCATAGATGTCACTATCTGATTCTGAATACACTGATATCTCTACACCAAACTCTTTCTTTCCTATGGATAATAATTCACTAGCCAAGAATTCTTTCTCGCTGAATTCTTTTGATTCTAGTTTCATATTTTTAATTTCTTCTGATTCTGAATGCAAATCCTTGATTACTTTTTGGATAAAATCAGGCATTTTCTTAGCATCAGTTGTCTCAGGGTCTGCAATGAGTTCTTTCATTACAACACCCATATTGTTTTGACCACCAACCATAATTCCTAGTATTTTACGATACACTTTAGATTTGAATTCATCAGAGTTTACATAGATTACAATTTTTTGTGGAGTAATTTTTGTAACTTTTAAAATATTTGCAATATCATCAATTGTTGATTTGAGTAACTCTTCGGATTGAATGGATGTGGCATCTAGTTTTTCCTTAGAGAATTCAGGCCATGCTGATTTTGACACCAAATCAGAATTTCCAAGCTTCTCCCACATTTCTTCAGCTATATGTGGTGCAAATGGAGACAACATTGCAACTCTTACAGAATTGATGTGATGTAATATTCCTGATACATCTGTTCTGTGTTTGGCTAGAACTCTTTTGTGATACCAACTCAAATCTGATTCAAATGTAAACAAAATATCATGCAGTGCTTCACGTAATCTCATCTTTTCAACAGCCTCTGTAACTGCTAATATCATACTCTGAGTTTTTGATAAAATCCATCTGTCTTCTGCTTGTAAATCCCCAATTGTGCCATTTTCGAGCCTAGAGCACTCCTCTAAAAGGGCTGCAAGCTTGTTTTGAATTCCATAAACT
>JAHELP010000075.1 GCA_024644105.1 Candidatus Nitrosopumilus sp. | reverse complement strand
ATTGAAGATGGTGAATACAAACATCCATGGATTGGAATTGCCGGAAGAGATATTGATCCAGACATGGCAAATGTTTTGAATCTAAAGGATGCAATAGGATTTCTTGTAATTACAGTTGTAGAGGATAGCCCAGCATCTAATGCAGGATTAATTGGTTCTGATAAAAACATCGAAGTTGATGGAGTAAGTTATCCAGTAGGAGGAGATATAATTTTGGCAGTTGATGGTATTGAGGTCAGGAAAATCGACGATATTCTGATTCATCTTCAAAGAGTCAAATCTGTTGGAGATGACATGGTTTTAGAAATTCTTAGAGATGGTAGAACAACAAACGTTACAATTACACTTGAAGAAAGACCAAATGGAAATTAAATCAGTACAAGAATAAATACTTCCTAACAAGAAAACCTTCTGTTGAACGATCTTGTCTTTGACTCTGAGAGTTTAAACAAAATTTTAGAGAATAAGGAAGTATCTCATAATGAAGTACTAGAAATTTGTCAAAATGCAGTAAAAAATCCAAATGAATTATTTCTTGTTGCTCAAAATTTGAGGATGAAATTTAAAGGTAAATCAGTTACATTTTCAAAAAAAGCATTCTTCAACATTGTGAATTTATGTAAAGATACATGTTCCTATTGCACATACAAAGCAGAACCTGGAGAATCCAAACTATCATTAATGTCAAAACAACAAATATCAGAATTATTACAACTTGCAAAAAAATACAGATGTGTTGAAGCACTTTTTGTAACAGGTGAAGCACCTGAACAGAGATATCAAGAAGCAAGAGATTGGTTAAAAGAAAACGGATTCAGTTCTACTGCAGAATATCTAATTCATGCATCCGAACTAGCAATAGAGACAGGATTATTCCCACACACAAATGCCGGTAATCTAAATTATGAAGAGATGAAAGAATTGAAAAAAACTAATGTTTCAATGGGAGTAATGCTTGAGAATGTAAGTGAAAGACTTACAGAAAAAGGAATGCCACATCATCTAGCAGCTAGTAAACGACCAAAAGCAAGATTAGAGATTTTAGAAAATTCTGGAAAACTTGGAATTCCAATGACTACAGGTATCCTAGTTGGGATTGGAGAAACAATGGATGAGATAATTGATTCATTATTTGCAATTAAACAACTAAATGACAAATATGGAAATATTCAAGAAGTGATTTTGCAAAACTTTCAACCAAAACCAGATACAAAGATGAGAGATGAGCCATCTGCAGATGAAAAATATTTCAAATTAGTTGTAGCAATGTCAAGAATAATCATGCCTCAAATGAATATTCAGATTCCTCCAAATTTATCCCCAAAATCTTATCAAAGTTTCTTATCTGTTGGAATTAATGATTGGGGAGGAATTTCACCATTAACACCAGATTTTGTAAATCCAGAATTTTCTTGGCCAGAAATTGACAAAGTTGATGAATATTCAAAAAAAGCCGGATTTGATCTAAAATGTAGATTCCCAATATATCCAGAGTATTTTTCTTTTATTAGCAAAGAGTTAAGAGATAAGATATCAATCATTGAAGATGAGGAAGGATTCGTAAAAGAGGAATATTGGAGATGACAATCAACATAGATTCACTTTTCAAAAATGCCGATCCAGTAGTATCTGAGATTCTCAATAACGCATTATCTGAAAAAGAGATTTCGGCTGAAGATGGATTAGAGTTATTTGATGCCAAAGGAGTAGATTTTCACCTAGTAGGTCTAGTTGCTGATGAACTAAGAAGAAGAAGGGTTGGAGATGTAGTATCCTATGTGGTTAATAGAAATATCAATTTTACAAATGTTTGTATCAAACAATGTGGTTTTTGTGCTTTCAGCAGAGATTTTAGAGAAGAAGAAGGGTATTTCCTTCCCAATGAAGAGATAGTACGTAGAGCAAAAGAGGCATATCAGTTAGGAGCAACTGAAGTGTGTATTCAAGCAGGGCTGCCACCAGATATGGAGGGAGATTTGTATGAAAAAATTTGCAGAGATATTAAAAAAGAAATTCCAGATATTCACATTCATGGATTTTCCCCTGAAGAAATTCTATACGGTGCTACTCGATCAAATATTTCAATTGAAGAATTTTTGAAAAGAATGAAAGAAGCTGGAGTGAACACACTTCCAGGAACTTCAGCTGAAATTCTCGATCAGAAACTCAGAGACAAGATTTCACCAGGAAGAATCAGCGTAGAAGATTGGGAGACAGTGATAAAAAGTGCTCACAAAATGGGAATTAATACTACCTCAACTATGATGTTTGGTCATTTAGAAACTCTAGAAGATAGAGTAAAACACATTGTAAAATTAAGAGACATTCAAAAAGAAACAGGGGGCTTTACAGAATTTGTTCCTCTAAATTTCATTCATACTGAAGCACCAATGTACAAACATGAATTGCATGAAGGCATTCGTCAAGGAGGAAGTGGAAATGATGTTCTTCTAACCCATGCAGTCTCACGAATATTGCTAAATAATTCAATTGATAATTTACAAATGTCATGGGTTAAAGAGGGACAGAAAATGTCTCAACTGTTACTAATGTGGGGAGCTAATGACTTTGGAGGAACTCTAATCAATGAAAGCATTTCAACATCTGCAGGTTCAGAATATGGTCAATTACTAAAACCTAAAGAAATTAGAAGGATGGTAAAAGAAATTGGAAGGATTCCAGCTGAAAGAAATACTCATTATAAAATTTTGAAAAGATTCGACGGAGATGAAGAGATTGAAGATAAACTTGATAGTGTCTCAAATTCACAATTCGGATCCTATGTAGAATTGATAAAAATAAATAAATATAATTATAAAAATCCAAGGAAACAATAATTTGTCAGCCTTAGAAAAGGCACTAAGTCATTCAAAAAAAATAGGAATTGATGAATGCGATATTATTAGAGTAAAGAAAAAGATTACAACTGTAAGAATTACAGATTCTGAAATTGCAGAGATTAAACAAAATTTTGATGAGAGTTTTGGCATTAGATTAATTCAAAATAAAAAAATTTCTTCCATGAAAACTACAAACGAAGAAGAAATTGAGCAGACCATAGACAGTTCAGTAAAATCTTTATCAAATCTCAAGCCAAGAGAATTTTGGAAAGGATTACCAGACAAAGTAGAATACAGGAATTTGGATGGGACATTTGATAAAAAACTAGAGCAAATATCAGGCGCGAATAGTATGGATATCGCACAAAATATGATTAATTCATGTTATAATGATAAGGTTAATACGATTACAGGCTCTCTCAACATTGTATCAGAAAACTTTGAATTAGTAAATTCACATGGATTAAATTTTAAAGACAAAGCCACATACATTTCAGGAATAATAAATGCAGAATCAGAACAAGGATCAATTCCAGTATCCGGGATAGGGCATGCCAGTGGAAGAACATTAGAAAAATTTTCTGCAGAACAAATTGGTGAAGACGCTAAAACGATGTGCATTGAATCAATAAATCCACAAAAAATAGATTCAGATTCATACTCTATAATTTTTGAGCCTTACTCTGTTGGTGAATTGTTAGCATTTGTGGTAGC
>JAHELP010000074.1 GCA_024644105.1 Candidatus Nitrosopumilus sp. | reverse complement strand
AAGAAGGAGGCAAAAAAATCGTAGACCTTCAAAGTGCAGGATACGACAAGCTTCTTGGTGGCGGAAAACTAACAAATGCATATTCCGTCAAAGTTCAACAATTTACAGCATCTGCAGAAGAGAAACTAAAAGCTGTTGGGGGAGAGGTGTTAGCTGAAAATGGCTGAGGGTACCGTTACTGCAGTTATTCGAAAAATGGTTTTCAAAGCAGAACCATATTTACCACAAGTTCCAAAACCTAAAAAGAAAATCCCACTTCAAGTAAGATTACTTTGGTGTGGTATTGCATTACTAATCTACATGATAATGGGTCAGACCCCGTTATTTGGCGCAACAGCACCACAATTTGATTTCCTAGCCTTTGCTAGAGTTATTTTCGCATCACAACAAGGAACTCTTGTAGAGTTAGGTATAGGGCCGATAGTTACAGCTGGTCTGTTGATGCAATTGCTTAGAGGTTCTGATATTCTAAAATTTGACTTTAAAAAACCAGAAGAGAGAGGAATCTTTCAGACTGCAACAAAAATGGTAACCTATGTTGTAATTGTTGCTGAATCTATTGTATATGCCATTGCAGTTTATGGTCCAGGAATCACTGAGCCATACGCCATGTATGTGCTGATAGGGCAGCTGATGGCAGCGTCCATAATTATCATGTTCTTAGATGAGCTGATTCAGAAAGGCTGGGGTCTTGGAAGTGGAATCAGTCTGTTCATTATGGCAGGTGTCGCACAACAGATTCTCTGGAGTTTGTTCAGCCCGTTGCCTGCAGGAGATGGGGGAATGATTGGTATTATTCCATACATTGCACAGTCACTTACTGGCAGTGGAGATATGACAAATATCCTCTTCCGTTCGAATCAGCTTCCGAGTATCTTTGGAATATTCCTGACTGCTGGAATTCTGTTAATCTTGGTGTTCACCCAAGGAATGAAAATTGAAATCCCAATTGTTTCTACAAAATACAGAGGCTTTTCTGCAGTTTATCCAATCAAATTGATGTATGTCTCAAACATTCCTGTTATCTTAGCTTCAGCACTTACTGCAAACGCTGTCTTTATCTTCCAAATGCTGTGGGCAAACATGAACCCGCGGAACAATAATTTCTTTATGAACTTTATAGCTCAATTTGATCCTACTAGTCCTAACACTCCAGTTGGAGGTATAATTTACTACATTACACCTCCTAGAGGTTTAGACGTTGCAGCATTAGACCCAATGCGTGCAGTAGGCTATGTCCTGTTTATGATAGGAATTGTTGTTGTGTTTGGAAGATTATGGGTAGAGCTCGGTGGTCTATCACCCAAGAGTGCTGCACAGAACTTGCTTGATGCAGATGTCCAAATTCCTGGATTTAGAAGATCAAACAAACCAGTTGAAGCTTTACTAAACAAGTACATTCCATCAGTTACAATTATCGGTTCTATGATATTGGGACTCTTGGCAGGAGTATCTGATGTACTTGGTGTCTTTGGTTCTGGAATCGGTATTTTACTTATGGTAGATATTCTCATCAACTATTACACACAACTAGTTAGAGAACAAGTCGAAGTCGTCATGCCGCGTTTGGGTGCTTTACTTGGCAGAAAATAAAAGAGTTGTAATGGTAGGAATCCCAGGTGTTGGGAAAACCACATTGCTAACTAAAATTGTTGAAATTCTAAAAAATCATAAAAAAAATGTCTACATGGTTAGCTATGGAACTCTAATGTTTGAAGTTGCAAAAGAAAACGGTTTGACTGATAGAGATGAGCTAAGAAAATTATCTGTATCTGAACAACAAAAATTGCAAAAACTTGCAGCAGAAAAAATTGCTGGACACGATGAAGAAATTGTAATCATTGACACTCATGCATTTATCAACTCACCTGAAGGATACTATCCAGGATTACCTGAACATGTTCTCAAAATAATCAAACCCACAAATTTTGTATCAGTTTCTGCAAAACCTGAAGAAATCTACAACAGAAGAATGAAAGACGATACTCGAAACAGGGATAAAATCACACTTGCTGTCATTAAAAAAGAATTAGACGTTCAATCCGGCATGATTTCTGCCTGTGCTGTAATTACAGGTGCCCCAGTAAGACTAGTCCTAAATCATGAGGGAAAGGTTGAAGAAGCAGCAGATAAAATCATTAGGGCAATAGGGCTGTAAAAAATGGATTTTAATTTTATTCTACTTTTCATCGAATCAATACCTCTGCAATTTGATATTTTTGGCGGAGAACGTGGTGCTTTGGGCAGTGATGACCCAATCGTTCAAGGATTAGTTGCTTCAATGTTTGCAGTATCTGGATTTGGAATTTTACTAAACATCTTCAACTCTGCAGTTAGAAAGAAGATGGTTGATCAAGTAAAGCTAAAACGAATTATGAAAGAGACACGTGGATGGCAAAAAGAGAGAATGGCTGCAATGCGAGCAAAAGATCAAAACAAAATTGCCGAACTAGGAAAAAAATCATCATACATGAACAAGATGTCAATGGAGATGATGCAAATGAATATGAGACCTATGATGATTACATTTGTTCCACTTATTTTGATATTTTATCTTGTACTGCCACAGCTGTTTTCCTATACAGTAGCTTTTTCCCCAATTCCACTAAATGTAATTCCTGGTGATATGTTCCAACTTACATGTACGGCTGAACAAGCATTAGATTCAGAACATCTTTGTTTTGGAAAAGAAAATGCATTATATCTTTGGGCTTGGTATTTCCTTTCATCTATTGCATTTAGTGGCATAATTATGAGACTCACAAAAACCTCTATGGATCTCAGTTGACAAAATCAATTGTTATTTCTGGTCCTCCGGCAGTAGGCAAAACAACTGTTGCTAAGGGATTAGCAGAAGAATTTCAACTACAATATCTCAGTGGAGGAGACGTTCTAAAGGAGATGGCAAACGAACACGGGTTTGATTCTTCAGGTGATGATTGGTGGGATACTGAGGAAGGAATGAGATTTCTAAACCAGCGTGAACAAAATTCTGAATTTGATAAAAAACTAGATGAGAAATTAATTGGCATTTTTAATCAAGGTGGAATGGTAATCACTAGTTACACTTTACCGTGGCTAATCGAGGATGGAATAAAAATTTGGTTGGAAGGCTCACATGAAAGTAGTACCAAAAGAATGCAATCAAGGGACAGCATGAGTCCTGAGGATGCATATGAAATTACTAAAGAAAGATTTGATAAGAATAAGGCATTGTACAAAAAACTTTATGACTTTGATTTTGGGGAGGATAAATCTGTGTTTGATTTGATAATTAATACCGATAATTTAACAGCACAACAAGTAATTGATGTAACAAAAGAAACTGTGAGGAAATTACTATGACATTAAAACAACTTGAGAATCTTATCGAAATTGACCAGGATATCACTGATGATGCATACGGAACATATTATGATAAACGAACTATTGAACAACTACTAAATTATGGAATTATTCTTTTGGATAAACCTCCAGGTCCGACAAGTCATGAAACTGTTGCATGGACCAAACGACTGTTAAAGCTTCCAAAAATTGGTCATAGTGGAACACTTGATCCACAAGTTTC
>JAHELP010000031.1 GCA_024644105.1 Candidatus Nitrosopumilus sp. | reverse complement strand
CAAATCAAAAAAGATGCTACTGTAAAATATGAAAAAGCAGTTGCCGAAGGAAATATGGAAGATGCAAGAAAATTTGCACAACAAACAACTAGCATGAAAGATGGAATGGTTAAAGAATCAAAACAGTTTCTCACATATTTTGGAATACCATACATTGAAGCACCATCTGAAGGGGAGGCAACTGCAGCACATCTAACTAACACAGGACAAGCATACGCATCAGCAAGTCAAGATTATGATTCAATTTTATGCGGAGCTAAAAGGTTAGTAAGAAATTTTACTAGTAGTGGAAGAAGAAAAATTCCAAACAGAAATACATACATCGATGTGTTGCCAGAAATTATTGAAACCCAAAAGACATTGGATTCAATTGGAATGACAAGAGAGGAATTAATTGATGTTGGAATTTTGATTGGGACTGATTTTAATCCAAATGGATTTGAAAGAATCGGTCCAAAGACAGCAATGAAGTTAATCAAACAACATTCAAGATTAGAAGATATTCCACAAATCCAAGAGCAATTACAGGAGATAGATTTTCAACAGATACGAGAGATATTTCTAAATCCCGAAGTTGCAGAAGTTGATGAGATTGTTTTCAATGAGGTAGATCACGAAGGAGTAATGAAGTATCTCAAAGAGAGAAGTTTTTCTGAAGACAGAATACAGTCTACCCTAAACAGGTTGAAAAAAGCCTTGGAGAAAAAGAGCCAAAATCTCGATCAATGGTTCTAAGATTTCAATTTAATTACTAGTCAAACTAATTTTAAAAAATGCCTCAAACAGAAGCTCGGAAAACACTCAAAGATGCACCAATCATGTGGAGAAGAATCAACTCCATAGGCGTGATTTTGGACTGTAATTCAACATATGCTGCAAATCTAGGCTATGCAAAGTCAGAAATCCTAGGAAAACCAATCTTTGAGCACGTCCCAAAAGAGTCATGGCAAGACATGAATGACTCTCTAAAAATTTGGTTTGAAACAGGTAAAGTAACTGATAGAAAAATTACATTCAAAAAACAAAACGGAGATACATTTTCAGGATTATTACAAGCTACCAGTCTATATGATGAAAACAAAAACTTGCTTGGAAGCAATACAGTAATCTTTGATCTAGAACAGATGACTGATGAAAAAATTAAAGAATATCAAGAATTTTTCAAAGAATCAAACAAAAGACTAGATGAGATAAAAGAAAAAGAGTATGATACACTAGATGAGAATTCAAAATCAGAGTATGACGGATTAAAACAAATGTTTGAAATGCTATCTAAGATAAATTTGAATGAATTAAAAAAATAATTATTTTGAATTCTCTTTAATTGATTTTTGAAGATCATCAAAAACTTGTTGAACTTCAGTTACTGCAGCACCATCTTCTAATGTGCTGACATCTCCAATTTTTTCATTATTCCCAATTGCTTTTAGCAATCTTCGCATAATTTTACCACTACGTGTCTTTGGCAATTTTGAAACAAAGTAAATTTGTTTAGGGGTTGCAATTGCACCAATGTCTGTTCTAATTTTATCTACTAGCTGTTTTTCCAAAACATTTGAATCATTTGTAACACCTTGCTTTAAAACAACAAATGCAATGATTGCCTCACCCTTAATTTCATCAGGAATGCCACAAGCTGCAGATTCTGCAACATCAGGATGAGAAACCATACAGCTTTCAAGTTCTGCAGTTCCAATTCTGTGACCTGCAATTTTTAAGACGTCATCTGCTCGTCCCAATAACCAAAGATATCCATCATCATCTTTCATAGCATAGTCTCCTGGATAGTAGCAATTCTCATATTTTGACCAATAGACAGTCTTGTACTTTGCATCATCGTTCCATAATGTCAAAAGCATTCCAGGCCAGGGGTTTTTGACAACTAGGTATCCCTTGGTATTTGCTTGAACTTCATCGCCATTTTCGTCAACTACAGTGATATTTACGCCTGGAATTGGACGGGTTCCAGACCCTGGCTTTAGAGGAATAGTCTCTATTCCAGGAAGAGATGAAATCAGCATACCTCCAGTCTCTGTTTGCCACCAAGTATCAATGATAGGACATTTTTCTTTTCCAATAGTTTTGAAATACCATTTCCAGACTTCAGGATTTATTGGCTCACCTACTGTCCCAAGTAATCTCAAACTAGAAAGATCAAATGAATTTGGAATGTCATCTCCAAATTTCATAAACATTCTCAAAGCAGTAGGTGTTGTGTAAAAAATTGTAACATTATATTTTTGTAAAATATCCCACATCCTTGATGCATCAGGAAAATCAGGTGCACCCTCATACATCACTTGAGTTGCACCATGAAGAAGTGGAGCATACACAACATAGCTATGACCAGTTACCCAACCAATATCAGCAGTACAAAAAAAGATATCTGAATCTTTTATATCAAAAGCCCATTTGAATGTAGAATACAAATGAGTAAGATAACCGCCGGTTCCATGCAATACACCTTTAGGTTTTCCAGTTGTACCAGAGGTATACAAAATATACAGAGGATGATCACTAGGTAATTGTTCAGCAGGACATGAATCAGAAATATCATTCATCAACTCACTCCAAAGTTTATCTTTTGGTGTCATGGAAATTTTATTTCTAGTTCTCTCTAGAACCACCACATGTTCAACAAAATCAAGTTCTTTTATTGCATCATCAATCACGTCTTTTAGTGGAACAACTTTTCCTCGTCTATATCCACCATCTGCAGTAATGATAACTTTGGAATGTGAATCAGAAACTCTATCTTTAATGGATGTAGCACTAAAGCCAGAAAAAATTACAGTGTGTGTTGCACCAATTCTAGCACATGCCAACATTGCAATTGGCAACTCAGGTACCATAGGAAGATAAATTGTAACTCTATCCCCTCTTTTGACACCAAGTGATTTGAGTACATTTGCAAATTTCTGGACTTGTGTAAACATTTCACCATATGTGACGTTTCGAGATTCACCATTTTCTCCTTCCCATAGAATGGCAGATTTTTGAGATTTTGAGGATTGGTGAATATCTAAGGCATTGTATGAGGCATTTATCGTGCCTCCAGTGAACCATTTAGCAAACGGAGGCCTCCAATCAAGAGTTTTCTCCCAGGAGGAAAACCAGGACAAGTTCTTTGCCTGCTCATCCCAAAAAGATTCAAAATCAGCATCTGCCTTTTTTCTTACTGTATCATCATTATTTCCTAGACCAATATCATATTGCTCGGACATCAAAAAAGGTATGAACTTGGATCTTTATAATTATCTAATTTTATTCGGCCATTCTAGCTAGTTCAGGTGTGAATCAGCCCTTAAAACCCAATCTAAAGCAGAGTATTGACCTTGTAATAATGCAATATCATTATCAAACTCTGCTTTTGTCAGTTCTTCCTTGATTTTTATCATTTCGTATTTGATTTCTAATTCTGTTTTCATAATGTAAAATCTAATCTACCATAGCTAAAAAATCATCCTAGTAATAATTTAGGCAGAAGATACTCCCTTGAACACTTCTTTGGAATACTGTGACTCGCTTTTATGATCTACAATAGGTGCAGGATAATCCACATCAATTTCTGAGTGCTTTGTATTTAGAGAATGAATAATTTTTGGGGAAACAGAATCAAGTTCCGGAATCCATTTTTTTATGTACAGACAATCTTTGTCAAATTTCTGTTGTTGTAACCACGGATTAAAAATTCTAAACCATGGCTGTGCATCACATCCCGTTGATGCGGCCCACTGCCAATTTCCTACGTTGACGCTTGAATCATAATCTATGAGTTTTGATGCAAAATAATTTTCACCTAATCTCCAATCGATATGCAAATCCTTTGTGAGAAAGGATGCAACTATCATTCGAACTCTATTGTGCATGTAGCCTGTGCTGTTTAACTCCCTCATTCCTGCATCAACTATCGGAAACCCTGTAATTCCTTCACACCATTTTGTAAAAGTATCAGGGTTTTGACTCCATGGAATTTTTTCATATTTAGAATGGAATTCTTTTGATTTACTAAAAGGAAAATGATACATAATATGGGTAAAGAAATCTCTCCAATGCAGTTCTGTCACCAAAGTATGATTTATTCCTAATTCATCTACAATTTTGTGATATATCTCTCGAATAGAGCAGGTTCCAAATTTGTTATGTGCTGATAGATGTGATGTTCCTTCAATATAGGGATAGTTTCGTTCTCTATCATAATTTTTTAAATTTTTTAGAGTTTTTAGTAGAGTAATGCATGATTTTCTTCCTCCATTAAATTCTGTTTTCATAGATGATGATAACTGAGATTGAATATTTTTAATTGGGATTTCTGATTTTATTTTTTCATTTGCTAAGTTTGAAAAGATATATTTTTGTGGTTTTCTTATCGGTAATTCTTTACATTTAGAAAAAAATGGAGAAAATACTTTGTATGGCTCACCCTTTCCATTTTCAATCTCTTCGGGTTCATGCAAAAGCAAGTCATTTGTTGAAATAAAATCTACACCTTGTTTTTCACACATGTTTAGAATTTTTTCATCTCGAGTTTTACTAAATGGTGTATAGTCTCTATTGACAAAAACGGCATCTATGCCACACTCTTTGATAGTGTTTTGAATGATTTTCTCAGGTAGTCCCTCAAGCATATGGAGATGGGATTTTTTATCTTTTAGTTGTGAATTCAAATCAATCAAAGTCTCATGAAAAAAGTTCATTCTAAATTTACTTGATTTATTATGAGTGCTTTTCAAAATATTAGTATCAAAAATAAAGCATGGAACTACTTTGGAGGATGCTTTGGATGCGTAAATCAATCCCGTGTTGTCATTTACTCTTAAATCGCGTCTAAATAGAAATAAGGATTTTTTATATTTGCTCATATCATCTCAAATTTTGCTTTTGATATTTGCAAAAATATTATCTCCACGCAATTGTATATTGGCATTATAATAAAATCAGTTTGGTTTTTCTTGCTAGTGCCAAATGGGTCTACAAACGAAACACCATAAAGAACTGTTTTGACTAGCATATACCTTCATCAGAGACTAAATCAAGAGTAAAATAATTTGGATCCTAGAAAAGTTTTTGATAAATTAACTCAAAAACACGCCTAAATTGGACCTGATTTTAATCTCTTTGAATTGTTATGACTTGGAGTTAGGTCGCATCAAATATGTGAAAAACAAAATTAAAAGATATTTGGCAAGAAAGACTTGTCAAGGTATTAAAAAAATAATTAAAAAAATTATTGTGCTTCCATTCTAGCAAGCCAATCGTTATCATTGTCGTCTTTTGAAGTGTCTGCTGTCACCTGTTGGGGTGGTTCTGGAAATGTAATTGTTGCTTCAGTTTCAGTTGGAGGTTCAGGCATCGGGATTGTCTGAGCTTCAATTGGTTCTGAAGGTATTGGTGTTGATTCAACTGGTACTTCTGGAAGTATTGTCTGAACTACTTGTTGTTGTTCAGAAGTCTCCAGATATGAACGGGCGGATTCTTGGATGTCTGGTGTTGGAGGGGCTGTTATCTCTTGCACTTCCAATTCTAAATCTGCAATTCTACTCTTTACATTTTCGATTTCTGATATTTCGTGAGTTACATGCTCAATTACCTCAGTTGTGCATGATTTCACGGTCTCAAATGTTGCATCAGAGATTTCATTGCTCTTGAATTGTACTTTTGCATCAAACGATAACATCTTTGCAGACTTCATTTGATCATCTAACTCAGTCAATCTTGCCTCAAGAATTGCTTTGATTTCATGTTCTGTTTCATCTAAGGATACAAGTTTTGACTTGTATTTTTCATGAATGATTTCAGCATCTGCTTTCATATCATCATTTTCTGAAACAATGTCAATCAAAGCCTTTAATCGACGTAGAGTTAATTGCTTTTCACGAATGAGTCTTTGTGAGTCGAGTCTCCATTTTGGAATGAAAATAACAACATCGCCTTGAGCTACTAATTGTTCATATTGGATTTGCTGTAATCCTTGTGAACCGCAGTCAATGCCGACGGATTGAATACTTCCGTCAATATCTGTTATTGTTCCTACGACTTTACCCATGAATGTTCCGTACATGTCTTTGACATTTTTACCGATAATTTCGATATCGTCGTTTGTCATGTGTGATAGTTTAGAGATTTGTATAACCGACAAAGTGTAAGAAATGTTTTTAGTTTTAGTAAGATTAAATTCACTAACTCAAAACAGCCTGATTTATAGAAATTTTAAAATTTAGAGACAAATTAGTAGGCTCATGATTCAAAAAGAAGAACTTGAACAAATTTTGAATTTTGTTGCAAGTCGGTGGATTGAAGCAACAAAGGATCCAAATAACAAAGCAATGGAGACTTTGCCAAATGATTTCTGGATGAATTCAATTGGAGGAAAAACTGCCAAAAAAGGGTTTTGGGTTACAACATTGATGTATACTGAAAATGAGGCAGATGCTGAAGCTTTCAAACAAGTTCTTCTAAGATGGCAAGCAAAGGGTCAAGATAAAGATAAAGACAAAGGTCCCGATCTAATTCAAATTGGAAAAAAGAAATAGAGTATTAATAATTGTGAATAAGTATACCCATATTGTCTGAGTTTTCAATTAAAGAAAAAAAGATTCTATCAGATCACTTTTCAAATACTGAAGGCAATGTCTTTGCAATAATTACTCCACGACAAGTTGATCGTGGTGCATTGATGTCAAGGTATAGTCGAACCGATAAAAGTATGCGACGAATTTTCCTTGATGAATTTTTACAAAATAAAAACAGGGGAGAAGAATTTTACAACAGAGTTCTTTTAGAATATGGTGATGATTCTGTTGCAGAGTTAGGAGAAGCGCAGATTGCAATTGAAGGATTGTCAAATATTGCAGTAAAAAAAATTGAAGATAGACGAATCGGATTATCATATTTAGAAAAATCATCAAGATATGTTGCATGGAACAAAAAAGAAAATGGAAAGTATAGATTTTACAGAGACCGGGAAATTATGGAATCTCGTTTTGCAGATATGTATGAGGAAAGTTGCAATTTTTCATTTGATGTGTATTCAAAAAACATTGAACCTATGGTAAATTATGTAAGAGAAAAATATCCAATTGAAAAATACAGCTTTAAAGATTCCAAAGACGGAAAAGAAAAAATATTTTCTAAATTAAAAAATGAAGCAGACATTAAATCTGCCAACATGATTTACAGAGGATCAACAAAAGCAAAAGCACTTGACATTCTAAGAGGATTGCTTCCGGCATCAACTTTGACCAATGTTGGAATTACTGGGAACGGAAGAGCCTTTGAATATCTACTCACAGTTTTGGGCTCATCTGAACTAAAAGAAGAGCAAGAATTAGCCTCAAAAATCAAAAAAGAGCTCGATACTACAATCAAATCATTTGTCAGAAGGGCAGATGACAAATATGGAAAAGCATTTCAAAAATATCTAAAGGATGTAAAAAACAAATCAAAAATAATTACTAAAAAAGAAATTAAACCAAATCCAAAAAAAGGAACGGTCACAACACTGGTAGATTATGAATCAGAAAAAACAGCTATTGACAAAGTAATTACAAGTATAATGTATGAGCAATCACCTAGCACATCGTACCAAGATATTTTCAAGCAGGTTAAAAAAATGTCAAAAGAAAAGAAAAACAAAATCATTGGAGAATTTGCAAAAATTCGAACAAACAGGAGACATAGACCATCACGAGCATTTGAAAATATCTATTATACTTTTGATTTATCAAATAATTTTGGAATGTTTAGAGACTTTCATAGACATAGAGCACTAACATTAGAAAGACAGCTGCTTACCACAGATCATGGATATAATATGCCAAAGGAGATTAAGATTCTTGGAATTGAAAAAGAGTTCAAGGAATGCATGAATAAAACTAAAGAAACATTTGATAAAATTCGAGTTAAATTTCCTGAGCAAGGACAATATGTAGTTAATTTTGGATACAACTATCCATATTTTATGAAATTCAATCTAAGAGAAGCTTGTCATTTAATTGAATTAAGAACAGTTCCACAAGGACATGTTGATTATAGAAGAGTTGCACAACAAATGTTCAAACAAATTAACAAAGTTCATCCTAATCTTAGCAAGATTATGAAATATGTAGATATGAAAGAATATGATTTAGAGCGATTTGAATCTGAAAAAAGAACAGAAGAGAAAAGAAAAAAACTAAAAAAATAGAAAAATATTCTAATAATTGAAAGGACATATTATATCATGACAGAAAAAATTGAGAAAACCGCAGAGCAGTGGAAAGAAGAGTTAACTCCTGATCAATATGAAATTTGTATCAATCATGGTACAGAACCACCCTTTACTGGAAAATACAACAATACCAAGCTAGAAGGATCTTTCAAATGCACATGCTGTGGGGAAGAGCTATTTTCTTCAGATGCAAAGTTTGATTCAGGTTCAGGATGGCCAAGCTTTTGGGAGCCAATATCTGAAGACAAAATTGAATACATTTCAGATACTGCATATGGAATGGTACGTACTGAAGTAAATTGTAACAAATGTGGAGCACATTTGGGTCACGTCTTTGATGACGGTCCAAAGCCTACAAACCAGAGATATTGTATCAATTCGATTTCATTACAACATGAAAAAGACACAGAAGGTCAAGAGCAGTCATAAAGTTAGAATTATCAACTAACGTGTAATAAAATTCAAAAATTATTAATAAAACACAATTAATGATAAGAAAATCAAGAGGAATAAAATGAGCTACAATTACAATACAAAAAGGAAAGAAATGATTTGAGAATTATTCTGTGTGGATTTGGGGTTGTAGGCCAAAGCTTGGTGAAATTATTTGATTCCAGATCAGAGGATCTTTATGCCAAATACGGATTAAAACCCAGAGTTGTTGCAGTTTTTGACAGCAAAGGAAGCGCAGTGGATCCATCTGGATTGGACTTTAACAAACTAGTAGATGTAAAGAAAAAGTTTGGAACTGTAAAAAATTATTCAGATTCTAAAAATACAATGTCAGGCATAGACATTCTCAAAAATGTTGATGCTGATGTGTTAATTGAGACTACAGCAAGTAACTACAAAGATGCAGAACCAGGCATGACTCACATTACAACCGCAATGAAAAAAGGCATGCATGTAATTTCTGTGAATAAAGGCCCACTTGCTTTGGCATTTCCATCTCTTCTTGAGCTTGCTACATACAATCAAGTCATGTTCAAATTTAGTGGAACAGTTGGCGGAGGTACACCAATTTTGGATTATGCTAAAAATAGCCTAAGTGGAGAAAGAATCACATCATTTGCAGGTATTCTAAACGGAACTACAAATTACATTCTCACAAACATGGGAACAGGAGTATCATACGAGGAGGCCCTAAAGGATGCCAAAGACAAAGGATATGTCGAAGCTGATGAATCCTTAGACCTTGATGGTCTTGATGCAGCAGCAAAGTTAGTCATTCTTGCAAACTGGATTATGGGAATGAAAGTTACACTTCCGGATATTAATTGTACAGGTATTCGTAAAGTCACATTAGATGATATCAAAAAAGCCGCCAAAAATAATTGTGCTATAAAATTAATTGCATCATGTAACAAAGAGCTGGTAGTAGGACCAAAGGAGGTTTCAAATGATGATCCTCTGTGTGTTAATGGAACACTAAACGCAATTGCTTTTACATCAGAGCATTCAGGCACTCAAACAATTATCGGTAAAGGTGCAGGAGGCATGGAAACAGCTAGTTCGATTCTAAGAGACTTGTTAGATATAAGACAAGAGATTGCTAGAGATTGAAATCTAATTTAATTTCAAAAAGTGAAACATCTGCACTGCTAAAGACAGTTTCAGAGCGATGGGGAATGGAATTTCCAAAAATCAAAAATGTCAAGGTTCATCAAATTTTAGATGATGCACAAATAATCACAGGTTTAGGAATTAAGATTTTAAAAGTAGATGATGACTATCTTCCTTTTTTATCAGAAACAAAAACTTTGGAGAAATTCCCAGCAGTTACAGTAGATATGGGAGCAGTAAAATTCATGTGCAAAGGCGCCAATGTAATGAGACCAGGAATAAAAAAATTCACAGAGTTTGAAAAAGACAAGCTAGTGTGTATCGTTGAAGAATCTCAACACAAGTTTTTAGCTGTTGGAAAATCCATGGTATCCAGTGCAGAGTTGGAAAAGATGGAAAAAGGCGAGGTTATAAAAAATATTCATTACATTTCAGATAAATTCTGGGAAACAGGAAAAACAATTTACGATTAAAATAGAATTTTTAAAATTTTATTATTTGATTTCTTCGGTGAATTCTTCTGTACCATCTTTAGTGATGACAAGTACGTCTAAACCGTCACCACTTGCAGAATCTCTAAGTGCTGCTGAACGAACTGCACGTTTTGCCAAATCAATTGCTTCGTCTTTAGTCATGTTTGGTTTGAATTGTGGATCTAAAACACCTAATGCCATTTCAGCACCAGTTCCAACTGCAGCATATTCATCAGGAAGTACGGAACCTAGTGGATCCAATGTATACATGATTGGCTTATCGACAACACCGCCGACGATGACCTGAGTCAGCAACGGGAAATATCTTCTCTCATACATCATATTTGACATCATTTTAGCAACTGTGTTTGGTGGAACATCTCGTTTTAATTCCATTTTTCTAATTTTAGCAAGAGCAGCAATTTGTAAAGATAAGATTTGCATATCAGCCACAAGACCAGCACATGTTGCACCGACTTTGGGAGTAATTGGGAATGTCTTCTTTGTAGATTTACTAACTAGAAAGTTTCCAAATGCGATCCTCTTTTCACTAGCAAAAACTACACCACCATCAAAAGTAATTCCAACAGCAGTTGCTCCTGGCATATACATTGACATAAATCAAATAATTTTGCCGCATAATAAAGGGCTTTCTACAATTCACGTGTAATTTATGGGCAAAATAATTATACTGAAAATGACAGATTATTGTATTGACTTCTGCTGAGATTCGAGAGAAGATTCTAAACGATGTTGTCTTCATCGGATTAAGAGCTTCAATAGGTGTGATCTTTATTCTTCATGGAATCTCAAAATTCAATCCAGGATTTGCAGAGAATTTACCAAACATGGGATTGCCAGCAGAAATGCAAATTCCTATCGCACTAGCTGAACTAGTACCAGGAATATTGTTAATTATCGGAGTGCTAAGTAGATTGTCTGCATCATTGATTTCAATTATTATGTTAGGTGCAATTTTCATGGTAAAAGGCGCATCAAGCATTACAGGAAAAGGAGGAGTAGAATTGGATTTGATTTTACTTGCAGTCGCACTAGTAATTATGATAGTAGGTCCAGGAAGAATATCATTAGCACATGCAATTAAAAAATTGCCTAGATGTCTTCATTAGGAATTTCCAAAATTCTTCATTATCATACACATGCACTTTGTAGTTTTCTTTAACAAATCAACTCTAGCAAATTCATTGGGAGAATGAATTCGTGAGAACATGTATGTACTTCCAATAGAGATACACGGAGCTTTGAGAATTTCAACAAAAGGATACATTGGGCCAGTTCCAGCATTTGAAACATTTAGTATGGATTTACCAAATGACTTGTCAGCTGCCTCTTTTACCTGACTTACAAATGGATGAGAGGAATTGGTTCTAGCAGCTGCCTCTCCATGATACACTTTGATTCCAACATCTGAAAATCCTTTAGATTTGAGATGTTTTTTTAATCGCAGTATCTGTTTTTTAGGATCCATTTTAGGAATTAATCTAAAGTCAATTTTGACTAGAGCACTGCCAGGTAGGACTGTTTTTGCACCATCCCCAGTATATCCTGATACAAATCCTGCAATATTACAAGTAGCACCAGCAACTAGTGCCTTTTTTGCATCCAATCCTTTCTTATTTCCTACAAAAGATTGAATCCCAAATTCTTTTTTAAAGACATTTTCATCAAATGGTTCTTTACGAATTGTTTCTAAATCATTTTTTGTAAAAGGAGTAACTTCTTTGTACCAATCTTTTATGAGAATTTTGCCATCAGAGTTTCTAAGAGTACTTACTGCTTCAATTAACCGCCATGCGGGATTTTTGATTAATACTGCCAAACTAGAATGAGCATCTCGAATAGATTCCTTTACAGATAATTCTACAAAGAGCAATCCTTTCATTCCAAGACCAATTATTGGTCTATTTTTTGAATCAACATATCCAAATTCCCAGATAACCCCATCACAAGAAAATTTCTTTTTGTATTTTTTCAAATACTCTTCAATGTTTGCACTACCAGTTTCTTCCTCCCCTTCAATTACAAATTTTATGTTACATGGGACATCACCTGTAGTTCTAAGACATGCTTGAACTGCTTTGATTCGAGTGATTAGCTCACCTTTATCATCAGTAGCTCCTCTTCCAAAAATTTTATTTCCTTTTCTAACACCACTAAAAGGAGGATCATCCCATAAATCAAATGGTTCTGCAGGTTGAACATCATAATGATTGTAAAACATCAAAGTTTTCGATGGGTTTTGTTTTGATTTTATTTCACCAAAAACAATTGGAGCAACACCTTTCTTTAATCGTAAAATTTCAGAGGAGACTCCAGATTTTTTCAATATTTTTTGAACAAGTTTTGCACATTCCTCAATCCCTTCATTTTTTGCAGAAACACTTGGCTGGCGAATTAATGTCTGAAGATCAGATATGAGATCATCCATATTTGCATCAACATGTTTCTCAGGAGTCATTGCAAATCATACGATTTTATCAAAAGGCTTCATGACTGCAGGAATCTCATCTAACAAATCCATTGATGTCATGTGTAATCCTAATTTCTTTTGGGCAGCTTTTCCAGCCAATCCATTGATGAACGTAGCTGCTGCTGCAGATTCTAAGGGATTTCGATTAATAGATAGCAATCCTGCAACTAATCCAGACAGTACATCGCCAGTTCCACCAACTGTCATTGCAGGAGTTTTTTTCTCATTAAGATATGTTGTAGAACCATTTGATATCACATCTGTAGCACCTTTGAGTAATACAGTAATTCCAAATTCTTTTGCTTTTTTCTCAACGAGTTTAATCCTCTCATTTTTAGAATTAGAAGGAGCATCACCAAACAGTCGTTTGAATTCTCCCGCATGTGGAGTAACTACAACATTTTTGTTTGCTAAGAGTGGTAAAACTTCTGGAATTAGAGCACTTGCATCTAAAGATAATCTTACATCTCGGTCAAGTAATGATTTTACAAAATGTAGTAAAGAATTTTTTTCTTGAATTGCAAGACCCATTCCAATGGTTGCTGAATGCAAATTACGTGGTATTGCACCAATCAATTTGTTTACAGCGCCCAAGGTAAGTTTTTGATCAACTAAAGGAATCACAATTAAATTTGGAGAAATTGCTCGCGTTGGAGTAACGTTGATTTTTGGAACAGATGTGTATACAAGATCAGTACCACATTTCAAAGCAGCTAATGAAGATAGTATCGGTGCACCATGATAGATGTAACTTCCACCTACAACTAGTACAATTCCATTATCACCTTTTCTAGATTTTGCTTTTCTAGACGGAATGAATTTTTTAACAATAGATGTGGTGAGGTTTTTTCTTACCATGCAATATACTCTAAAAAATAGACGAATAAATCTTATTTTGTGATTTCTAGGCTGATTTTTTTGCTTTCTTTTTTACTGTTCTAGTAGCCAGCTTTTTGGCAGTCTTTTTCACTGTTTTAGTTACAGGTTTTTTGCTTGATTTTGCAGATGACTTTTTGATTGTTTTTGTAGGGGATTTTTTTGTTGTTTTAACAGATTTTGGTTTTTCAGAAGATTTTGTAGTGCCTCTATTGAAAAATGCTTTTCTTGCAAAACAAAGATAGGTTGTGTGACCAATCCCTTGGAAGGAGTGTCTAGTTTTTCCTTCTCTAGCTTCAATGTTTCGAATAATGTGTTCAGTAGATTCAATGTCAGTAAATTCATTTTCTACTAGAGCCATCGTTAATTTTTCTAGTTGATTCATAGTAGGACAAATTGCAAAGATACTTCCACTTCCTTTTAGCATCTTTCTAACTTGTGGAATTATAACCCATGGGTCTCCTAAATCAATTAAAGCCACATCCATATCTTCAAGAGGCATTTTCTTAGCAGTCTTTAGATCCAAATTATGTTGTGTCACATATTTTGAAACACCTGCTTTTTTGATATTTTTCTCAGCAATTTTCATGAATTTTTCATCAACATCAAATGTGTACACATGTCCACGAGGTTTTACAACACTTGCAACAAACGAAGTCAAAGAGCCACTACCTGTTCCAATCTCCAAGATTTTTTGACCATCACCAATTCCTGCTCTTGCTATAATGTATCCAATATCTTTTGGATATACAATCTGAGTACCATGCTGAATTCTCATGACATAGTCATACATTGTGGGTTCAAGAAGATAGACATACTTGTCCTTGTTTGTAATTAGTTTAGAACCATATTCTTTGCCAATAGCATCTGAATGTTTCAGAATTCCAATATGAGTATGAAACGATTCATTTTTTGAAATTTTTGCTAGCCATTTTTTGGAATTGTTATAGAAGAATAGTACAGGTGAATTTTGCTTAATTTTAGTCATATATTTTGCCAGAAATTTTTAGATAAGAATCTACTG
>JAHELP010000004.1:42955-49158 GCA_024644105.1 Candidatus Nitrosopumilus sp. | reverse complement strand
GGGGATAGATTGTCAGTGGCGCTCAAATTAAGAAATAGTAAATACTTTTGAAGTTCATATCGAACATTTTTTAATTCATTTCTAATATCGGTAATTTTTTGGTGTATTGCAGAAACTTTTTTTGCTCTATCATTACTTGGGGGCTCATCATTAATGGTTGTTAATTTCTCTCGTTGCATTGTAAGATCTGATTTCAAGGTTTGAATTTTATTTTCAAGTTCAGTAATAGATTCAGTAATTCCACCTTGGTTTAACAGTCTAGATGAAATACTATTTGGATCAGATGCTTTGACTAGAGATGCGGTGGTATAACAAGAGGTTAGTTGTACATCCCTTAGTTTGACAGATTTTGTTTCAGAGTCAGATGTAATAATTATCTCAGGAGATTTTATTTTTTCATCTATCGCACAAATTTTGAAAACATAATTGAAAGTGTTTATTTTTGGAAAAGTTTCCACAGAGCCAGGATTTTTAAATTGTTTAGTTGTTGCCATGTGAGTAATAGTTCCAACAGGTTTGGGTTTGGAAACAGGTTCTTCCATAGTTTCACTTTGAACTATAGGAAGTGCAAATCCTCTTTCAACTAAAAAATCAACAATACTGGAAGTTACACAAGCTGCATCGCCATTAGATGTACGGATAATTTTTACTAGATGTTCTTTACAGATAACTTCTTTTGCAGTGAAATTAAGATCCATTTGGTCTTTGGGAGAAACTACATCAGCATATACAAAATTAGATACAGTTACAGTAGATGCAAGCAACATAAACATCAAAAAAGATACTGAAAAGAATTTAATCAACATAATATCTCAACCTGATTTTGATTTCCTGGAATAAATAGGATCACGAAGTCTTGAGTAGTAATGCATTGAGTTTGACTCTATTTTCCAAGATATCATTTCGTAAATCACTGATTTCTTGAGTTAATTTAAGAGCAACTGGCTCTGTGGTAGCATCAAGTTTTTTGGAAATTAAATCACCCAAATTACTTCTCTTGTCAGCGAGAACAACTTCCATTTCAGAGATTTGTGTTTCTAAAGATTTGATTTGTAATGAAACTCCAGAATTTCCAGTAATCGTAGGCATGATTGAGTCAGAATCTACTGCATTAATTCTTGTTAGTCCAACTTGACATGATTCAGGAATAATTCTATTGATTAATTTTACATCAACAGATTCAGTATCAGAAGTAACAGTGATTATTGGTAAGCGAATTGATTGGGAACCTGCACATGCTTCAAAGACAACATTGTATCGTTTAAGATCAGGATTTGAAGATCCAGTTGGAGCAACACTTTCAGTTAGAGAAATAAGATTAGTACTCATTCCTTCAAGGGGTTGACCAGTAATGGTTTTTGCTAAATCGATTTTAGATACTTTGGTAGTTGGAGGAACATATAACACCATCAAATAACGTCTAAGCTCATCCTGTAGTCCTTTGAGTTGTTTTTTCATAGATACAATACTGTTCATAGTTTCAGAATCAGCGGTTTTATCATTTGATGTGGATACTTTTTCTTTAGCAGCAGAGATTTTGCTTTTTAGATCAGCAATTTGAGTTTCAAGTGTAGAAATTTTTTCTGTAATTCCTCCCTTGTTTAGAAGAGTTGCAGTTATTGAATTAGGATCTGCAGCTTTGATATTTACAGAACTAGTATAACAGGTGTTAGGTTTTAATGGACTAGCTAATTTTACACTTTTTGTTTCACTATCAGATGTAACATAAATTTCCGGGGCTCTAACTAATTTTGTAGTGCCACATGCATCAAAGATATATGAATATCCAGAGACGCTTGTAGTCTTTGCTCCAGTTGCGCCAGCAGATACTTGTTTAAGTGCTGCAATTTTTGTAATGCTTCCTGCACTTTCACCTTTAACTAATTTCTTAGTTTTGATTTCTTCCATTTTTTGTTCTGAAAGTTGTTTTGCCCATCCATGCTCAGCTAGTTTTTCAGCAGTAGATGGTTTTACACATGAAACTTTGCCAGTAGAATCCTTGGTAATTTTTACTAGTCCTTCTGCACAAATGATTTGTTCATTTGTAAAATCTAATTTCATTTGTTCTCTAGGACTAATTACATCAGCAAATGATTGAGATACAAAGGTGCTTGAAAAGAGTATAGTGGCTAAGGAGAATACCAATAAACCAGATAATTTCATAATTGATTTTTCTAGTAGGAGTATATAAAGGAAATAATTATTGAATTTAGACTAGATCAAATCAAGTAGAATCTTTTTTTTCCATGCCTAGATACTGCAAAAACTTGTTTGCCTCAACTAGAGAATGTTTTTTGATTTTTACACGATCTTCTTTGTTGATTGATTTTGAGGCTAGATGAAGTATTTCATCCATCAAATGTATTCCCCCTTGAGCACCTTTTCTTAGGCCTAATTGGTATAGTAGAGGTAAATTTGCTATACTAGAGGGGACTTTGAGATTTATTTCAGGTACATGAGGGTTTGTCTTATCAGGAAATTCAATATCAATAAATTTGTCAACTACTTTTGCAAGTATCTCATCAAGGTTTTCAGTGAGGTTGCGTTCTAACTTTGTATTCTTTTCTTTTCTAGCCATCATAATAATTCGCTTAATTTTCAAAATAGCTTGATTAGTTTCCACAGAATCAAAATCAGTGGATGACAGATTTACACCAAAGTCATTCATGAATGAAGAAATGATAAAAGATAATGCTTCTTTTCTACAAGAAGCTTTTGTTGTTCCAAATGGGCAATTATCACAATTTGTAGTATAGTATCTTATTCCACGTTGACCAAAGCTGGATAAAACAATTTTATCTTGATCTCGTAATTTTCCAATAGTTCTAGAGACAAGTCCTTCATCTATAAGTAATGATTGCGAGATTTCTTGATTAGAAAAAGAACCTTCATCGATTAATTTTAAAATTTCTTCCTCTAATTCACCAGGAGAACGTCGTGAGGGTTCTTCGATTGCATCTACCAAATAATGAGCAACAAGTTTATCATCTTTTTCATGATTGATGGTAAAAAATTTCCCATCATACTGTGCATCAAAACCAGATAAGGTTTCAGTTTTTATTATTTTTGCAAGTATTTTATCAAGATTTTTGATTTTAAAATCTTTTAAAAGTTCACTTAATTTTATCGATGAAATTTTAATGGTATTTTTAGCAAAAATATGATATAATGCCCATCTAATTTTTCTTTCATCACTTCTTTCAATTAGTCTCAATAAATTACAAAAGCTATCAATCCTTTTCCATTGAATGTCCCCAATTTCATCTTTAGAGTTTTTGATGAATAGGGTCCTATCCAATTCCTTAAGAAATACTTCAAACTGTTTTGTTAATTCAGATTTTTTTGTTTTTGGAGATTGTTTAATTTTTACGCTTTTAGATATTGTATCGTATAATTCTTCTTTCATTAAAACAGATTCATCTCGAAAAGATTTTGTTTCATATTTTAGAAATTCGAAAAATTCCAAAGTTTTACCCATAACAGAAGAAGGAGGAAAAACTCTGAGTGCGGAAAGATTCGACGAGGATAATCCCATAAAACTAGTAGATTCATTTGACTATTTATGCCTATTAAGACATCTAGATGACCAAAGCATAGTGAAAATAACTAGATTGCCATAATTTGAATCTCATCAAAAAGAATTCTCCTTAATAGTATAATTTCACTAAGCCATATCATGAGTACAACACAAATCCTCTACAAAGAAGAGAAATGGCAACCCGAGCCACAAAACATTCTGGTTAAAAGCATACCAGTAAGAGAAGGGGGAAAACTTCAAAATAAAAGATATGAGGAAATTCAAAATAACTCCTGGATTGATTATGCAGGACTATCACTTGGGTTTGATGATTGGAATGATTAAAGATCTAATTGAAAGTCTTTTCAGAAAGAAAAGAAGTGTAATTGAATTTGATCAAGAGTTATTGGAGACGCTCAAATGATTAAAATTATTTCAGAAATAAAATCATCTAAAATTTTTCAATACTTGGAAAAAATTAGAATAAAAAAATAATTTTTTTAGATTATTCTTTTAGTTTACTCTCTTTGAATACATCTGAGCCATACCAACAGTATCTAAAATAGTCAAGGCACCATTCATGAAACATGACATCATCAGAGTAAAACATCTCAGTAAGATCTGCATCCCCATCAAGTGTTGGAAACATCAAGCATGCCTCTTTTTCATTTAGAATGACTACCGTTTGAACATTTTTTTCCATCTTTCTTTCAATTAAACCCTGTTCCATTAATTCATGGAATCCTAGTTTTTTCAGTAGTGCCTTTCTTCCTTTTGGAACTACGGCAGATTCAGAAAAAATATAATTAAATTTTACTCCTTGTTTGACTTTTTTTATTAGAGGCTCTATCAAATCAAGTGGGACCTCAGATAATACCTCATAGATATATTCATTTGAATTAGCGTAGATACTTTTCCATTGCTCTAATACTTTGGAGATGCCTTTGATGTATTGTCCATTTGCAAGTTGGCCACAACGCATTTGAAATTTATGAGGAACCTCACCAAAATTATGCTCTTCAAAGTATTTTCTATTTTGGGAGATAAACACCAATGAAGGAACTTGAGTACAAACCGTACTGCCAAAGGTAGTTAAAGTGTAAGTTCCATCGGGTTTCTTTTCAATCAGACCACTTTGTTCCAATCTTGTAAAATTCCTATGAACTTCTTGTTTTGTAGCATCAATCTCTTTTGCAAGTGCAGTAGGAGTTGAATTTTTCTCTAATAATTTGAATAAAATTTGCATCCTTTGAGGACTGGCTAAATCAAGTACATAGTTTGCAGTTTCATCAAAGAGGTCTTCCATCGATTCTAGTCCTCAATACTTGATAAAAACGATTACAGAAAATTATTCAATTACTTGAATAAGATCCTTGAGTTTTCTTCTAGATTTTGGAGGTTTTTTCTTATCAGGATAGCCTATACAGAGAATTGATGAAGGTCTCAAATCAGTGCCCAAGATGGTCTTTACTTTTTCTTCATCAAACATTCCTATCCATATTGTACTTAATCCAACTCCAGAAGCAGCTAGCAATGAAAATGAAGCAGCAATAGTTGCATCCTGTAAAGAGAATTTTTCTAAAATGTGTGGCGGAAACTTTAGTTTCACTCTTGCAGGATCAATACAAAACACCAAAACAACAGGTGCATTGACATATGGTTGGTTGTTTGCAGCCTCTACTAGGGCTTGTTTTGTTTTTTGATTTTTAATTAAAAATACTTGAAAACCTTGAAAGTTTCCAGCAGTGGGAGCAACATCTGCAGCTGATAATATTTTATCAACCTTCCAATCTTCTACCTTGTCTTTAGTAAATTTTCTAGTTGAACGACGAGTTGCAAATACTCTAAACAAATCAGAAGGCGATAAATCTTGTCTAATCTTTTCAGGTTCTGAGGAAAGGATTGCCTGAATGAGTGATTGACTAGGATTTTTTTTATCTAGTTCTTTTTCCGGTGGTTTATCATCTCTAATCCATACCGATGGGTAAAATTCCTTAGTTCCAACATAGACGTATTGTGGTTCATGTGGAACCTTGGCATACTCTAAAATTTGTTCTTGAATTTCACTAGTTTTTGCTTCAAGTAATTCATGATTTGTTAGGTTAAACTGAGTAACATCAGAATTTATTCGAATAATGCTGGTTTGATCTTCTAATTCTACTTCACCTGTAGTATTTTTTTGAAAAAGTTCTACTAGTTTTTCTAATTCTTTTTTGTTTAAGATTACTACGTCTGTATCATCTTCGTCAATTCCCTTCCAAACTATTCGGCAGCCATCTTTTGATGTGTATGATGGTTCTACTGTATGAAATTCCATAGAGGTATTCATATGATACATTATAAAAAAGGAGTTATGTTGCTAACCAAAGATTCCGCTAGCAACAGAGTATGCTCCAATGCCAACTCCAATTACTACACCAATTCCCATGCAGATAAGGTCAAATTTCACGACCTTTTTGAAGGGGGCATGAACCATTTTATCCCAGTTTGAGATTTGTTGTGATTTCATGATTATAGTTAGGAGTAGTTGCACATAGAGTATGGTAAAATCAAGGGGTTACAAGTCAGCTGATTAGCTGACTAGGATATATGAGAATTATTCACAAAAGTATTTCATGCGAGAACAAAGTAAATCCCGAGACCAGAATAAAATTGTGAATTTTTTTCACAATGTTCTCGCTGTAAT
>JAHELP010000004.1:4230-42855 GCA_024644105.1 Candidatus Nitrosopumilus sp. | reverse complement strand
CAGCTGATTAGCTGACTAGGATATATGAGAATTATTCACAAAAGTATTTCATGCGAGAACAAAGTAAATCCCGAGACCAGAATAAAATTGTGAATTTTTTTCACAATGTTCTCGCTGTAATTAAAGGAGGGAATATTGATGAGAGTAGATAGTTGTAGAAAATGCGGAGATAGATTGGAAATTAATAAAAAATGTACCATTTGCTCTAGTGCAATAAAGTTTTGTTGTAAAAAATGTAATTTTGAATCAGAGGAGCAGATACATTCTCTTTGCAGGTTAGTCGATATGAATAATATCGCAGCCACATCATAACAAATAGGCATTAGATTATTCAATCAGAACTTGTCTAAAACAAGCCAAAAGTTGCAGAGTATATGATTTCGTCCAAGACTAAGTCAAATTCCATTTTATTTATTATTCTAAATAGTTCATTTTAGGTTTAGATAAAAATGACATATATCCAAAGCAGATGCCCCTACTGCGATAGTGCAAAGCAGATAACTGCAACCCAAACATCATGGTTAATTCATCTTGCAAGTCACAGAGAAGAGATCATAGAGCATCTTGTAGATACGTCTGAATCATGTGAGTTTTGCTCATATCCGGAAATGTCTGCAAGTAAAAAGCATGCTGCATCACACTACAGATGGGCACATCAAAAACACGAATTGCTTGATTGGGCTTTAGATAAACTTGAGAGCCAGGTTGTAATGAGGGAAGCATAACCATGCAAGCTTATGTTCTTGCGTCATGTAAAAGCGGGGAAGAGGCTGCAATAATTTCAGAATTCAAAGAATTGCCTGAAGTAGTTGAGATAAATGGGATTTGGGGAAAATACGACATTTTTATGAAAATTAAAAATGAGGATCCAAGCAAAATTGACAGTGTAGTTCACAGACTACGAAATCATCCAAGTGTCTCAGATACTTACACAATGCATGTCCTTTATGGTCAGGGTGGAAGTATTGACGATTAAAAAAAAGAGAAAAAAGTTATTTCCAGATACAGATGAAGAGTATCCAGAATTTTTAAAATAAATTATTCAGAGTCAGGTTGCTCGTCTTCTTTCATCAAACTATCCATAATATGTCCATGAGATAATTTTTGAAATACAAAGACAGAATCAGCAATTAGTATGATTGCAACGGCCAAACCTATTCCTGAAATTATAAATGGTAAAAATGGCAATAGTTCTATATCTGCAATATAGGGCTGAATGACTGCAATTAGTATCAAAATAACACCAATGAAGAAAATATTTCGCAGCAATCTATGAAGAGGTTTTTCTTCTATACGTTGAGTATCAGCAGGAATTAGTTTTGTTGATAGTATATCAGATATGTTAGTAACAAATTTTTCAATTTTTCCAAGTAGTGAAATTACAGGATAAATAATTAACAAAATACTGATAATTGTTAACAATATTTCAGGTTCAACAGCTAATGGTATTCCAAAATCATTTATGATATTTACAATGTCATCATTAAAGTAATCAATAATTGCCAAAATTGCAATTACTATCATCAAGTTTACAAAGAATTTTGGGCCGTGATGTTTTAGCATTTTAGTAAATTGACTGTCATCATCAGGGGAACTCATTAATTTATTAAAAAATTTACCAACAATAAAAATAGGATTTAGAATCTTCATAGGGACAATAGTATCGCGGTTTGCTAGAGTGGGCAAAGCTTTCAGTAGTAAAGGAATGCAAAGCATCGTTGCCAAGGTAACAAGCATTGTGACAGGATACAAAGTATCTCTAACTGAGCCACCATCGACAGCTTGTTTTGCCATAATGAATGAAAATTCCCCTCTAGGCACCATTGCGGTAGCTATAGTTGATGCTCCATGAACATCATGACCTCCAATAGAGGCACCAAAGAAATTTCCTACAAACTTTCCAAGAACAGCTAAAATTATGATAGGTATTGAAATTAGTGCTACTTCGGGAATCGACATAATATTTACAAGCATTCCAATTGATACGAAGAAAATTACACCAAAGAAATCACGTAACGGGAGAATCTTTTTAGTAATTTGCTCAGAATGTTTTGAGGATGCAATAATCATACCCATGATAAACGCACCAATTGCAGAACTCTGTCCTAGAAAATGAGCAAGGACTGCTAAACCAAAACCTAATGCCAGAGCTGTAATAAACGGCGCTTCAGGAATATCTAATCCATGAATCTTTTCTAGTAATTTCGGTATTAGTTTAATTCCCAAGCCTAAGGCTATTACAAAGAAGGTTAAACTCTGTAAAACCAAAATTCCGACCCCACTGAAATCAAGTTCTGCACCAGCAGACGCATTTCCTAGAATTACCAAAAGCAGAACAGCTGCAAGGTCTTCAACAATTAGTATCGTGATAACAGTGTTGAACTCTTTAGTTTTGACTAATTTAAGATCCCTCATAACTCGAAGAGATATTGCCGTACTACTGATTGATAATATTCCTGCAAGATACAATGCTTCCAAGTGGGACCAACCAAAAGAGAATGCACCAACATATGCCAAGAAAAACATTATTGAAAGTTCAGACATCCCTACAACAATTGCTTTGATTCCAGCTTTGCGTAATTTCTGTAAACTAAATTCTAAACCTATAACAAATAATAAAATTATAATTCCAAGCTCTGCTAAAAGATTAATCAGTTCTACATCATCAACTATCCCAAGACCATAGGGTCCTGCAATCATTCCAATTAAGATAAAACCGATAATGGTAGGGAATTTTATTTTTTTCATAATTCCTGCACCAATCATACCTCCACCTAGCAATAATGCCAGTAATGCTAGAAAATCAGTAACTTCTACAGTCATGACTTACCTTCTACAAATAATTGATAAATCCCAAATATTTTCAAATTCTATCTAGGATCTTTTTCTTTTTCTCAGTAAATTCTTTATCGGTAATAATGCCTAATTCTTTTAGTTTGGCTAATTTTTCTAAAATTTCAAGGCTTGTAGT
This sequence comes from Candidatus Nitrosopumilus sp., assembly GCA_024644105.1. Lineage (GTDB taxonomy): Archaea > Thermoproteota > Nitrososphaeria > Nitrososphaerales > Nitrosopumilaceae > Nitrosopumilus. The sequence goes on along the minus strand of JAHELP010000004.1, from coordinate 39,884 downwards.
TCCATATTGTGTACCTATCTTGATTCTACCTACAATTAATTCAAAAAAGTAGAAAAAAGCATTAATAATTTTCTTAAAATATTTTGGTGACTTTTTGCTAAATTGGGTTTTTTGTTCCTTACTTTTTTCTCCTATTTTTAACGAATTGGTTTTTAGTGATTTGAGATACTCTTGTGATTTTAGAAAATCAGTAGCAGTATCAGTCATTTGACTTATTTTTGAGATAGATTCTTTTCCAAAGTCTCGACCCTGCTCTATTGCTTGGGAATAATTCTTTGTAACATCATCAACAAGGTTCTCTTGTTTCTTTTTGAGACTCTTTCCAAAACTTTGTGATTTTTCTTCTTTATCGACCATGTAAGTAGTGTATGTAATTCAATCCTAAAAGGATTATTTTAACATCATCATTATTAGGATAAACTAAGTGTTATTAATCAGGCGTGTTTTTTCATAGTTATTATCATTTAACAGAACACTGTTTCTAGAGTAGTCAACATCAATAGCAATGATTACTGGTTTGTCTTTAATTTTTTTAGCATCTTCTAAAATGACTGAAAACTCTTCTGTAGATTTTGCTACAAATCCAACGGCTCCAAAACTTTCAGCCAAAGCAATAAAATCAGGATTTGTAAATTTTGTAAATACACTTTTTCCAAATTCATTTTTTTGTTTCATAGAAATCATACCCAAATCTTGATCACACCAAATTACAGTAATTACTGAAAGTTTTAGTCTGACTGCGGTTTCTAGTTCTTGCACGTTCATCAAAAATCCTGCATCGCCACACATTGCTACTACATTTCTATCAGGATATACTATCTTTGCAGCAATAGCACCAGGGAATGCAAAGCCCATTGAACAAAATCCATTGGGAATTAGACAAGTGTTTGGTTGATATGTTTTGTAAATTTTAGAAATCCAAAGCTTGTGAGCTCCTACGTCTGATAAAACAATATCATATTCACCCATAGCATTTCTTACATCAATAACTAATTTTTCGGGTTTTATTGGAAATGACATATCATCATTAAATGAATCTCGTCGCTCATCAACTTCACGTAAAATTTTCTGAAATATTTCAGGAATCTGTTTTCTAGGGAATATATCTAATTCAGGATGTAGTTTTGTTTGCAGTTCCAGTTCTGCCAAGATGGCATCCACAGCATATTCTATATCAGAGACAATCTCAACAATTGGTCTGTAATACGTATACACTTCAGAGGGTGTGAAATCAATGTGTATGATTTTCTTATTCAAGTCAAGATTCCAATTTTTAGGACTATATTCTACAAGATCTACACCTACTGCAATTACCACATCTGCTGATTTCATGGCTAGTAAGGCATGGTCTGCATCTTTGATTCCTATGGTGTGTAAATGTAATGGAGAATCATCTGAAACTACTCCTTTTCCCATAAACGTATTCATTGCAATGATACCTGTTTTCTCTACAAATTTTCGTATATGGGGACTGGCATTTTCTCTAACACAGCCATTTCCAAGAAAAATTATTGGGTTTTTTGCATGTAAAATTAATTGAACAGCCTGTTTGATCAACTCCTCATTTGCCTCTGATCTAAAGATAGGTTGCGGTTCTATTGGAGGAATATCAGCTTCACCTTTAGCAATGTCTTGTGGTAATTCGATATGTACCGCTCCGGGTTTTTCTTCTAGTGCAATTTTAAAAGCCCGTCTTACAATTTCTGGGATATTTTGAGGATTACGAATAGACCAATTCCATTTTGTAATTGGCTTAAACATTGTAATTGCATCCATATTTTGATGAGACTCTTTGTGTAACAGATGAGAATCAGTTTGACCAGTGATTGCAAGTAATCTAGACCGGTCCATGTTTGCATTTGCAACACCTGTTACAAGATTAGTTGCACCAGGACCCAAAGTGGCAAGACATACACCAACTTTACCTGTTAGTCTTCCATACACATCTGCCATGAAAGCAGCTCCTTGCTCATGTCTAGTTAAAATAAATTTAATTTTTGATTCTGATAATGACATCATAAAGTCAGCGTTTTCTTCACCAGGGATTCCAAAAATGTATTCAACACCTTCATTTTCTAAACATTTTACAAACAAGTCCGAAGCTTTCATTTTGATTCTTCTACTAGTATTTTTTATTCATGCGATATATCCTTTCCACAATGAGGGCATGTATTTTTTGTCTGCTCTTTTTTCTTTCGTAATTCATCACTGAATGCAGATGCCATTATTCCTGTTGGAATTGCATAGACTGCTATTCCAATAACAGCAACACCAGCTGCAATTAATTTTCCAGGAATTGTGATTGGATAGACGTCACCATATCCTATAGTAGTCAAAGTGACTATTCCCCACCACATTGAGGCAGGAATACTTGAAAATACCTCGGGTTGTGCCTCATGTTCAGCATGATACATCAAACTTGAAGCAAAAATTAGCACAATGAACAGTATGAAAAAGGCAACTGCCAAGTCTCCGGCTTTGGCCTTAAAAACAGCGCCCAAAGTTTGCATGGGTTCAGAATATCTAGAAAGCTTGAATAATCTAAAGAGTCTCAAGAGACGAATAATTCTAATGAATCTGGTATCTGTGACTACGAATGGTAAGAAGAATGGGAGTATTGCCGCTAAATCAACTAACATCATAGGGGAAACAAGCATTCTCAACAAACCAAATTTGGAATTGTTATATTTTGGATTTAGTTTGTAAATTAAAATTCGCCCAATATATTCACCAGTAAAAATAATTACTGAAAAAACTTCAAACGGGGTAAACAAATATCCATATTGATCTAATACAGATTCCTCTGTTTCAATAATTACAACAATTACGTTTACAGTAATCAAAGAAATAATAAAAATTTGAAAACTTTTTGTGAGTTTATCATTTGTTGTTCCTTCTAGTATTTCATATGCTCTTTGCAGGGCCCTATTAGACATGATTTACCTCATTGTCTACAAAGTGTTTGTAAAAGGGATTATTTGTAGATGAATTCAGATTAGAGCCATCTCTTTTTCTTAAACCAAGCAAGCATTGCAACAGAGATAATTGCCATTGCGGTAAGCATTACAAAATAACTTCCTTCCCATTGCAGCTCTGGAACGTATGAAAAATTAGTTCCATAGATTCCAGCTATGAATGTAATCGGGATGAAAATTGCTGCAATGATAGTAAGTGTTTTCATAACTTCATTCATCCTATTACTTACACTTGACAAGTACGTGTCAAGCATGCCACCAATCACATCACGTAATCCTTCAATGGAATCAGTTACCTGAATGGTGTGGTTATAGACATCACGTAGATATGTTCTAGTATAATCAGTGATTAAAGCAGTGGAATCACGTTCTAGAGAATTAATAATTTCTCGTCCTGGCCAAATTGCTTTTCTTAATGATATCATTCTACGTTTTAGAGTTTGAATAGTTTGCATTGTTTCAGGAGTTGGGTTTTTCATCAATTCCTCTTCCAAATCTTCAGTAAGATCACCTATCTTTTCTATTACAAGGAAATAGCTGTCAATTATTGCATCAACTAGAGAATATACAAGATAATCAGTTTTTTGCTTCCTAATACTGCCTGAATTCTCTCTTAATCTCTTTCGTATCTCATCAAAAAAGTCATCTTCAATTTCTTGAAAAGTCAAGACATGGTTTTCAGCCAAAACAATTGAAATTTGTTCCAAATCCAATTTTCCAGTTTGAGTATCATAGTGAGGCATTTTCAGCATTATCAAAATATGGTCATCATGGATTTCAACTGAGGGTCTCAATTCAGTATTCATAATGTTTGATTGATGTAATGAATGGATTCCAAAACTATCACCAAAAGTTTTGATGATATTTGCATCATGAACTCCTACTATGTTAACCCAAGATACATTAGACTTATTTTTAGATTCTAAACAGTCTTCAACAGTTGCATTATCAATTTCATTAATTTTTTCAGCATCATATTCCATTAAATTAATTATTACTTTATCGACTTTTTGTTCTCCAACATGAATTAATGCACCAGGTCTCTGACCAATGGTAGAAGACAAAGTGGTTTTCTGAGTTTTAGTTTTATTGAAAACTTGTTTAATATTTGTAATATCTTGTAAACCAATATCTTTTGTAATTTCTTTTACTTTGGATGTTTTGCTTGCAACTCCAACAATAATGAATCCAGCAATTATTGAAAAAATAAGGCTAACAACTAACGGAGTAAAGTCTCCAATTAATGCAGCTTCATATATTGCAGATACATCTGTTTTAGAGCCAGTCTCCACAATAAATCCTATAACAGTATCCAATAAGAAAAACAAAAATGAGATAGTAGCACCAATAATTATTGCAGTTAAAGCAGTAATCTTTGGAGGAATTTCAATATCTTTTTCGCCCTTGTATGGAGACAGATATTTTTTATATCTAATAATTAACAATGCCATTACAGTAATGATTATGGTTGAAGCAATCCACCAAGCAACCAGCCAAGGGCCTTCATTGGAATCAATTTGTTCAACTCCAGATATAAGATCTTGAATATTACCTGTCAGAGGTAAGGAAAGCAAGGATGTTGCAATTCCAATAACAATCTGATACAAGAAAGCAAAAGTAAATCCATATACAAGTCTATTAGTAATTATTCCAATTTTATCTTTCAATTTGAAGATCCTCCATACTAATCAAAAATAATAATTAATGTTAACAAAGGTTTCTACTTGAGCCTAATTGATTAAATGATTAAAAAATAAGATTTAGTTTTACGCAAGTTAGATTCAAGTGTAGAAAAATTAGTTTCCTGCACATTTGTAAATTACAGATGCCAATAATGATGCTCTCTCCACTATACTATCATGAACAATGTATTCCTTAGGAGAACGATAGTAGTTTCCTAGAGCTCCAAAACCATCAAGAGCTGGAAGACGAACTGGTACATTACTAATATCTGAAGACAGGAATTGAGAGTGTTTTTTAATTTTTATCTCATGCTTTTTGGCCAATTCTTCAACTAACTTGTAGAATTTAGTGTCAGAGGGTTCCTCCAATACAGGATGGCGAGTTTGAATTTTATTTATTGCAACACCAAGTTTTTTAGAATTTGTTTCACGCTTTTTCATTATAGCTTTAATTTTTGAATCTAGTTGTTCTCCAAGTTTTTCTGTTTTGTAACTACATGTTAATGACAAAGTAGCATAATTTGGGGTGTGGCCATGAGAGCCTTGTGCAACAACAGATGTTGTACTTAATTTGTAATTCTTTTCATCTTTAGATAGCTTGTCAAGTGCTGCTAATTTTTTTCCCAGCACAGGAATAATCCCATGTAAGTTTGAAATGGATTCATCATCAGTAGATGTAAATCTAATTTGATAATCACTTCTACCATAACATGTGGTAATTATTCCACCATCAACGCTACCAGACTTTAAACCAAGAATGTATTTTGATTTTTTGGAAATTTCCTCAATCAATGAACTACTGTATCGTCCACCTAAACTATCATCAGTTGTTAGTAACACACCACATTTTATTTTTCTAAGTCTCTTTGAAAATCTTAATGCATGTAGTGCTCCTAACATTACAACTAGCCCACCTTTACTTTCGGCAGTACCAGAACCCACAATCTTATCACTGGTTTCATAGTAGGGTATAAGATCATTTGGTCCATAATGTGTATCAAGGTGAGATATGAATAAAATATCATTATTGGCATCAGAGTGATTTTTGAAATAATGAAAGTCACCCACATCAGATTGTTTGTAAACTTGTTCAGTAAATCCAAGATGTGTCATTCGTTTGGACATTTTAGAGCCTAGGTGATTAATATTTTCAAGATTGTACACATGTGTATTTAGATTCACATAATCTTTCAAAGTGTCTTTTAAGCTTTGTAAATGACTTCGCAGATATGTTCGTGATACAACACGTAATGGTTGAGTTAAATCAGAATCATCTTCAGTGTGTTGAATAGTAGATCCAAAGTATCGAATTACTGCAACATCCAAAATTTTATTGACCAGAGATTCATAAGTATATCCTGCAGTTTGTCCTGCATAAAAGAATGAGCCACCTGTTCCAAGACTTGCCATTGAATTTAATTCAAGGATGTATAGATTTTCATCCTTATCCATTCTAAAATCTACTCTAGTATAGTCATTTAGTCCTAAAGCAGAAAATGCATCTTTACACATTTGTTTCATCTCTTCAGTTTTTTCTTTGGATAATTTTGCAGGACATGTTTTTCCAACTCCACCTTTTTTCTTTTTATCAGAAATAGTTTGAATTTGATCAGGATTATCTAAATTAATTTCAACTATAGGAAGAACCTCTATGTTAGGATGATTTCCCAACAACCCTACTGCAAATTCCCTTCCAGAAATAAATTGCTCTACCAAAATATCCTGCTGGAATTTTTCAATTTGTACTTTAACTGCAGCCCTTAGATCAGGCCAATTATCAACAACCTCCATACCCATGGATGTGGATTCTAGTTTAGGTTTTACAATAACTGGAAAAATCAAGTCATCGTGTTTATCTTCAGGAGTTCGAAATACCCAAAATCCCGGAGTGGGAATTTTATTTTTCTGTAAAACGATTTTTGTCATTACTTTATCTTGAACAATAGCATGGCCTGCTGGGCCAGAGCCGATATATGGAATTCCTAACATCTCCATCATTGCTGGAACGTGAGTGTATCTGTTCTGACCTTGTATACCATATGCCATGTTAAACACCATACCAGGATTTTCACCTGCAACTACTTTGGGCATAAATTCACGTAATTCATCTGCAAGATGAATATCACCTTCAACTACTTTGACAGTGTGTCCACCTTTTTCCAATGCTCTAGCAACACGCTCTACAGCTTTTGAGCTATAGTGTTCTTTTGTAGTCATTCCGAAAACGTTGATTACATCGTTAGGGTCAATCCGATTTTCATTATAGATTAATGCAACTTTCATTATACAATTAGTCATTTTTTTAAAGTATAAAACTTGTTCTTATGAAACAAAAAGAAATCATCTAATTGATTTCATACATGACCAAGTCAAATACAGATTGGTCTTTAAGTAAAGGTCACGACATATCTTCATGGCAGATATAGATACAAGCGCAGTTATTGGAAACAATACTAAGATGGAAGACAGTACAGTTGTAGAAGGAGATGCACATATTGGAGACAATTGTGTTTTATCTAATAAAGTAGTAATTGAAAAACATGCAATTGTTGGAAACGGTGTCACAATGGGTGAACACTGTGTCATAGAAAGAAAAGTAAATGTTGGTAATGATTGCGTACTAGGCAAACATGTAGTAATTGAAGGAGGAGCTACTGTAGGTAACGGAGCTAAAATTGGTGATGAATGTGTTTTAGAAAAAGACACCAAAGTACCAGATGGTGCAGACATTCCAATGGGAACGGTACTTTCAGCAGGAAAAACTTTTCCAGATGGTACAACATTAAAAGCAAAATATCAAAACAAATAGGATTTGAAGAAATGAATTTTAATTATTCTTCACTCCAACTCTTTATATCAAATCACTCTAAATAATTATCATGGCAGACATAGACCCAAGTGCAAAAATAGGAAACAATGTCACAATGGATGACAGTGTAGTAATAGAAAAAGAGGCAGTCATCGGAGACAATTGTGTATTTGGTAAAAAAGTGGTCATTGAAAAAAAGACAGTCATTGGTAGTGGTGTAAAACTAGGCGAAGGATGTGTCATAGAGAAAAAAGTCCACATAGGCAATGATTCAGTACTGGGAGCTAAAGTCGTAGCCACAAAAAAAGCTGTTATTGGCAGAAGTGTTACAATGGGAGATAATGTAATGTTAGAGAAAAATGCAATTGTTTTAGATAATGCAGTAGTCCCAGAAGGTACTCTCATCAAGGCAGAAATGACTTTTCCAAAAGATAAAAAAAACTAAATTTTTTAGAGAGAATAATTCATTTAATAAAAAAATAAAACGGTTGTTGGATACATCTTACTCTTTAAATAAAATTACAGTAAATAATTAATCATGACAAACATAGATCCTAGTGCAAAAATAGGAAATAATGTCAGTATGGATGACAGTGTAGTAATCCAAAATGGTGTTCACATAGGAAACGACTGTGTGTTTGGTAAGAGAGTAGTCATTGAAAAAAAGACAGTAATTGGTAATGGAGTGACAATGGGAGATGGATGTGTGATAGAAAAACAGGTTAACGTAGGTAATGATTGTGTGTTGGGAACTAAAGTTGTAATAGAAAAGCAGACAATAATTGGCAATGGAGTTACAATGGGAGACAATATTGTGATAGAAAAAAATGTGACTATTTTGGATAATTCAACAATATCATCAGATATAGTAATTGAAGCAGGGAACACTTTTCCAGAAGAATAATTGTGAAAATAAAAATATGAATCATAAAAATATCAATTCAGTTAATATGCAAGAAAGAGAATACAAAGAGTTGACAAATATTAAAAAAATTGTAAAGTGTGACTGGAATGAATAAATGATTTACCAACAAAACGAGAATGAATAATTTGAACATAGAGAAAGTTGAATCATCGTTTTTACCTACGGAAGACAAAAAATGCTCAAAGTCTAAACATGGAATGGTATCATCTGCATTTCCTGATGCCACAAAAGCAGGAGTTGAAATGCTCAAAAAAGGCGGTAATGCAATTGATGCTGCATGTGCTACTGCAATTGCATTAGGTGTTTGTGAACCTCAAGCCTCAGGATTAGGAGGTCAATCATTAGCATTATTACACATTAACGGAGAAACCATTGCTCTTGATGGCTCAAGTAGAGCACCATCTCTTGCACACGCATCATTTTTTGAAAAGCGCTCTACAAGATTTGTAGGATACAAGGCTACCACAGTTCCAAGTACTCCTGCTGTTATTGGTTATCTAAATGAACATTATGGAAAATTAGATTGGGCAACAATTGTAGAGCCCTCAATTAGAATAGCAAAACGAGGTTATAGAATTACAAAATTACAGCATGACATTCAAGAAAAAAATCTAAAAAAATTTTTACGAGTAAAATCAAAATCAGGTGCAAAATATTTCTTAAAAGATGGACTTGTGCCATATGAAGAAGGGGATTTATTTGTACAAGATGATTTATGTGAACTTCTAAAACATATGAGTGAATTTGGTTATAGAACATTTTATCATGGAACCATAGCAAAAAAAATTAATGAAGACATGAGAATCAATGAAGGTTTTCTGCATGCAGATGATCTTGCATTGATTCCAGAACCAATTGAAAGAAAACCTATTTCAAGAAATTACAGAGACATGGAAATAATTACCATGCCACCTCCAACAGCAGGTAGGACTTTACTACTAGTTCTAATGATGTTAAACAATATATCATCAGACTTTATTCGTAGTGCAAAACCGGATTCATATCATTTTGTAGCAGAAACTTTTCGAAAAGCCTTACTACATAGATCTCAAAGACCATATGATCCAAATACATATCACCAAACTAGAGATAAAACACATCTTAGTACAAATTTTGCAAGAACACTAGCAGGTTCAATTAGGAATATGGTAGACCCAACTCTACCTCTTGAAGAGCCATCAAATGATCCTGATGAAACTACACATCTATCAGTAATGGATGATGAAGGAAATGCAATCGGCATTACGCAATCAATTGAATTATCTTACGGTTCAAAAGCTGCAGCAGAAGGTTTAGGATTTCTTTATAACAATTACATGTCTTGCTATGAATTTAAAAATCCAAACCACCCATTTTATCTGAGACCAAATGCAGCACCATGGACATCTGTTTGTCCAACCATAGTAAACCATCAAGGAAAACCATGGATAATGCTTGGAAGTCCAGGTAGCTCAAGAATATTTTCTGTAATTAGTCATTTTATTTCCAGGGTAATTGATGGCAACATTTCCATTGACAAATCAATGACTAAACCAAGAATTCATTCTTCCATGAGTGGAACAATTAGCATAGAGGAAGGATTTGCAAATAATGAGGTGTCAACATACCTAGAAAATCTAGGATATGAAATTGACATCAGAGAAAGATACTCATTTTATCTGGGTGCAATTCATGCAGTTCTAAAATGTCAAACAAGTGAAGGATTCCAAGGAGTTGCAGAGATTAGACGAGATGGTAGTGCAGAGGGAATATAGCACTATGAAAATAAATGTTCAGTTTGAATTCTAAATTTAGCGATATTGAAACTTTTGAAAACTAGCCTGATTGTGTAGATTTTTTCTGTGTCCAGATTTGTTCATTTGTTGCATGACACTTACAATCAGGAGATTTACCTTTACAGTCTTTTTGATGTAGTGTGGAATCACATTTGTTACAATCTGGATCTCTCCAGCTTGCTTGATTTCCACAATTAGGACATCTCATATTTTTCCATATTCATAATAATCTATAAGCATTAAGGATTTTGAATATATACAGAAATAAAATAACTAGTTATGTTAATTCAGATTAAAATCAACTATTACAAAACAACTTCAAATTTTATAATTTTTATAGATATTGTATGTTTTTATTTTAGGTCTATTCATATCAAGTATGCATATTGAAACTGTACAATCAGAAGAGTTATCTAAACTAGATGGCCTTGTAAATGAAATAATAGAGCAAAGAAAAGTAGCAGACATAAAATTGACTACTACAGTGTTTCAAGAAAAAATACTTTACACCGCACTAGTAATTCTTGATGACTAGGTTTTTCCAACACTATTAGTATTCATTAGTTTGATAACATTGCAATGAGTTTTTTATGATAAATCTAATTTAAGACAAGGGAATTTAGATTTTATTTTCCCACATATGCATATACAGGATAGATTTGTCCAGTGATTTTATTTCTATAATTCCATTCAGTTTCTTGCCATTTGACTTGTTCAAAATATTCTTGTATAGAAGAATCCAATTTTGAATAGACCTCATCACCAATCAAAATTTGGTCTGGTTGTGCATGGCCTTGTATTTTTGCAGCCATGTTCATAGAAGGGCCAAGAAGATCAACATGAGATTCTTTTTCATTATCACCATAACGAATAATGGTATTTTCACCAAAATCAATCCCAATTTTTATTGCAAGATCAGGAAAATCATATTGTTGTAATATTGGATTAATTCCTGTTTGAACTACTCTAAGCATTGATTCTGCACAGCTAACAGAATTATCTGCAGGAGTATTATTTTCAGATTGAACAAAATATCCTATTACTGCATCACCAACAAATTTTAGAATAAAACCACTATGTTGTTTTATCACATAAGCCATTTCTTGAGCAAATGAACTAATAATTATAGCCAATTGTTTTTGTGGAAGATCCAAAACCAGTTGAGTGGAACCAACAAGATCCACATACATTACAATCATAGATTTGCTAGAAAAAACATTTTCTCTAAGGAATTTATCAGAGTCAGTAATGACATCAGAATAAGGATGATTTTCTTTTAGTGCATTGTACACTCTCTTTTGCACTTCTTCTGCAAGCATATTGGAATTAATCTGTGGGGAATCTTTTCGTCCCAATAAAATATCCACAATGTTATGGTTTTTGGTTGAAAGGAGATTATCTAATCCCTTTTTTGCCATATCTTTTGTAGAAGTATTTGAGCCCAACAGTAAATCTCTGATTTATCCAGTAAATAAAGTTCAATTTAAAAAAATAAAATCATATAAAATTTTTCAAGAAAATAATACAGGAGAGCCGACTAGTCTCTCCCGCCCTTAGGTCATAAGACCTAATGAACAATATGTATTACAAAATTAGTATAAAAATACAAAAAAAATAACGAGGCTAAAATGCTGAAAAAAGATTACCAGACATAGAATCGATAAATAATTTTGCAGCTGCAATCAAAATTACAAGAGATACTAAAATTTGTAAATAACGTTCCTTAATATCAATTGATAATCTAGCACCAACTAATCCACCAATAAAAGAGCCAATTGCAAGTAACCCAGCTTGGAGAAAGTCAGGATGTCCAAGAAGACTGTGAACAATAACACCAGACAATGATGCAAATAATAAAATCATTTGTGATGTTGGGGCAGCTTTTTTCATAGCCATTCCCATTCCCACAACCATCAGAGGAACAAAGATTATTCCGCCACCAATTCCAAAGAAGGATGAAATTATTCCTGCAAAAAAGCTTGCACCAATTGCAAAAATAATCATTTGTTTTGAAATAGTTTTTTCTTGGGTCTCTATTTTTTTTCTTAAAAATATGTATGCTGCAGATGCAATCAAGACAAATCCAAATAGAATTTTAAAGATGTCAGGCGCAACATCAGTCGAGATTATTGCTCCAAGAATAGTTCCAGGAATAGAAAGTAAGCCAAGTTTTAAACCTAAAGAATACACAATTCGTTTTTGTTTTGAATAAGAAATTGTGGATGCAATAGCATTACTTAATGCTGCAAAGAGACTATTACTTGCAGCAACTGTCGGAGGAAATCCTAAAAATGTTAAAACAGGAACAACTATGATTCCACCACCCAAGCCAATCATTGAACCTAACACTCCTGCTGCAAACCCAAGTAAAATTAACCATAATTGATCAATCATTGTAATCGTCAATCAAAGAAATTTCAAGTATATAATTAGACTACTTGAGAATAATTAAAGTCTGTAAGACAGAATTTTCCTTTTTGGTAATTTCTAAAGAGATTTGGGAATTTGCTAAATTATCAATTTTTGATTTAACATTTCGTTGATTAGAATCACTGTAAAATTTCTTAACAGCATCTAGCCAGGCTGAAATCGATTCAAAGTCTTCAGATTTCTCCTCATCCCAACAGTCACAAACTAGACTCTCAATTACAGTCTCAAAAACGATTAAAATTTCATCTGGATTTGATTCTAAGGTAGCTGTTTCAAGATTAGCTATGGCCAAAATTGGGGAATTTGTATCACCGCCCAGATTGATATTTCCCAAAGCATTACCATGAATGTCAGTTACTGCAGTGGTGGTACAATATTCCACAGTTCTAGGCAAGCCATTCTCAAAATATGTACAGTATTGGGAGATTGTCTTATCAGTAATCGCAGTTGGAGCAGATACAAAAATATTATGTGTTGCTAATGTTTTTTGAATTTTTTCAATATCATAATATGTAAACCCTGTTTCATAGACAGGTTTTGTTTCAGTCTCAGAATTTGGTTGGTATACAATTATGAGTGATGCGGATATTATTATTACAATTCCTATTAGAATTACAACCCACTTGTTCATAAAATATAATTTATGCATACAAAGATAAGGCTTTGCAATCCTAAATTGAAATTATTGTTAATTTTGAATTTTCAGTGATATTGTTTTGTTCAATAAACCCCGAAGTCACTTCAAGAACATATAATGCCTCCTTATCTGGAACTACGCTTTGACAGCTGGTGATTTCTACTACAGTTTTGCATGGAGGAACATTTTCTTCAATGTGTACAACATTTCCATTACTGTCAAACCAGATCATATCAAGAGAAAACTGCATGTTTAACATCCACAGAGAATAAAGTCCAGGTTCTTGAAATACAAAAATCATCCCTTGATCATATGGGAGTTGTTCTTGGAACATTAAACCACGAACTCTTCGAGGTTCCGAATCTGCAATTTGTACTTCAAGTGCAACATCATCTACCAAAATTGTACCTCTTGGAAATTCAACTGATTCTAGTTTACTGTCACTTGGTAGAGTTAACATTCCAATAACTCCAATAATTACAGCTGCAATGGTGATAGGGATTAATGCTTGTGCCCTTGTGGTCATAGATGAATTTGTGTCAATCCTGTTAAAAACTAACTGGGTTACATTACAGAATTTTTAAAATCACTTATTGAAGACATTGTATTTTTTGTCTGGTGACCAATATCATGAAGAGTGGCACCATTGTATTTTTTGTCAAGATATCGACCAGCAACAATCATAGGTCCTCCAATTGCACAAGTTACTCCAGTAGGTTCAGGTACCCATAACATCAAAAACCCAATTTTTTGGAGTTTCTTTCCAGGTGCAGGAGCTTTTTGAAGTGCCCCCAATGAACGAGCAGTATGAGAATCATCCATTTTAGTGACTTCTGAGTATAAAGATGCTCTACGCTTAGCTGAATCAGAGAATTTTTTCAATTTATCTAGACGTTCCTTTAGGGGATCAACCATTCCAATTTGATTTTAGAAAAATCTAGTTAAGAAACAAAGATCAACTCAGGTTACATTCAAGTCAACAAAGAATAACCAAATTTCCCACAAAAGAACCCAATTATACTAGATCTATTTAGATACAAAGACTAAATGAAAACAAAAAATTCCAAAAGACTAGATTCGATTAAAGCTGCACACCAATCAGAGAGAACAAGATCAAGTACTAGAATGGAAGATTACTTGGAAATTATTTCAGAATTAGTAGAGTTGAAAGGATATGCAACTACTTTAGATATTTCAAGATACATGCATGTAAGTGCTCCAAGTGTAACTAAGATGCTACAAAGATTAGATGAGAATGGATTTTTAGAATATGAAAAATATCATGGTATTAACTTAACAGAAAAAGGAATAGAAGTTGCAGATGGGATTAGACAAAAACACGGAATACTGTTAGAATTTTTTGAAATTTTAGGGGTAGGATATGATACTGCAAACCAAGATACTGAAGGTATTGAACATCATTTGAATCCAAAAACAATCAAACAGTTAAGAAAATTCATTACTTTTTTAAAAGCAAATCCAAAGATTATTGATAATTTTAAAAATCTTTAAGATAAATTTTGATATCATTTTGTGAAGAGGTTAAATCCATCAAGTTTCTTGCCACATCAGAGCGTTTAGGAATTTTAATTTGACCTTTTTTTCCAATTCTAACTGATGCAACAAATTTTTCATTGGCATAGATATCAGCATGCATTGAGGAAAAATCTCTATTTACAGTCAGAAGCAGGGAAGTTTTTGATTCTGAAAAACTAAACGGTAGATCATTTGAGGTTAGTGATTCACTCTCAGATGTTTTCTCAACTACATCAATATGCACTTTAAGGGATTTTTCAATCTCATTGATGTTAGAACCCCCTCTACCAATTATTGATGCAATGTTTTGTTCATTGACCATTACTTTGACTCTATTATCAGATAAAATTTCAACTTCAGCGTTTGGATCATAACGTCTAAAAGTTTCTTTAATTTTTTCTTCAGCTAATTTTTCAATTCCAATCTTCTCTACTTTTTTTCCAACAGGTACAATCACATTTTCTTCCCCAAATGTGTAAATTTCATGCTCTAGAACATTATTTTCAAAATTTCTAATCTCAATTACTGGTCTTGCTAAATCAGATTCAGTCATTCCAGTAGGGACTTTGACCTTTAATTCTAAATCATATACTTTTTGAATTCCACCATCTTTGACAAAAACAACTGTATCTAACACATTTGGGATTATTCCAAGTTCAATTTTTCCAATAAATCTTTGAATTGCATCTAATGGAGAATTTGCGTGAACTACACCAACCATTCCAACTCCAGTTAGTCTCAGATCAGCAAACGTTCCAAAATCTTCTCGTCTTCGTACCTCATCAAAAATAGTATAGTCAGGTCTAACAAGCAACAAGATATCAGCCGAATTATCAAAGCTTCCATCAAGTTTACTATATTGAGTAACTCCGGAATTTACTTGCAAGTCACGAGGAGATTCAAATGTTTTTACAATTTTTCCTTGGTCATGATAAAAATTTGCCAAGCTAGATGCAAGAGTACTTTTTCCAGAGCCAGGAGCACCAGAAATCACAATACCTTCTGCACTGTCAGCAAATCGTTTCATTAATTTTTCTGAAATAGAATAATCATCAAGAGTTAGTTTTACAATTGGATGAACAATTGTAATCTCAAAAGATTCAGAAAAAGGTGGATATGTGATTGCTATTCTATAATCACCATGCTGAACTACAGATGCTCCAGTTTTAGATATCTCCAATGTACTGGCATCAGAAATATTCACAACATCTAAAATCTGAGATGCAATTAATTCCAAATATTCCTTAGTAAGAATTTCCTCATTAATCTGAGTCAGTTTAAACGAACCAGGTTTTCCTTTTTTTGCCAAGGGATATTGATTTTCTTTTAGATGAATACTCATGGTTTCAGAGTCAAAAAACTTTAGAAATTCTAAAGATTCGTTCTTAATTTCAGATTTCAGAAAGACTGTTTCAAGGCCCTCAGCCTGTGCAACTAGATGTTGAACATTATCAGAAGTATACAATATGGCATTATTTTGTTTAGCCATATCTACAATCAATGCATCTATTCTTCCACTACTAGCAAGTTTGACATCATCAGAGGATGGATGAGTTCCACTAACAATAATACTTAATCCATGACTTCCAGATAAGGATTTTAGTTTTCTAATTCTTTCAAGACCAATGAAGCCTTGTTCTTTTTTCTTTGATGCTTGAGATTGTAATTCATCAAAAACAGCTTGAGGGATAATAATTTCAGAATTTCTAATACTTCCAGATTCAATTTGAGAAACTAGTTGCCCATTAATTATCACACTGGTATCAGCAACAATTTTTGTCATTATTTAGATCATTTTTAATTTATTTTTTACCTTAATTTACGTTCTTAAATTAAACTCTTGATAGATTCTAAAACTCCATTGAAATCAAAGGGTTTTGAGATGTATGAAGAAGCACCGCTGTCTAAACATTGTTGAATCACTTTTTGATCATCACTTGCTGTGATAAGTATAATTTTTGCTTTAGGATCATATTGGATTACCTCTTTAACTACAGTATAGCCATCTTTCTTTGGCATAGCCAAATCAAGTAATAAAATTTCAGGATTATGTTTTTGGTAAAAATCAACAGCTTCTGCACCATCAATTGCTTCAGCTAGAACTTCATGATCTCCAATAGATAAAATATCTTTTAGGACTAGACGAATAGCATCAGAGTCATCTGCAATTAGAATTTTAGCCATGCAATTTTTGATGTAAACTATAATAAAAAATTTCAGCCACAAAAAATACTAAAGCTGTTTAATTTGTTCATTTATCGGGGTTAAATCAAAATTAGATTCGCTCATAGATTTTTTCATTTGAATAGAGGATTGAGTAATTATATCTAAAATATTTTCATATTGTTTACCTTCAATAATTTTTTTGAAAAGGTTATCTAAGGTAGATGAGAAATTACCCAAATCATCTTTTCCCATCATAGGAGCAAGGCCTTTAATTTTATGAGTGTGTTTTTGAAATTTATTTGAATTTTGAATAATATCATCATCATTAGAACATAATTTCAAAATGTTTTCAATTTCGTGAATATCTTCATTAACTTCTTTTGTGGCAACTGCGATAAACTCTTCAGACATCTTATAGATTAACTAAATTTGCCTATTATTTTTATAGGCTACGATAAGATATTTTCAATATGAAGATTATCAGTAAGGCATATTTGTTAATAGCCGTACTCATAGTTGTTGCAGCATTTAATTTATTTTTATTATATCAAGATCAAAATTTACAAACATCACAATCTTATTCTATAATTGGAGTAGGAGATATCAAAGTAAAAGCTGAATCAATTTCAGGATTAGCAACATCAGTTGCAAATGGTGTGTTAGAGGATAAAGATGATCTTCAAAAAGAAATTAATGAAGTGGAGAACACATTAAAAATAATTAAAGACGGGGGAGATTACAGAGGACAATCAATATCTGTTATTCCACCAAAACTAGTTTCAGATTATAATAAAATAGCATCATCATGGGAATCATACAGAGAAAGTGCATTAAAAGTTGAAGTAACTTCAGTATTTGATCCTGAAGCAACAAATGCCATGAATTATGTTTTAGAAAAAAATCAAGAATTAGTTTTACATGTAGATGAATTAAACAAGGAACTAGAAAATTTAGATAGAGATTATAATACACATAAAGAAATAGCAAAAAATTTAGCCGTATATGCTAGAACCATAGGACAACAAAGTTTACTTATTTCAATTGGGGAGGGAGAAAATTCCCAAGAAACACTAAAACAGAAAAATTTACAGTTTGAAATTGGAATAAGAAAATTATTGCAAATTCCCACATCAGATTTGGATGTTGAAAGCGTAGGAATGACTCATGAAGAATTAATTCCAATTCCAAGAGAAAATTCACAGTCACTGAGAATACTGGATCCATTGTGGGAAGCTGTTAAAGCAAAAATCAATGTAATTGAAGAAAGAGCTTTGTTATCACCAGAATTTAATTTGGCTAAAAATAAGATGACTCAGGATAAAAATATTTTATTTGAAGACATAGATGTGTTACTTCTTTCTTGGAATAATTTTCTAACAGAGCAAGGGTCTGGTGAAGAAATAGTTATCCAAATTCTATTAGCAGTAGACATTGGAGTATTCATTTTAGTTATATTCATCATCAGAAAATCACTATCACCCCTTGAATCAATCACCAAAGCAATTTCTAAAGTCAAAGAAGGAGTGTATGGTGAAAAAATTGAGTATTCTGGAACAGATGAAGTAGGGCAATTAGTTAGTAATTTCAACATAATGTCAGATACCATCAAATTAAAAGAAGAGGAAGCAAAGAAAACAGATATTGCAAAAGATGAATTTCTAGCAATGATCACCCATGAATTAAAAACTCCATTGGTTCCAATTCAAGGATATTCAGATATTTTACTTAGTGAGCATTTAGGAAAATTAACTGATCAACAAAAAGAACGAATCGGCATCATTAAAACAAGTTCAGAAACTTTGTTATCAATTATTTCAGATTTACTTGATGCACAAAAATTAGATTTAGGCCAATTACGAATGATTAAAAAAGATTCAGATATTAAAGATACAATCACAAAATCACTCAAAGCATTAACCCCAGAAGCAGAATCGAACAATATAGAAATCATTTCGAATATAACAAGTTTGATTGTTAATCATGATCCTGAAAGAATTGGGCAAGTCATATCAAATTTAATCAAAAACAGTATTGTTGCAATTCAACCAAATCCAGGTAAAATTGAAGTTTCCATGGAGGAAAATCCAAAAGAAGTAAAAATTTCAATAAAAGATAACGGTGTAGGAATTCCAGAAGATAAACAGCAAGAGTTATTCAAAAAATTCTATCAAGTAGATGCAACACTAACTAGAGAAAGAGGAGGCAGTGGTTTAGGTTTAGCAATCTGTAAAGGAATTATAGATAATCATGATGGAGTTATTTCAGTACACAGTATTCCAAATCAAGGAGCAACATTTTCTTTTACACTTCCAAAAAATAATTCTGAATCAGCCAAAACAGCACTGTAATCTGCTTAAAGAAAACAAACTTTCAGAACTAAAATTGCTCACACTCTTAACAAAATGGAGATTTGGACAGGAAGAGCATGGAACAATCTCATGTAAAAAACAAGAAATTTTACAATAATTGTACTCAATATTTTGAATTTTTACGTAGGAAAGGTATGACAGATTATGAGTTTGAGGATGAATTCTATTTTACCATGCCTGCAATTTCTAGTCACTAAATAGCAGAAGATTTACGAGTCATGCTAAAATTCAGATATTATGAATTTAGAGTTACAAGATTTTGCAGACAGGGCAGTCAAATATGCTGAGAAATCAGGAGCCCAGTACTGCGATGTACGAGCTGAGCAACAAGAAAGAAAATCTGTACTTGTAGAAAATAATGAAACAGAGCATGTTAGTACAAATAATGATGAAGGATTAGGAATCAGAATAATTAAAGATGATGTATGGAGTTTTTGTTCAATAACAAACCCCAAGTCATTTGAGCAAATTAAAATTGCAATAGATAATTCATTTAAAATTAGAACCAAACAATCAAAAAATAAAAAAAGACTTGAACTATATCCAAGTAATCCAAAAAAAACTAAAATTGATTTTCCTGTAATAAAAAAACCAGAATTAGATGTGCTAATAAAAACAGGATTAGAATGTAATAAAATTATTTTAGAAATTCCAAAAATTATCAAATCAGTTGTGCATCCATGGTTTACAATAAATTCAAAGTATTTTGTAAGTTCTGAAGGCTCAGAAATTTTACAGAATTTTACGGATGTAGTCGTAGACATGATTGCAACATCTCATGGTAATGGAATCACTCAATCTGTAAATATTACTGAAGGTGGTCGGGGAGGATTAGAACAGATATTGGATAAAAATAAAATTCAACAGAGTGCAAAAGAAATTGCTCAAAAATCATCACAGCTAACACTTGCAAAACCCGCAAAAGAAGATAAAACAACTGTAATAATGAATCCAGATTTTGTCTCTCTACTTACACATGAAATATTAGGACATCCATCAGAAGCAGATAGGGTTTTAGGAAAAGAAATGGCATGGGCAGGGGGCGCATGGTGGAAAGACATGTTAGGAGATAGAATTGGTTCAGAAGTTCTAAATGTATTTGATGATCCTACGATAAAGGAAAGTTTAGGATGGTATTATTTTGATGATGAAGGTGTTGAAACTAGAAAAACTACTCTGGTAGAAAAAGGAATATTAAAAAATCATATGCAAAATAGAGAAACATCTCAAATATTCAATAGTATGCCAACAGGAAACATGAGAGCAACAAATTACAGATTCATGCCTCTAATCAGAATGGCTTGCACTTGCATTGGCAATGGGGATTGGAATGTGGATGAAATGATTAAAGAAGTCAAGCAAGGATATCTAATTTCGAATATGAAAATTCCTTCAATTGATATGAAACGGTATAACTGGAGCATATCATGTCAATACGCACAAAAAATTGAGAATGGGGAAATTACTGATCTGTTAAGAGATGTTATTGTAATGGGAACAGCTCCAGAATTTTTCAAATCAATAGATGCATGTGGAGATGATTTCACAGTTAGACCAATTACAAACTGTGGAAAAGGAGATCCAATGCAATCAATGATAATGGGTAATGGTGGACCATCAATAAGAGGAACCGCAACAGTAAAGAGTGTAAATTAGAAAATGGGCCAAAAATTAGAAATTATAAAACAAAATGTAATAGAGTGTACAAAATGTGAACTTAGTAAAACAAGATTAAATTCAGTTCCAGGTAAAGGTAATTTTCACTCAAGCGTAATCTTTGTGGGAGAAGCTCCTGGAAAAAATGAAGATCAAAACGGAGAACCATTTATTGGAATTGCAGGTAAAAAACTATCTGCCGCATTGGAAGAGGTAGGAGTAACAAGAGAAGAAGTATACATTACAAACATTGTAAAATGTAGACCACCTAAAAATAGAGTTCCAACCACAATTGAGAGAAACACATGTCAAGAATATTTAAGGCAAGAAATATCAATTATCAAACCAAAAATAATCTGTATTTTAGGCAACACTGCATTTAATTCATTGTTAGGAGGTTCAGAAATTACAAAATTTAGAGGCAAGGTTGTTAAAAAAGAAAATCAATTATATTTTTTAACAGTTCATCCAGCAGCTACAATTTACAATCAAGAATTAATCAAAGTTCTAAGTGGTGACATTAAAAAACTATTTGAGTTAATCGCAGAATTAAAAAATAACAAAGAAATTAAAATTGATATTGACTATTCTTCCTAGAGAGTTTTATTCAAAAGATACGGTAGAAGTTGCAAAAAATCTTTTAGGTAAAAAAATTATTAGAAAGATTGGCAAGCATGAAATCTCAGGAATAATTTCAGAAACTGAAGCGTATAGACACAAAGATGATCCTGCTAGTCATGCATTTAACAAAATAACAGAAAGAAACAAGGTAATGTTTGAGCAAGTAGGTTTTGCATATGTCTATTTTACATATGGAATGCATTATTGTTTCAATATAGTAGCTAAAACTCCCAAAAAGGAAGCAGGAGCAGTATTAATTCGTGCAATAGTTCCTGAAAAGGGAATTGAAATAATGCAAAAGAACAGAGGCAATGTAAATTTTAATAACATATCTAATGGACCAGCAAAATTAGCACAAGCCCTTAACATAACTAAAGAGCATTATGGTATGGATTTAACAGTAAAATCAAAATTATACATTTCAGAAGGTATCAAGCCTAAAAAAATAGTAGCATCACAAAGAATAGGAATTACAAAAGCTACGGACAAACTATGGAATTTTAAAATAACAATCTAATCTTTGTTATTTTCATCCAGTGTCCAGGGTGCAAACTTTCCAAGAATTCTTGCCCAATCTAATCTCAATAATAAAATAATGACAGAAGTCATCATAACACCAAAAATAATTATCCCAATGTAAATCGGAGTTGCATCATCTATATTTTCAAGGAAAGGCTCAACCAAGGATAAGCCTAAGTGATGAGAAATAAATACAATAGAGTAGCTAAGAACAATTTTTCCAGTAAGAGTAGCAATAAAAAATCGCTTTGGATTATATTTTGCCAAGCCTAATGGGACGTATACTAAATCATCAGGAATGGGAGTTGCTGCTGCAAAAAAAGCTGCTCCAGCTCCATATCTTTTCACTAATCGTTCAAACGGGCGCATTCTCTTTCTAGTTTTTTCATTAATTATTTTACGTCCACCATAACTAACATAGAAAATAATTTGTTTTGCAACCGTAGCTGTAATTGCCGAAAGTAATGCCAAAATATGCAAATCAAATTGATCACCTACAGACATTGTAGCAAGGAGTAGAAATCCAGGTAATGGGACAAAAGGAACTAGTGAACCAAAGAAATTGACTAAGGATAAACTAAGATATCCTACCTCCGGAGCAAACGGAAATAGATCAACAAAATCCACAAATCAAACTAATTTTTGGCGTTATTTAATGAAAACTATATTTTATTCAAGAATTGGGTGCAGTAATGAAACATAGAATAATCAATAAAAGCAAAAAACGATAGCAAAAAAGGATATCTCAAAGGTATTCCAAGTTTATCTTATTGGAGTTTTCAAGAAACCCAACTGATTAAGTTAGTTAATTCAGAGGTATGCCCAAAATAGAGGTTTATTGAATTAGTCGCGAGGATTTCTTTACAATAACTATCTAAATTCTTGTTAAATTAGAAAATATCTACTAGTAAAATTATGGTAACAATTTGTAAATATTCCAAATTTTTAATTTAATATAAAAATAATTTATTGTAAATTTAATCCAGATAAAATATTTTGCCTTGCAATAATTAAATGGTTTTTTTGTTTTTCAGACAAATCTTGGTTTTGTAAAAGCATATCCATATGTACAATTAAAGGTGTAAGGGGTAAATCACTTTTAGAATTAGATAACTCAGAAATGTAAGAAAGTTGTTTAGAATATTCTTTTCCCAATTCTTCTAAAAGTATTTTCTTTTGCAATAATTCTTTTTGTTTAAAAGCAGTATCTTCTTCAAAAATTTTTATTTGATTTAGTACTAAATCATTCATTTCATTTGACAGAATTTCTAATTGAGATTGTTCTCTGTATGTGAAATCATGACGTTTTTCTATAACCTGTTTTACATTTATTATTCCATCAGCATTTGCCATATCAAGAAATTGGTTTGAACGTATTTGATTAAGACGTTTTTGATTAGCAGCAACATTATCTGAAAATTGTTTACTAAGATCCTCAATAGATTCATAATCATTATTCATTCCATGTATCCTCCAAATAGTCTAAGGTTTGAATAAAGTTATTCAATTATTTGACCTCATTGGAAACAGGTAAAATTTTTGAGAGACTAAAATAGAACGTAGTCCCTTTTTCACGGTCACTATCAAACCATATTTTACCACCAAGACCTTCAACCATCCCTTTACAAATAACTAAACCTAAACCACTACCTCCATGCTTACGAGTTTGGGCAGTATCAACCTGATAGAATTTTTTAAAGATGTTAGATTGTTT
The DNA here is from genome assembly GCA_024644105.1 of Candidatus Nitrosopumilus sp. Classification (GTDB taxonomy): domain Archaea; phylum Thermoproteota; class Nitrososphaeria; order Nitrososphaerales; family Nitrosopumilaceae; genus Nitrosopumilus. Next base: position 16,070 of record JAHELP010000004.1, on the reverse strand, counting down.
GTCCTTAGGAATTCCCATACCATTATCTCTCACATAAAAAATTAGATCATTTTTAGATGATTTGAATCCAAGTTCAATTACTCCACTATTTTCAGGTACAAAATCAATGGCATTTCTTACTAAATTATAAAAAATTTGCCTTAATCTTTGCTCATCAGTAAACAATACACAATCAGAAATAGATGAAATTTTTAGTTGGATATTTTTCTTATCAACTAGAGGCTGAATATTTTTAGTCAATTCATGAATAAAAGTACTAAGATGAATCTCAGTTTTATTGAAAACAATATGTCCCATATCTAATTTTTGGGCATCTAAAATATCTCCAATTAGTTTTTCCAAATGAAATGCATTCGAGTCAATAGTTTCAATACATTCTAGTTGTTCAGAGGTTAATTCACCTAAACTATTTTCTTTTAACATTTCACAATATCCCCGAATTGGAGTTAGAGGGGTTTTGAGTTCATGTGTTATCATTGATGCAAATTCATCTTTTAAAATATCAGTTTTTTTAAGTTCCTTTATTTTTAATTCCAATTCTTTTTGATAATAATCTTTAATTTTATTGTTTGAAATAAAATATTCTTGAAATGTTTGAAAAGATTGTGTCAAATCAGATACTTCATCATGACCTTTAATTTTAATTACAGAATCATATTTCCCTCCATTAAATTCCTTAAAGGCTTTTTTTAATTCTAAAATAGGATTTTGTATTCCTTTAGCAACTAGATGTGAAAAAACTATTATTAGTATTATAGTAGAAACCATAATCATTGAAAAAAATATTATGTCTAAATAAAGACTCTCTAATGATTTTTCACTATCTAAATTAGAAATTTCATTATTTAAAAAAATTATTCCAAAAATAAAAGTTGGTACTAATGATAAAAGTAGCATTGGGATAAGAATTTTATTTTGAATACTATTTGCAATAAAATTATTATTTAATTTGAATTTTTTTTTCATATTTTTCACCACTTGATAAATTCATAGTCACCTAAAAATCAAATTTTTAGTTTGACATTACCTGTAATAATTCACTTAGTTGAACTGGTTTTTTTAGAAAAGTTGTAATTCCCTCTTTTTTTGTAATTTTTTCAATATCTATGTTTGAAATCGATGAAGCAGTCAAAATGATTATTTTGTTATTTTTAAGTAAATCTTCTTTTTCTAGGGATTCTATTACATCTAATCCTCCAAATTCCGGCATAGACATATCTAAAATCACATAATCAAAAGATTGGTTTTTTATCATACTTAGAGCATTTTGGCCAGTATTAGAAACAACGCACTCATATCCCTTTAATGACAGATATTTTGCAAACATCCCAGTAATATCGACGTTATCATCTACTACCAGAATTTTCATGTATTGTGTTGATTTGCAAGGGTTTGTAATTGATAGTATGTAACACATGTTACGAACACAAAATATTATGGAAATTGTATAATCATAAAGTATGATTTATGGCTAAGAACAGCCAAAGTAAACGATCTAGAATAGATTTTTCGAATTTTAGGATAGAGCTATCTCATTTTTCGATAAGGATTAAAATATCATCTTTTTACACCTCAAGGCAGATGTCGAAAAAAGACTTTGAAAAAATTTGTGACAATATTGCCACAATTAGTCCATTCATTAGATTTGTTGGAGTAATTGGTGAAAGTGGAGATCTTCTAGCATACAAGAGAAGACCGGATTTAATCCCCCTGTTAAATGAAAAGAATACACAGTATCAATTTTCACATATTGCAATAAAGACAGACTTGGAAGGATTTTTTGACAAGAATTTAGGGGAGATAGAATTTGTATGGGAAGAAAGGAAGAAAGTACAAACAATTTCATTTGCAATTAAAAAATCACGAGTTTGGATTTCAATCGATAAGAAAGTCATCAGATCAGAGATGCTTAGAATTATAGACTCTTGCTTACCAATTGTAAAAAAATATTCTTAAAACTTTGAAGTGTCCTTATTGTGAAATAGATTTAGACGCACTAAGTATGACTGATGGATTAAAGCATATTCTAGAACATAAAAAAGAAGTACAAAATTAAAATATTTGAATATTTTTAAAAAAATAATGAATGGATCAAAAGAAGTCCAGAAGTTAATTGATGAAATAAATTTTAGAAAAACAAATTCAAAGAATTATGAAAACATGAAAGCAGAAGAAATTAGTAAAGAATTAAGAGACATAATGAAATTCGAACAAGAATCATTTAAAAAAATTGAAGAGTTTGAGAAAACTCAAAAAAATCAAGATTTAGTTCAATATGCAAAAATGATTTCAAGAAATACAACAGGTAGAGAAATTGCACACATACAGGAAACATATTTGAAAAAAATAGACGAAGAATTCCTTAATTCAAAGTAAATCTACAACTTATCCTCATATAACCAGCATCTCACATATCCAGTCTCAGTTTTAAATTTAGGTGGAAGTTCTTTACATTTTTCGATGGCCAGAGGACATCTTTCAATAAATCTACATTGAGTAGGAGGATCAAGCAGACTAGGAGGAATTCCTTTGATATACTTTGGAGTATCACCTTGTAGTTTAGGGATTGATTCTAAAAGGCCTTGAGTGTAAGGATGTTTTGGATTTTTGTAAATTTGTTCTGATGAACCAAATTCCACTAGTTGTCCACCATACATTATTCCAACTTTATCTGCAATCTCAGATAAAACTGCCAAATCATGGGTGATTAACATAAAAGACATACCATCTTTTTTTAGGGATTTTAGAAGGTTGATAATTTGTGCTTGAATCAAAACATCTAGTGCAGTGGTAGGTTCATCTGCAATAACAAATTTAGGTTTTAGTAGTAAAGCCATAGCAATAATCACTCTTTGTTTCATTCCACCACTGAGTTCATGAGGATATTTTTTTAACACATTTTCATCTAAGCAGACAGAATTCATCGCATCTAAGATTAGTTTTTCTGCATTACCATCAAAACTGTGTTGTTTTAAAATTTCTAAAAATTGTTCATTGATTGTAAATACTGGATCCAGTGAATTCATAGCACCCTGAAAAACCATGGAGATTTTTTTCCACCTTAGTTGCTTATCAAAATCAGATTCATTCATTTGCAAAATGGAGTCACCTTCAAATTGTATTTCACCCTGGGTAGTAGCTCCGGAAAGCATTCGAATTAAGGATAAACCCAAGGTACTTTTTCCACATGCGCTTTCACCTGCAATTCCAATTGATTCACCAGATTCTAATTCAAAGTCAACATCATCTACAGCATATACTGGACCTTTGGATGAAGAATATTTTGCAGACAGCCCCTTAACTATTAGAAATTTCATGATTCTTTTAGATCCAAACTAGAATTTTTGTTTTGCACTAAGGGATATAAACAAGATTAATAGAATGAAAAAGTCGATTTAAATGAAATTACCTATTTGTGGCTTTGATGCAAAAAATTCAGTATTATGTCCTCAGTGTGAGGGAAAAGTAGAATCAGGGAAATTAACAAAAGCAGATGTCGAGGCATCAATGAATCTTGCACAAATAGCAAAATCGACTAAAGAAATCGAGAATTTTACACTTTACTCATGTAAAGAATTTGATGGGAATTTTGTATTGTCATTAGCAAAAAATGACATAATGTTGATTCGACAAAGTCGCACCCTGTACAGGACATTACAAGAGAAATTCAAGGGTAAAATTTGGCTAACAGAGGCAGATGAAACAGATAAGCGGTTTATTGAAGATTTGTTCTTTCCAACCAAAATTCTATCAATTAACGCAGTCTGGGCACCAGGTGGTGTTCAAAAAACCAAAGCAGTGGTTTCAGGAAAATGGACTCCAAAGTTTCCAATAGACACAGAAAAAGTGATTCAAATAGTTAGAAATGCCCGAAACCTTGACATTGAGATAGAGTTTGAGGATAAAAGATAGACATGGTTTTTGTTAAAACCCACGATATTTCTGAATTGAAGGGGGAATTAATAGGAAAACAGGTGGTATTAGGGGGTTGGATTGAAGATCTTAGAAAATTAGGAAAGATGTCTTTTATCACACTTCGTGATGTTTCAGGAATTTCACAAGTAATAGTTAAAGGAGAACTAAACGACAATTTGGGAGAAATAAATCGTCAAAGTGTTGTCAGTGTAAAAGGAATTGTTCAAGAAACCAAAGCTCGTGATTTTGCTTTTGAGGTTAAAGCTGAAGAGATAGAGGTTTTAGGAAAAGCAATTCATCCATTACCAGTGGATCCAATTGGTAGACTTGAAAGTAATATCGATACAAGATTGAATCATAGGGCACTGGATATGAGAAATCAAAAAACGGCTTCAATTTTTAAATTACGTCATTATGTATTGCAATCATTAAGAAAAACTCTTTCAGAGAAAAAATTCTTAGAAATTACAACACCAAAAATTATTGGAAGTGCTAGTGAAGGAGGAGCAGATTTATTTTCATTAGAATATTTCGGAAAAACAGCTTACTTGGCTCAAAGCCCACAATTGTACAAAGAACAAATGACGATAGGACTAGAACGGGTCTTTGAGATTTCAAACTTTTACAGAGCAGAGAATTCTCACACAGGAAGACATTTGACAGAGTTTACAAGTATTGACATCGAGGCTGCATTTATGGACTATGAAGATGTCATGAATGTTTTAGAGGCTCTAGTGATTGCAGTTTACAAAGATGCTTCAGAAAACTGTAAGGCCGAACAAGAAGCAATTGAGCATAAAATAGAGGTGCCTTCATCACCATTTGAGAGAGTAACATATACGCAATGTGTTGAAGAATTAAAAAAAGCAGGAGAAAAAGTGGAGTTTGGAGATGATTTGTTGGATTCACATCTCAGAATAATTGGTGAAAATCATCCAGGATTTTATTTTTTAACGGATTGGCCAATGAAGTTAAAACCATTTTACATTAGAGAAAAAGATGAAGATGCAACCCTATCTCGTTCATTTGATTTACAGTATGGATTTTTAGAATTATCCTCAGGAGGGACTAGACTACACAATCCAGATATGCTAAGAGAACGATTGAAAGAGCAAGGATTAGATCCTTCACAGTTTACTGATCATCTAAAAACATTCGATTGGGGAATGCCACCACATTCAGGATGGGGAATGGGATTAGATAGGTTGATGACTACATTAATTGGAATTGATAATGTTCGTGAAGTTGTATTATATCCACGTGATCCGGACAGGTTAAGTCCATAGAGAGTAGAAAAAATCATGACATTATTCTGTAAACAATGTAATGAAAGGAGACTACCTATAGTGCAGGCAAAAGATAAAGCTCCATTATGGTTATGTGAAAAATGTGAAAATTTTACAGACATTGATGACATGATAATCAGAGAACAAACTAAAGATGAAAAAGATGCTGCCATCTCCAAATTGAAAGATTTCCAAAAAGATTTTGTTTCAACTGGTGAGAAAAAGAGTAGAAGAAAGGGAGTTAATTGACAATAAAATCATTCAAATTTTTATTGTATCAAAGTTTTGATAATTTATGATTGAACAAGAAGATGCTAAAAAAGTAGTAGAGGTAATTGGAAATAATTTAATCGGAGTATCACATGATTCAAGCAGTTTTGCAAAGTTACCAGACTCTTTTTGGGGTTATTTTGCCAGAGGCCATGATAAAAAAGGTACATTTGGTGTAATTGTCACATATTCAGAGGAAGGTAAAGATGTGGATGAATTAATTAAAATGTATGAAGAATGGGCAGCAAAAAACAAAACTAAAGATTCAGAATAACTATTTTGTTTCTTTGAGTAATTTTCGATATCCCTGACATTCTTTACAGATAGGCTTTCCCTTATACTTTGGATTACCGTCAGAAATCTTCAAGGTACCAGTAGCAATTTTACAAATACAGCACACAACCATACTAGCAAATAGGATTTGCATTTAATAAAAATTGGCAATTCTTAAAAAAATACTAATTCTAAGAAAGTTTGCTTTGTAGACATCAAGATAACAAATCGATCAAATTTTTTACACTTTTTTATCTTTAACAAAAAATAATGAGCAAGTTTCATGAGCCCAAATCATGAAGCATTTTTGTGGATAGTACACAATCAAAAGAAAATTCATGAGGAATTTATTCAGAGAATTTCACAATAACTAAAAATTATCACTAGTGGGAAATTTGGATCATTCTTAAATATGATTTTAGCCTATTGTATGTGACGAGAAACCATTGTTCTGCGTCGTAGAACAGTAGGTCTGGAAAACACATCATGTTAGGAATACGTCCTTGTATCAGCGTGTTTTCCATGTATCTCGTTGTTTTAAAGAAATAATTTTTAGAGATTTACGGTAATCTGTTTTGTAAATTCAGTAGTACTCTTGTCACCACCAATATCTTTGGTCTTAACACCAGTCTTTACTAAATTAAAAATAGTAGATTCTAATTTTTGACCAACCTCAATACATTTAGAATCATTGTGTTTGTTTCCTAGCCAATCAAGCATCATTTTGATTGATAGTAAAAAGGAAGAAGGGTTTGCTATATTTTTTCCTGCAATATCAAATGCAGCCCCATGAACAGGTTCAAACAATGCAAATTTATCCCCAATGTTAGCAGCTGGGGCCATTCCCAAACCTCCAACCACTTGAGAAGATTCATCAGATAAAATATCACCAAACAAATTAGTAGTTACTACAACATCAAATTGTTCAGGTTGTCGAATTAAATTCATAGCACATGCATCAACATACATTTCTTCAAATGTGATATCTGGATAATCCTTTGATACTTCAATGCATGATTTAGCAAATAATCCATCTGTAACTCGCATTACATTTGACTTGTGAACACATGTGACTTTTCTCATAGAATCACGTTGTTTGGCAGTTTCAAATGCATATTTTGCAATTCGTTTTGAGGCTTTTTCAGAAATTATTCTCAATGCAACTGCAGAATCACCCAAGCTAAATTCTTTGCCAGTGTAAAGATCTTCAGTATTTTCTCTAACTATCACCAGATCAATATCATCTCTTAATGCAGGCATGTGTGGATATGATTTTGCAGGTCTAATGTTAGCATAAAGATCCAACATTCTTCTCAAAACAACAATCACATCAGCAGCACTTTCACCAACTGGAGCTTTTAAGCAAACATCAGATTGTTTTATTGTTTTAACTGTTTCATCAGGTAATGCTTTTCCAGTTTCAGATAAGGCTTTGTCACCGGCAGATAATTTAGTAATATCAAATTTCAAATCAAGTTTATCATGAATTGTATCCAAAACAGATACTGCTGATTCTGATAATTCAGGTCCAATTCCATCTCCAGTGATTAGTGAAATTTTATACATAATTACACATCAAACAAAGATAGATTTTAGGATTTAGCTTTAACATGTTTTTCTTGAAGCATCTTTTTGAGCATAATTCTATTTATTGCATCAATAACTGCTTTAACAGAAGTGGTAACAATGTCTTCACCAACTGATTTTGCTGAAACCTTATTCCCTAATGGATCCTCAACTTTAACGGTAACTTCACATAATGCTCCAGATCCACCAGAAATAGACGCCAAACCATAGTCTTTAATTCTAATCTCTGAAATCTTGCCAGTAATTTTTTGAATTGCATTTAATGCTGCATCTACTGGGCCAACACCAAAATCAGTTCCAATATGATCCTGTCCATCAATGTTTAATTTTACAAATGCATAAGGCATAGTTCCTATTCCAGTAGAAACTGAAAAACCTGTTAGTTGTACGATTTTTTTAAGATCTTTTTCACCTAAAACTTCACTTGCTATAGATAGCAACTCTACATCAGTAACTTGTTTTCCTTGATCACCAAGAATTTTGACTTTTTCTAAGATTTGTTTAGCTTGCTCTTCAGTTGGTTTTACACCATATTCTTCCAACATTGCATTCATTCCATGAACTCCTGCATGCTTTCCAACCTTTAGCCATCTTTTTCTTCCAACCAATTCAGGACTAATTGGTTCGTAAGTTAGAGGATTATTCAACACACCATGAGTGTGAATTCCTGATTCATGTCCAAATGCATTTGCGCCAACTATTGCCTTATTTGGTTGTACAATAATTCCCACAGTTTTTGAAATGAACCTAGAGGTTTCGTAAATTAATTCAGATTTAATGTTAGTCTCATAATTTTGTTCATGAGGTAAGCATTTGAGTGCCATAGAAAGTTCTTCCAAAGAAGCATTACCTGCTCTTTCCCCAATACCATTAATTGTTACATGTGCACATGCAGCTCCAGCATGAATTCCAGCAAGAGAATTTGCAACAGCCAATCCAAAATCATTATGACAGTGAACACTTACAGGCAATTTTGTAGCTTCAATTGTGTCTCTAGTAATTTGAGCCATATATTCAGGAGTAGAATACCCAACAGTATCAGGTATGTTTACACGATCAGCTCCTGCCTTTGCGACATCACCAAAAACTTTTTTCAAAAATTCTCTGTCAGTTCTTGATGCATCTTCAGCAGAAAATTCTACTTGTAAACCCCGTGATTTACCATATTCTACAGCTTCAATTGCTTTTTCAAGTGCTTGGTCTCTTGTCATTTTGAGTTTATGTTCTAAATGAATATCTGAAGTTGCAATGAATGTATGAATATAGTTCAATCCTGCATCAACGGCTGCATCAATATCCTTTTTGATAGTTCTAGTTAATCCTGCAATTTCACAAGTTAATCCTTCAGAAGTAATCATCTTAACCGCTTTTAATTCACCCTCAGAAATTACTGGGAATCCTGCTTCAATAGCATCTACACCTAATTCATCAAGTTTTTTTGCAATTGCCAATTTTTGATCAGGGGATAAAGATACACCAAGTGTCTGTTCACCATCTCGCAACGTAGTATCAAAAATTCTAACATTTACCATTATGCACCACTTCTCTGTAATGCTGCAACACCAGTTCGTGCTACATCAATTATTCCAAATGGTTTTGCTAATTCTTCAAATGCCTTGATTTGATCTGGGGTAGCAGTCAATTCAACCATAATAGAATCTTTTTTCACATCATGAACTTTTCCACCATATGCATTTGCTAATTTGTTAATTTCCATACTATCATTAGCATTACTGAGTTTTATCTTAAAAAGACTAAGTTCACGAAATACTGTTTTGTGCTCATCTAAATGTTCGACCTTTACGGTATCAATCATTTTATCAAGTTGCTTTACAATCTGTTCAATCTGCTTTTCATCACCATATGTGGTGATAGTCATTTTAGAATAATCAGGATTCTCGGTAATTCCAACTGAAATGCTATCAATATTGAAGTTTCTGGATCTAAAAAGATGAGTTATCTTAAACAAGATACCAGGTTTGTTTTCAACTAAAATAGAAAGTATAGCCCACATAATCAATCACTATGATGGTAAAATCATATCCGATAACGAAGTTCCAGGAGCTACAAATGGCAATACATCTTCTTCAGGATCAATTGGAATATCAATTACGGTTGCAACATTACTACTTAATGCAGTTTTAATTGCCTTATCAAGCTCATCCATTGATTGAGCTCTAATTCCTTGAGCACCATAAGACTCTGCTAATTTAACATAATCAGGACAGCTTTGTTGGTCTACACCAATCATTCTTCTACCATAGAAAGTTCTTTGCCATTGAGCTACCATTCCCAATGATGAATTGTTTAAGAGAAATACAATTACTGGAATATCTTCTAACACGGCTGTGGCAAGAGAGTTTTCTGTCATACTAAAGCTTCCATCGCCTGCTATATCTACAACAGGAACGTCAGGTTTTGCAACTTTAGCTCCAATTGCAGCTGGGAATCCCCAGCCCATTGTACCAAGTCCAGTTGAACTAAAGAAAGTACCAGGTTGAATTACATCATAAAATAGTGAAGCCCACATTTGGTGTTGTCCTACTTCTGTAGTAATGATTGATTCCTTGGGTAATAATTCACGAAGTTTACGTAAAATTTTAGCAGCCCCCATTTCACCAGGATGAAGTTTTAAATTTTCTTTCCAATAGGCTTTTGTTTCCTTTACATGTTTTATCCAAGGAGTTTCTTCAGTTTTTTTAATTGCTTTTTGCAAAAGTAATTTTACCATGACTCTAAGATTTACACGTACATCTCCAATTACAGCGATTTGTGCAGTTTGGTTTTTTCCAATTTCTGCAGGATCTACGTCCATATGAATAATCTTCAATCTCTTTTCAAAGGCCTCAAATGTCCCTACAGAACGGTCAGAAAATCGTGTTCCAATTGCCAATACACAATCAGCTTCTGTCATCATTTTGTTGGCTTCAGCATGTCCATGCATTCCTATTGGACCTAATGATAAAGGATGAGTTTCTGGAAATGCACCCTTGCCTTTGAAAGTAGTAACTACAGGAAGCATTAGAGTTTCTGCTATAGCTTGTAATTCTGCAAATGCAGATGAAATAATTGCACCACCGCCAGCTAAAATAATTGGTTTTTCAGCATGAAGTAACATATCAATTGCCTTTTCAACATTTACAATATCAGGATCTGCCCAAGGATGATATCCTTGAATTTTAAATTCATCAGGAAAATTCATTGGTTCTTCGTTAATTTGTACATCTTTTGGAATGTCGATTAATACGGGTCCAGGTCTTCCAGTTTCTGCAATAAAAAATCCTTTTTTGACAACTTCTGGAACTTCTGCAGCAGTTCGGGGTTGAAATGCATATTTTACAACGGGATTTGCCATTCCAATAATATCACTTTCTTGAAAAGCATCCTTACCAATCATGTTAACAGGTACTTGTCCTGTAACTGCAATCATAGGAGCAGAATCTGCTTGGGCAGTTGCAATTCCAGTCAAAATGTTTGTTGCACCAGGGCCAGATGTAGCAAAACACACTCCAGGTTTTCTACTTACTCTACCAAAACCGTCAGCCATATGAGCAGCTGATTGTTCGTGTCTTACCAAGATATGTCTAATATCGCATCTTGCAAATTCATCATACATTGGGAGATTTGCACCTCCAGGTAATCCAAATACTTGTTTGACGCCTTCTTTTTCCATAGCCGTCATCAAGGCCTTTGCACCTGTCATATTTTCCATTTTATTCATCAAATTTCTCTCCATAATTTTAATCTAGTAAATTTTAGACACGTTATAGTAGAACAACAATAAACAAATCATTGCCATATTTTTCAGTTAATTTAGTGTCCATTGAAATCATAAAAATAATCAAACGATAATTAATAAAGATTCTCTGAAAAATAATCGGGATTTCACTAAATTTGTGCAGAAGACTTAAACTGATATTTTTTGCATTTGAAATGTACTATTTTGACTGATAATGAAGAGATAATCAAAGTCATTGAAACTTTGTTTCAAGCTGGAATTACAAAAGATCTAGATACCCTTAGAGACATTCATCTAAATGATTCAAAATTTTCTAGTTTTAGTGATTTGCCACCATATGATCTCAAAGATTACCAAACGACAATTGAGCTTGAAGAATTAAGATTTGTCAGCATATCAGATTATTCATATGAAATAAAAAATCCTAAAATTAGTTTGTTTGGTGAAACTGCAGTTGTTGCTTTAGAATTAATTCAAAAAGGAATGTTAGTAGACAATAAAGCATTCACAGGAGAACATATGGTAATTACAGGACGTGCAACATTTGTTCTTGTGAAACAACCAACTTGGAAAATTGCACATATTCATCTATCGAAAATTGATGGGTGAAAGAAATTATTTTTGATTAGGATTTGGTTTGTTTGATTTCTTTTGATTAGGATTTGGTTTGTTTGATTTCTTTTGATTAGGATTTGGTTTGTTTGATTTCTTTTGATTAGGATTTGGTTTGTTTGATTTCTTTTGATTAGGATTTGGTTTGTTTGATTTCT
>JAHELP010000004.1:0-4130 GCA_024644105.1 Candidatus Nitrosopumilus sp. | reverse complement strand
TTTTGATTAGGATTTGGTTTGTTTGATTTCTTTTGATTAGGATTTGGTTTGTTTGATTTCTTTTGATTAGGATTTGGTTTGTTTGATTTCTTTTGATTAGGATTTGGTTTGTTTGATTTCTTTTGATTAGGATTTGGTTTGTTTTTAGGTTCCTCACTTACTAATTTTTTATACAATTTGAATGCTTGATCAACATTTTGATTTCCATGTACAATTGCTCTAACTGCTTTAATCATTGAAACTGGATGTTCAGATTGCCAGATGTTTCTACCCATATCAACTCCAACTGCACCACCTTTGATTGCATTGTATGTTAATTGTAAAGCATCACGTTCAGGAATTTTCTTACCACCTGCAACAATAATTGGTACAGGACATGATTCAACAACTTTTTCAAAGTTATCACAATAGTAAGTTTTTACAATATGTGCACCTTGTTCTGCAGCTACTCTACAGGCCAAAGAAAGATATCTTGCGTCTTTACCAAGTTCTTTTCCAACTGCAGTTACAGCTAAAACAGGTAATCCATACTTTTCAGCCTCACTAACAAGTTTACCAAGATTTACAATAGTTTGATATTCATATTTTGAACCGACAAAGATAGACATTGCAAGTGCACTAGCGTTTAGCCTAATTGCATCTTCAATAGATACGGTAATGTCTTCTTGAGACAAATCTTCACCAATAATACTTGAACCTCCAGAAACTCTCAATACCATAGGAGTGTCAGTGGTTGCTGAAACTGATGCTCTTTGAACACCTCTTGTAACCATAAGAGAATCACAATGTTTCAAAAGAGGGGCAATTACTTTTTTTGGATTTTCTAGTTTTTCAGTTGGACCAAGAAAGTATCCATGGTCTACTGCTAGCATTAATGCACGGTTATTTTGTGGTTTAATGATACTTGAAATTCTGTTTTTTAATCCCCAATCCATATTTCTTCGATTTTGAAAGAATGAAAATCCCTTCTTAAGCCTTTCTCATTTTGTAATGATAATCTTCATTGCATTTTCACCTGTTCGTGCATGATCAAATGCTTTTTGAGAATCAGAAATGGAATATGTGTGTGTGATTAATTGTTTCACATCAATTTGTGAAGACTCTATCAAGTCAAGTGCTTCCTTGGTATCTGAATCAGATGCAGCATAGCTAGTAACCAAAGTAATTTCTTTAGAGTATATTTTACTCATATCCAAATCTAATTTTGCTCCTTTGGAAGGAACTCCAAACATCATAATGGAGCCACCTTTTCTTACCATGTCAATTGCATCATCAAGTGCTTTCAAGCTACTTGTAGCAACAATTGCCACATCTACACCCCGACCTTCTGTTTTATCCAAAATCTGTTGTTTTCTAGTCTCATCAGTTGATAAAATTGAATCGGTAATATTGAATTTTTTAGCAAAATCTAATCTAAAAGAATTTACATCAAAACAGAATATTTTTGAAAACTTTTTGGTATTTGCAAGCATCACATGCATCATTCCAGTAGGACCCACACCAAAAATTGCAGTCGAATCCCCTTCATGATATGAAAATTTTTTCCAAGCTCTAACACAACACGCCAATGGCTCTATCATTGCAGCTTCTTCATAACTAAGTGAATCAGAGATTTTCAATACACCACCATGAGAAACATTCCAGGAAGGAACAACGTATTCTTCAGATAATCCACATGGAGATAGATTTGTTTCATAATATTTTTGACACATTGTTTCATTACCATGATTACAAAAATGACAATCATAACAAGGAACATGATGGTGAGTGAATACTCTATCACCTTTTTTGAATTCAGTTACATCAGAACTTACATCTAAAACAATTCCAGAGGGTTCATGACCTAAGCGCATTGAGGGTTGACCATATTGACCAAATACTTTTTCCAAATCTGATCCACATATACCACAAGCATGCATCTGTACTAAAATATCACCAGGGCCCAATTGAGGTTTTTCTGTTTCATCAACAGAAATTACAGAAGGCTCTTTAACAGATGCAGTTTTCATGGTACAACATTAGATAATTGATTATAAGTAGATTATACGCCGAGAATCTTCTTCAACATTACTCTGTAATCAACTTCAGTTTTTTCACTGCCAGTTGCAGGTAATGCAAATACCAAAGTAGATTTTTCAGCCCTTAATTCAGTTAATTCATCAGAGATTGATTCTGTAATATCATCACTAACTAACACTAGACCCACATCAGAATCATCAGTTAATGTTTTAATTTCTTGTAACGCTTTTTGAGGATCTTCAGAAATTTTTCCTGGAATCCCAGCTAATTGGAAACTAGTTACAAAGGATTTACTTCCAACAGTAAAGATTTTCACAGTTGAGAATTTTTTACGTTCTAATTTAACCCTTTTTGGAGCAAATAGATCAGGAAAGGTTGATTTAGTTTGAAAAACCAGTAATTTTATGGCAGAAATTGATACTCAAAAACAAGTCTATTTGTTCCTACATGGGAAAATGGATCTTAAAGACAAAGCCACAAATGCATTAACTGCAAAAGGATTTGCAGTAGACAAAGTCACTATGGCCTCACCAGCAAAAGTTGGAGAAGTAGGAGACTATATGGCAATGTTATGGATGCCTCCAAATCCAGACCACATCAAAATTCAACAAATTACTAAAGTTGAAGAAGTAGAACCAGAAGGAATGATTGGTCTATGGAAAGGAGTTTCAAAAGACGATATTGATACTATACCATTAGGGTAAATTTAGCTGAATCCAGCTCCAAACTCATTTCCTTTTTCTAAAACATCACTTGAATCAGAATTTTTTAATTTTCTGTAAAGCAATGTTTCATAAACAATTTTCATAGATTGCTCATCATCAAGACCACAATCAGTTTTAATTTGATTTTTGTATTTTTCTAATTTTGTTTCATCTTGTTCATCAGGAGATAATCCATCATGAACCATTAGATTAGCAATTTTTTCAATTTCAGAATTTTGTTGGTCTTCATCCATAATATTATAATAATTTTCTACTTATTAATACATTCTAACAAATGATTATTACAATTCAGATATTAATCCGGAAAGAAAATCAGAAAATTCATCATCAGAAAAAACAATTTCTTCAACTTGATTTTTATCCCTAGCAAGTTGTGCAGATTCAAGATGATAACAAGCAGTTTTTCCATTTAATTTACCAAAATAGAATCCAGGACAAGAACAATAATTACAATCAGGATCAATCCAATGTTCTTCTCCTTTTCCTACCACAGTCCAAATTTTTCTATTAGTTGGTTTAAAAATATGCAATTTTACGCGTTTTTCAGATACCATCGAGTGAACACGATCCATATCTTTACTCATAAGGGTTTAATCACTTATCTACAGTATAACTTTGATGATAGAAACTAGAATAGTTCCATCAAAACCAGCTTTAATTTTAGAAGGCAAAAAAAAGCATTTAGTTGTTACAGATATTCATATTGGATTTGAAAACAGTATGGCATCAAATGAAATTTTTATTGGGAAAAATTCAACGGTTAACGAATCAATTGAAGAATTATCAATTATAATTGATGAGCAAAAACCAGATTCAGTTATTTTACTTGGAGATATCAAATCAAGTATTAAGAATATTTCAAGAAATGAATGGGATGATGTTCCATTATTTTTTAAAAAAATTAGGGAAAAATGTGATGTGGTTTTAATTCCAGGCAATCATGATGCAAATATTCAGAAATTAGTACCAGAAAATATCTCGATGATTAGTTCAACTGGAATGGTTGAAGAAAATATTCTTTTGACACATGGCCATACCATGCCATCAGAGAATTTTTCATATGTAGATAAAATTATCATGGGACATCTTCATCCAGTTTTTTTTCAAGAAGATTCGATTATGAATGGTCAGAGAGTTTGGGTTTCAATAAAAACTGAAAAAGAGAACATTTTTCCCAATAAAAGTGGAGAAATAGAAATTACAATAATTCCATCATTTAATAGATATTTTTACGCAACGCATAGAAAGCAATACAAAAAATCTATTTCTCCAATAATTAATAAAATTAAAGAAATTTCCAGAGCAAGAATCATAACACTGGATGGAACAATTATTGGAAATGAATCAAACATACAACAAGTAATTTAATCAGAGAAGTTTAGTTGC
>JAHELP010000030.1 GCA_024644105.1 Candidatus Nitrosopumilus sp. | reverse complement strand
TAGAACAAATTTACAAATTTGAATCATCTGAACAAGGAAGTATAGTTACAGCACTCTAGTTAACATTTACAATGCCAATCATCCAAGGATGAACCATACAATAGTAATCATATGTTCCTGCTTTTTCAAATGTAAATTCGTAAACATCACCAGCCATGAATAAACTTGAATCAAATTCTCCATCAGGAGTTCCAGGGATTCCACTAGTTACTGTATGAGCTGCTGAATCATCATTAATCCAAGATACAGTTCCGCCTATTGCAACATTAGCTTCATATGGTAAATAGCATTCATTGGTTTCTTCACATCCTGGAACTGCAGATCCTACAGGGACTGAAACGATAACAGTCATTGGTGATGACTCTGGTTCTGCCATTGGTTCTGGTTCTGCCATTGGTTCTGGTTCTGCCATTGGTTCTGGTTCTGCCATTGGTTCTGGTTCTGCCATTGGTTCTGGTTCTGCCATTGGTTCTGGTTCTGCCATTGGTTCAGTTATTTCTTCAGGTTGAACTCTTGGTTTTACAATTGGGTCATCAACACTGCATTCACCTCTATGAACTTGTTTGACATTAGCTGCGTTTAGCATACAGACATTACCATATGTAACACCATCAATGCCACACACTGGAACATAATCCATTGTACAAATAGATGCTTTCTCTTGAGAAACTGCTCGGGGTTCAATAATATGAGTTGGATCCATAGAAATGAAACCAATTGTTATTGCTGCAAGAATTCCAACTATAATTATTATTCCATAAGAAAAATTCATTTCATCCACCTGTTAACTTTGCAAACTTTTCGTTCTTACTTAACTTTTCCATAAATTCAATGTTAGACAATGCAACTACTGCAGATTCAACGACTGGTTTTTCAGGATCGTTTAGTGCTTTTTGTAAAGACTCTTTTGCTTCTTTTGATCCAACTACACCCAAAGCTATTGCAGCTTCATGACGGACAAACATACTAGGATCATTTAGGGTTGCATCAGTCAATGGTGGAATTGCACTTGAATACGACATTTGTCCTAGTGCAAAAGCAGCCTCATGACGTACTAGTTCATTTTCATCATTTTTCAAAACTTTAGCAATATGTGAAACCTTATCTTCACCTCCAAAATCAACCAAAATACATGCAACTCTTGTTCTAACAACATAATCAGGATGATCTAAAAGAGAAACAAAATATTCAGTATCTTTTTGTTCATATTTTGATTCCATCTCTGCAAAAAGAGCCATCCTATCTTCAGTAATTACCTGCATTTCGTTTTGGAATTTTTTGCGTCCTATATTAGGTTACTTGAGAAAAAATTCAAAAACTGTTGAGATATCTATTTAATGGAAAAAATCAGATAATCACTAATGAGTGCAAAAATAGGTGAAAAAGCACCAAATTTTGGAGTTTCTGAATGGGTACAGGGAGCTCCAACAAATTTTGACCAAGAAAAAGATCACATAGTATTGCTAGAAGTCTTTCAAGTAAATTGTCCAGGATGTTTCATGAATGCAATTCCCGAAGCAATCAACATCTATAACAAATACAAAGATGAAGGAGTTCGAGTTTTAGGTTTGGCTACAGCTTTTGAGGATTTTGATAAAAATACATTAGAAAATTTGAAAATGTTGGTAGAAACTGGTGAAGTGATAGGAGAAACCAAAGATGCACTTTCATCATATGGGCAATTACAAGAAGGCAACAAATTATCATATAAAATACCATTTCCAGTAGGAATGGACAATCTTACAAAAACACAAGGCGAAATTAGTCAAGAGAAAATTCTAGAGTTCATCTATCCCCAAATTCCAGAATTTGATTCACAACCTGATGAATACAAAAATCAAATTATTGAAAGAGTAAAAAGTTACATGAAATCAAAAGAATACTCTGCAGAGACATTTGAAAAATTTGCCTTACAAGGAACGCCTTCTATGATATTAGTAGATAGAAAAGGAATTCTTAGAGATGTCTCATTTGGGCAATCAGGACATGTAGATTCAATGATTCAAAAATTGTTAAATGAAAATTAAATTAACGAATAAAAACTAGAGCAATAGACAAAGCAACAACTATAACAAAACCACTAACTAGAGCAATTTTTGCATTATCCATATAATTGAAAAATATTTTCTTTCTATTATTTTCTTTGTTTCTTGATAAAGTAAATAGCCAATCCTACAACAATCAAGATGATTACAATAATTATCAAATAAAGTAATCCATTATCAGGAACATCTGATGCAGACAAGTCTGGAGGTGAAAGTATTTTTTCAGTTTTTTCAGTTAGTCCTAAAAGATAAGTGGTTCCAAAAATATCCAATTTGTTATCACCAGACCCTGTAAAATTTAAAGAAATGAATGAAATTTTTTCATTACTCTTTATTTTAGGCAAAAACTCTTGATCATTTAGATATACTGTTAGATTTCCACCCAACAAATTTTGAGGAATTATTATTTCACCTAGATTATTTTCCAACCCACTAATGATATGAAGTGTTAATCTTTTCTCATCTTTATCAAATTCAAAAGTTGAGATATCAAAATTAGCTACAGTTTCTACTTCAAAAGAATGACCGCTAGTTTCAATATCTAATCTATTAACCAATCCAGTTGCATCAGATAATGCCTGACCATAAACTGGTGTCATTACAAAAAATAGCGCAAAAGTTACAAAAAATATTATTTTCAATTTATGCAGTTCTAGGAATTCTCTTAGTTATTTCTTTATCCTGAGCAATTCGTGGATGATCTGGATCTGCTAGGATTACTTCAAACCAATAGTGCTTGCCATCTTTGTAGACAAAATAAGAACCTAAAACTTTCATGTTTGGGTATCTTTGAGCAACTCTTCTAGCTGCAACAGTTTTCATATTGTCATCTGCTTTGATTCGAGTGACACCAAGATGTTTTGGTCTTCTACCACCAGTAGGTCTTTGTTTTCTCATACCACCAGTTCCCACTCTCATTCTAACGACAATAATTCCTTGTTTTGCTTTGTAGCCTAATCTTCTTGCTCTTTCTAATCTACTTGGCTTATCAATTCGAGTAACTGCATTTTGTTTTCTCCATCCAATTACACGCTCACGTATCTCAGGGGAGTTTTCTTTCCATAGTCTGATCCACGTTTGGTCTTGATAACTAGGCATATCGAGATTAGAAAAAATCCCTTTAATAACTGTAAAACAGAAAACCTAGGCAACGCTAATCAATTAAAAGTTCCTTGAGGTGGGTCACAATCCACACACTCAAAGAGTTTGCTCCCGCAGAAAACTCGATAATTCAGTTACTCTAAAGTTATTAAAAAAGATTCCTCAGTATTGTTTTGAGATTTTTATTGAAGATGAAGAAGTTTAAGAAAAGATGATATTCAAAATTGCATTTTTATCAATAATTTTTGCAGTCTGTTTTACAGTATTCTTCTCAACTGCATATGCTGAACCCGCAGTTTCCATAATTATAGAAAAAACAACATATGAGTATTGTGAAAAATTATCATACATCATTCAAGTCTCTGAAGTAACAGGTGACCCTGCAATTATTCACATTAGGGATGAATCAGGTAAAGGAAGCAGTGCAATTCCCATTCCAATTGGAGGATTACAAAATATAATTCCAGCAGCATTTCCATTTGAAAAAGAACAATTTGCACCTGGAAAATATTTCATAGATGTTGAATACAATGGAATGTCAACAAGTTCAGAATTTGAAATAATTGATTCAGATAATATTTGTATTCCAGGATTAATCAAACAATTTATCATAGGATGGATTAATGGAGAAATCCCAGATGGTTACTTTGTAGATGCATTACAAAAAAATGTAGATTCTAGTTTAATCAATGTACCATTTCAAGTAAATGCAGAAAATATTTTAGAAATTAACATGCCAAGTTGGGTAAAAGAAAATGTAGGAATTTGGTGGGTTAATGATATGATTTCAGATAAAGAGTTTGCTCAAGTTTTTAATTATCTTTTTGATAAAAAAATTATAAAAGAAAAAATGATTAAAGATGATGCAATTTGAACAAACATTCAATCATAACCATAGTTGCAATTATTGTGATCATTATTCCTTTTGCTCATTCTGGATTGAGTATTTTGGGAATGCAACAATTAGAGTATAGATGGGATAATCCAGGACAGTTTAGTTTTTTTACAATGTCTAACCATGGAACCATGGAACTTTGTAATGCATTGCCATTTTGGATTACTTTTGAGAAATTAGAAATTGCAACATATTATGATGAAAATCACATAGGTTCATTTTCAATAAATCCAACAACACTAAATCCATATTCTTCATCTCTTCAGGAAGGAATATTTTCTTCAGAAAAATTATCAGCGGCTCAACATATTTTCATGACATTAGATTTTGAGTTTGATGGTGGAGATATCAGGCTTGATCCAAACAAGCTTATCGTTGTAGTACATACAGACATGCCAATTATAGGAATAATTCCATATTCAACTACTAGTCAAATTTCAGGTTTTGATTTTGATAAAAATATGAATTTAGAGAATCTGTCTTGTAACTAGCTACTTTTGTTGACTCTAGCAATTAATCCAAATACAATTCCAACAATTCCTGCACCTACAAATGCAACAATTACTCCCATCAACATATCTTTGCCCATTCCTTTAATTGAAGATGTAGATTGTTGAGGGGTAGAATCAACTACACATGCTCCATCTTTAAGAATAGTTCCAGGTCCACATCTTTCATCTAAAACACATGCTCCATCTTTAAGAATAGTTCCAGGTCCACACTGTGTTTTTGGAGTTTCTTTTACAGGTGTTTCCTCTTCAGGGGTTTCTTCTACTGGTGTTTCCTCTTCAGGGGTTTCTTCTACTGGTGTTTCCTCTTCAGGGGTTTCTTCTACTGGTGTTTCCTCTTCAGGGGTTTCTTCTACTGGTGTTTCCTCTAAGGATTGTCCAAATACAGAACCAATAATTTCTACATCTTCAGTTCCTGAAGGTAATTCAATACTCAAAGTTCTACTTTCTAAAGTAGTTTCAGTTTCTGTAAAATTTGGTTCATCACCATCTGCTAAAATAATAAAATCATCATCTAAACCATCAAAGGTTGAATCAAAGAAAGTACGTTCAAGTGTAATATCGAGTGTACCGCTAGTTTCAGTTACATCTACTGTTAAAATTAAAGAAATAAAATCAGTGTCAGCTTCAATTCCTGAAACAGTCATTCCAGTTCCAGTGTATTCTACATCATATGAAGTTCCATCTACATCAACAGACATTGTCTCTGCATAAACTAGTACGGTTGAAAGCATAGTAAACAAGATTAATCCAAGGGAAATTTTCAATAAAGAATTAACACTAGGCATATGTACAAGTTTTTCAGAGTGTAGTTCCTTTACTGCTAAATTATTCATTTGTATATTTTCACCTCTGAATAGACGTTAAAAATGAAGAGCCGACAATAAATTACGTAAAAGTCAACTTTTTTACTTATTTTTAAAGTTCAGGCAGAATTTACTCTAAATTACGCCACGTAGTATCTGAATAATTTTTTCAGCAATTACGTTTGCAGCTAAAGATTGAGCCTCTTTTGTTTGAGCACCGATGTGAGGAGTCAAAATTACATTATCTAGTTCTGCCAATTTATTTCCTATCGCAGGTTCTTTTTCAAATACATCTAATGCAGCGCCTCCCAATGTTCCATTTTTAATGGCATTGTAAAGAGCATCTTCATCAACTACTCCACCTCTGGATGTGTTGATAATTTTTGCAGTCTTTTTCATTGTTGACATTTTTTCTGCATCTAAAAGATGGTATGTTGAATCCAATAACGGAACATGAATAGAAATGTAATCAGAACTTTGTAAAAGAGTATTCAAGTCTGCTTTCATCAAACCAACTTCTTTAGAAAATTCCTCATCAATTGGAACTACATCATAACCAATAATGTTCATATTTAATGCACGAGCAAGTCTTCCCAATCTTTTTCCAATATTTCCTAATCCAATAATTCCTAGATATTTTCCTCTAAGTTCTGTTCCCTTTAGTTCTTTTTTGAGCCATTGTCCATTTCTTAGTGCTCTATCTCCTCGTGCAGTTTGTCTTGCTAAAGATAACATTAATCCTAAAACTAATTCAGCAACAGCATTCATTGCTCCTTCAACTGCATTAATAACACGAATATCCTTTGCTTTAGCTGCTTCTTGATCCACATTATCTAATCCCACACCAACACGTGCAATTATTTTACAATTATCAGCTTTGTCAATCATTTCTTTTGTAATAGTGGTTCTACTTCTGACAATTACAATATTAAAAGTAGAAATTTTTTCAATAATTTGTTCGGGTGTAATTTCGGGTTCATATGAAACCTTTAGTCCATTATCTATCAAAATTTTATTCAATATGGGATCTACTTCATCACAAATCAGTACAGAATCTTCAAATCCCATAATGTCAGAGAATGAGCTACGGCATATAATTCATTAAGAAAATAAAAAGAAAAAAAGATGTTAAAATATCAAGAAGTTAGGATTTCTGCTACTACAGGAATTACTTCCCATAATGCGACATAATCGCCACTTGCTTGCATTTCAGAAGCTACTTCATCAGTGTATAATCCGTGAATGTTTAGTGCAGGATGGGCAATACTGTTTGCTCCCATTGGTGGGACAGCATCACTTGGATTGCCTAAAGCATATGCATAAGATGCTACTGGGGCTGGGATAACTCCTTTCTCAACTAGAACTGGGTTCAAGCCGAATGGGTCACCTGCTACAAAGACTGTAGCTGCACCAGTGTAAATTGCTGCATAATCATGGTTTACTGCTGCGTATGCACCTGGTTCATCAAATACCAAGTCAACAATCATTCCTTGTGAGCCACCGAGTAACCATGTTTCAGTTGCTGCGGATTGTACTCTATTACCTTGTGTAACTCTGTCCAGAATTTCTCCTACAATGTGGAAGAAGACTGGTTCGTTACCTTGGTTTTCAATAAAGAGTCTCACATGTTGATCATTTTCAACAAACAAGAGTTGTGATTGGTATTGCTTGTGTTCAAGTCCATTCCATGGTTGTGCGACAAAAATGTTCTTGTTTACATCGCCATTGACGAGTAAGTTATGAGCCATGTTTGGTACATAACCAAATTGCATTCCGTTAACAACTGTTGCAGTGTTATGATGTTTGAACATTGCTGCTGCATCATAATTACCTTCAGGTGTTAGGTACAATTGATTGTATTGGAGTTGGAACTCTAATGCATCTGCACTATAGAACTTTCTGTCTAATTCACCGCTGCCGCTGGTTTTCTCAACCATTAATTTCTTGTATCCATTTGCAGGATCAACGATTGCAATTCCGTACATGCCGGAAAGAACGTGTTGGTCCATGCCAATTAGTTTGACACCAGAACAATGGTATTTGAAAATACCTGCTGCTTCAGCAATGTAACAATACTGTGCTGTTTCGCCAGGATTGACAGACTCAAAAGCGCTTGCAGAAATTTGTGAGGCGTGCATATCGTTACCGTGTCCAGTAACTTCATCATCTGGGATTGTGAGTGTCATTTTTACAACATCACCTTGTGTAACTCTTAGTGTTGGTCCTGGGACTGTTCCACTGAAAGTCATGGCGTTGAAAGTTTTTCCTCCCATAATTGGAAGTTCAACACTCTCACCAGTCAAGTTAAACTCAACTACTGTACGACCAGAAGATTCTAGTACACCACAATCAGTTTCTGCGAATGCTTGAGGCATTACAAGCTGTAAACCGCCCATTTGATGGATTTGTTCAATTACATCGACATCCATTTTGTTGATGTCTAGTGATTGTCCAGCAATCTGGGTTTGTGTGTATGTGCTTCCGAATAAGGTTGCTCCCATTACAGCGACTGCTGCAATAGTAAAGAGCATACTAATACGCTTATTCATAATGCAACGACTATGTAATTCATATATAATAATTCCCATTATTGGCACTAGATTTTTTGAAAAAATCTGAAAAAGAATGAATAATGGGGGAATTTTAGTAATGTCATCATGAAATTTAGATTAGATCAAGATTCACTTGGAAAAGTCAAAATTCCAGCTGATGCATATTATGGTGCTTTTACAGGAAGAGCAATCAAACAATATCATGTGACTGGAAACAAAAGTCATGAAAATTTGATAAAGTCTTTTGTCATGATTAAACGTTCAGCAGCAGTTGCAAACATGAAAACTAAAGCAATTGATGCAAAACGTGGAAAAGCAATAGTCTCAGCATGTGACAAAATATTGTCTGGAAAATTTGTCGATCAGTTTGTTGTCGATATGATAAACTCTGGAGCAGGTACTGCATTTAACATGAATTCAAATGAAGTTATTGCAAATGTTGCACTAGAAGTGCTTCATAAAAAGAAAGGGCAGTACGAATTTTTGCATCCAAATGATCATGTCAATATGTCACAATCAAGTAATGACACATATCCTACTGCAATGCATGTAGCAATTTTGATGAATCTAAAAGAGACAATACCAGCTATTGATATTTTAATAAAATCATTATCAAGAAAAGCAAAACAATTTTCATCGTTTAAAAAAATTGGAAGGACACATCTTATGGATGCACTTCCAGTAACATTAGGTAGTGAATTTGCAGCATATGTGACTACAATTTCTAAAGCCAGAAAAGAAATTATTGATGCACAAAAAGAATTACAAAATGTGGCACTTGGCGGAACTGCTGTAGGTTCTGGTGCAAATACCCCAAAAGGTTATAGAAAAATTGCAATTGTAGAACTTGGAAAAATTTCAAAATTATCACTAAAGCCAGAAAAAGACATGCAGCATAGTTTACAAAGTAAATTTGCAGTGGCAAATTTGTCTAGTGCTTTACGAAACTTGGCAATTGAAATAGGTAAGATTTCAAATGACATTAGATTAATGGCCTCAGGTCCAATTGCAGGATTGGCCGAACTAGGAATTCCTGCAGTTCATGCAGGTTCATCAATCATGCCTGGAAAAGTTAACCCATCATTAGCCGAATGCATGAATATGGTTTGTTTCAACATCATTGGAAATGATACTGCAGTTTCTTGTGCAGCACAAGGCGGACAATTCGAATTAAACGTAATGCTACCTGGAATGCTAAAGTGTATGTTAGAATCAACTGATATGCTCAAAAACTTTCTACCAATATTTTCTGCAAATCTAATTGATGGATTAACAGCTAACAAAAACAAACTACGAGAAGATATTGAAAATAGTCCTGTAATTGTTACATTGTTAACTCCAAAAATTGGATATCTAAAATCAGCAGAACTTTTCAAAGAATCATTAAAAACTGGAAAAACAATCAGAGAACTTGTAGTCTCAAAGAAATTAATGAGTAACAAAGAGATCGATTCTCTATTCGGATAGATTATGGCAAAGATCTTTGTAGAGGCTTATGGATGCTCTGCAAGTTTTGCAGATTCAGAAATGATTTCAGGATTGATTTTGAATGGTGGACATACTTTATCTGATAATTCTTCAGATTCTGATCTAAATATCGTAGTCACTTGTTCTGTGAAAGATTCAACTGCAAATAAGATGATGTATAGAATTAATTCATTAAAATCAAAACCACTCATTGTAGCAGGATGTCTTCCAAAAGCAGAAAAAGAAAATGTAGAAAAATATTCTGAAAATGCTAGTCTATTAGGACCAAATTCATTAGGAAAAACCCTTCAAGTGATTAACTCAACTCTTGGGGGAACAAAGCAAATCGCATTAGATGATACCGATTTGTCCAAGGTAGGACTTCCCAAAGTAAGACTAAATCCAACTGTCGGGATTGTTGAGATTGCAAGTGGTTGTATGAGTGAATGCACTTTTTGTCAAACCAAATTATCTAAAGGGGATCTTTCAAGTTATAGATTAGGGGATATTGTAAGACAAGTTCAAACTGAAATTAAGGAAGGGTGTAAAGAAGTTTGGTTAACATCTACAGATAATGGATGTTATGGATTTGATATTGGAACTGATTTACCATCATTAGTAAATGCAGTATCAGAAATCCCTGAGGATTTTATGGTAAGAGTTGGCATGATGAACCCAATGTATATGCCAAGAATTAAAGAGAATTTGATTGAATCTTTTGATAACAAGAAGGTTTTCAGATTTTTACATATTCCAGTACAGAGTGGAAGTGACAAAGTCCTAAACGATATGAAACGAGGTCATACATCTGGAACATTTAGAGAGATTGTAAATAAAGTAAAAGAGAGATTTGGAGACTTTACTATTTCCACAGATATCATTGTAGGGTTTCCAACTGAAACAGAAAAAGAATTCCAAAAAACAGTAGAATTGTTAGACGAAACAAAGCCAGATGTTGTAAATCTATCAAAGTATAGTGCAAGACCTGGAACAGATGCTGCGGAATTAGATCAAATAGATGCTTCTGAAGTTAAGCGAAGAACAAAGATAATTTTTGAGCAGATCAGTAAATTGTCAATGGAGAGTAATCAAAAGTGGATCGGTTGGAAAGGTAAAGTTCTATTTGATGAAATGACTGATGAGGGAATCAAGGGTAGAAACTTTGCCTACAAGCCTATAGCAGTTGAAGATAAGGTGGAACTTGGTCAATCACACATAGTTGAAATCACAGGTGCTACCGTGAAACGATTAGTTGGGAAGATCGCAAGCTAATTTTTTTCGATCTAAAATTTGATTAAAAAAACGTAAGAAGGTTTTTTATCTAAATCAGAAAATAAGATCAGAAATGAGTTTTCAAGTTAAAGAACCAGTCTTAGTTATAGGCCTCGGTGGCGTAGGCTCAAAATTAGCTATCCAGGCAAAAAATTCTCTAAATTCAGAATGCCTGGTAATTAGTAACGATAAGAATGATTTATCATCAGAAATACCATCAGTTCATGTTTCTACTGAATCAGTAGTAAATCCATCAGTTCAATTAATCAGAGGCTCAACTTACAAAGTTGCAGATGAAATAAAATCAAAAATTTCAGGTTATTCAACAGTTGTCTTAATGAGTAATTTAGCAGGTAAAGCAGGTTCAGCCATGGCTCCTGTAGTATCAGAAATTTGTAAAGAGGCAGATACAGGATTAGTATCCTTTGCAGTAATGCCTTTCAAATATGAAAAAGATAGAATTTTCAATTCAGGCGTATCCCTCAAAAGAGTAAGAGAAAACTCAAAATGTACAATTGTACTTGATAATGATTCATTGCTTGAAAGTAATCCAGATTTGAGTCCAAAGGAATGCTATGAAATTGCAAATTCAGCAATGATGCATGTTGTAGGTTCATTGAGTTCATCAGACATATCCAATCAAACAAGTATTCTATCAACAAGTAAAGATGGCCAAAATATTGAAGACTCACTAAGAGATTCACTCAAAATGCTTTATGGAAATGCACCACCAAACTCAGTTAAACGTTCAATGTTGTATGTAGTTGGAGGAAGCAACATCCCAGTTGGAATAATCAACTCAATAACAAGCCTTACAGCAGGAATTGTTAATGAAAGTAATTCACAAATTGATATGAATTCAACTGCAGAAGAATCAAAAGTTGTAATGTTATCATCAATTCAAGGGATGACAAAATTTGATAATTATGATCCTTTAGGAATGATTCCTCAAGAAGATACACTTGATTGGTCAACCCCTGATTGCAGTATAGATTGTGAATTAGACTTGTATCAATTAGAATAAACTGTTTTTTTAAAATTATAATTTTTTGAAAAGATTTAATCTTTCTTTGGTGCTTCCTTAGCTGGTTCTTCTTTCTTTGGTGCTTCCTTAGCTGGTTCTTCTTTCTTTGGTGCTTCCTTAGCTGGTTCTTCTTTCTTTGGTGCTTCCTTAGCTGGTTCTTCTACTTTGTCTGAAACTTGTTTGGTATCTTTTTCAGGAGTTACTTTTGATTCTACTTCTTCATCATATCTTGAAACAAGAATGTATCCCTCATCTGTTTTACTCATTCTAACTCGAACTTTTCTTGGAGGATTTCTAACACCTTTTGCCCAAATTTCGTGTGCTAATTCTTCTTCTATTTTGATGGTCTCAACTTTCATGTGATGTTGAGCAAATTCTCTAATCATGTTAATTGCTCTAACTGCTCTGTGTTGAGATTGTGAAATTTTTACTTTGCCTAGATTAATTGTATAAACTCGTTCTAATTCTTGAGACATCTATCCTACCTCCACATCAGTTGATCTCCAAGCTCTACGTTTTGGATTTGTTCTAACACTTCTCTTAGTTTTGAGAATAATCCATGCAGGTACTGGTGATGCTTGTCTAGTCTTTTTGAGTAGACGGATTTTCCTTGGAGAGGACTTGCGTGCAGCCATAGTTTTTCAGGCACGAAGAGCTCTTTTTAAATGAATCTCAAAATTTGAGAGTACTTCGAATTTGTTTTAGAATTCTTGCAGATGCGCCCCAGACTATTTGGTTTTGATACTCAAACGTATACATTTCTTGAATGATATTATGTGAAGGATCTGGATCTTTAGCCATGGTTTTCAAAAAGGGTTCAAATGGAATGTGAAAAATTTTTTCAACTTCTCGATTTGGGGATAGAGGAGGAATTTTATCAACGATTGAAACAAATGGTAAAATTAAAAATCCAGAATTCAAAGTCACTACGGGTTCAAGTTGACCAATAACCTCTTCACGTTTAATTTCAAGTCCAATTTCTTCACTAGTTTCACGCAATGCAGTATGTAGAAGATCTGAATCACCATCTTCTAATTTACCGCCAGGGAATGATATTTCTCCTGCATGAAATTTCATATCTTGAGGTTTTTCTGTCATTACTATTAGTGGCTCTTTTCCATAAATTACTACAAGTACTGATGCCAATCTAAAATTTTCATCATAATCAATTTTTGGTTTCATGGGTTTTGAGAGTACCGTTTTTAGTTCATCTAAATTCATTTCCATCTTACCTACAATTCCATATTGGTTTTGGTATTCAAAGGTTTTAACCAAGCTTGAAAGAAATTAGAATATGACAATTAGGTATGAAGCGAATCCACCCAAAATTTTACCTGATGTAGATACAAATGAATCCATTAAAAAATTTGTAGAGAAAATTAAAATAATTTCAAAAAAATGTGATGCAATTCATCTTACAGAGAATGTTTTAGGATTTCAAAGAGTTTCACCAATAGAAGTTGGAAAAATAATAAAAAGAGAAATTCCAGATTTACCAATTACTGTTAGTCTTAGAGTTAGAGACAAGAGCGAAAAGGAGATTTTAGGATTTGTAGATAATTGTATTTCAATTGGATTTTCAGGAATTTTGATACTAATGGGAGATCCATCTCAATCAAATAAAGAGGATTCAGGTCAAATTCCAAGTTCTGTAGTAAAGAGATTGAAACAACAAAAAGTTGATTCTAAAATTGATTTGTATCTTTCAATATCAAACAAGCCTAATTTTTCCAAAATTGGAAAAAAAGTAGAAGCAAATCCTAAAGGATTCATGACTCAGGTAATTCAGAATATAGAACAGGTTCAAAATCTATATGATAAACTAAAGGGTTTTTCATTAATCCCAATTCTTCTATACCCATCTCCTAAAAATGAAACATCTGCTAAGTTTTTGAATTTGGATTTGGCAGAATATACTCAAAAATTTGAAGAGTTGTTAAATAAAACACATGCAATTACAGGAGATGTTCTTCTTACATCACCTAGTGACTTTAATGGGTTGAATAATTTTTTAGAAAAACGATCTAATTAAAGAACAAAATATTTTGCATCTGGATGATGAATTACAATTGCTGCAGTAGACTGTTCAGGAATGATTTGCCCAGATTCAGTCAAAGTCATTCCAGACTTTTCAGGTTGCAATAATTTCCATACCAAGTGATGTTGTGACACATCAGGACAGCTAGGGAATCCCCAGCTATATCTCAACCCACCTTTTTTTAATTTCATTTCAGTTTTAATTTTTTCATTAACCCATGAAGCTAAAGCTTCAGCAACTTCAACTGCTAATCCATGAAGATAATATGCATCAGTATACTTGTCTTCCTTATTCCATTGTTCAATGACATCTGCTACTTTATTCCCCACAGTTACTGATTGAAATGCAACAATGTCATTCTCACCAAAATAATCAGTTAAACAAAGATGCTCAGGTTTTGTAGAACGAGGAAATTCTAATTCAACGTTATCCCCATTAGGATTTTCAACTAACAATTTTCTATCATTGTTATGACATTTGAAATAGCCATAAACAATTTCTGGTTCAAATAGTTTTTCTCGAATTATTCTAATCTTCCATTCAGTTAACAATTGTTCATGTTCAGCCTCAGATTCAGAGCCAGCTTTTCCTCTTAAACCCCATGATAGTTTGAATAATGATTTTTTATCAATCATGGTCCAAACTTCTGCCATATTGATTTGTTCGAGTTTTAATCGAATTGGTTCTCCGATTGTATCTAATGTAGGAGCCGGAACTGGTTTAATGTCACTTTTTGGAAGTGTGTCAGGATCTATAACTGTAGAAGATTTTTCTTTCCAATTCTGTAATTTTTCTTTCCAATCAGCTAATAGTTTAGGTTTTTCATTTGATATCAAAATATCCATTGTTTTAAGACCCTCAAACATTGTATTGCAATAAAATACACCCGGTTCATAAAGACCATCTTCTTTTGCAATTCGATTTATGTAATTGCTGTTAATTGCTGCACCGCCACAAAGAATTGGAATATCCATGTTGTTTTTTCTTGCATGCTCTACAAAGAATTTCATCTGTTTTGAAGTGGAAACAAGTAATGCAGATAAACCAATTGCATCAGGCTTTGTTTCATCAATTTTTTCAAGGAATTTTTGTAATGGAACCTGTTTTCCTAAATCATGAACGGTATATCCATTATTTTGAAAAATAGTCTTTACAAGATTTTTTCCAATGTCATGAACATCACCATAAACAGT
>JAHELP010000029.1 GCA_024644105.1 Candidatus Nitrosopumilus sp. | reverse complement strand
ATTGATGATCTTATTCCTGCAGTACCCTTTTCAGTAATTTTTGATGCATCAATTTTTGGCAAGAATTTTTTTACTCTATTTACCATTGCAGTTTTTGACATGGATGATTGAATTTCATTCATGGCAAGCTCTTGAAACTGCTTATCAAAGACAGCCTTTCTGGCACCAGAGTTTAACATCTCAAGCATCTTTGGAATGAATTCTTTGATGTTCTCTGCCGCATCATAACCGTGTGGACTGAACACTGGAACAGCGTTAGGTCCGATTTCACAGCTACCATCAACTCTGATAATCCAATGTGGATCCAAGAATGGATAATCTGGAAACTCTGGGACTGAATATATGCTAGTTTTAGTGAGATTGTTGTATTCTTTTGGTGCTTTCCAATACTCTCCCCTAAAATGTACGTCTGTAAATTTTTCTGCAACATCTACACTGTGTGCAATATCAATGGCTTGTCCTCCTGCTGCATTGATTAGAAATTCTGCATTGATTTCATGATCATCATTTAGCGTGATTACCCATTTGCCATTTTCTTTTTTGATTTTTGTAACTTTGGTGTCTAGCAGAAATTTTGTACCTGTTTCTTTACTGTCTTTCATTAATGAACTTGTAAATTTGGAATAATCAGTTGATGCATCTCTGTATACATACAATGCAGATTCACATTTTATTTCAGGCTCTATTTTTTTTAGTTCTTCTTTATCCATCAACTTGATGTCATTGTCTTCCAGACCATTTTGTTTTCCCCATTTGAGATATTTTTCAAGGACTTTGTTTCCTTTTTTATCCAAAGCAACTTCAATTACTCCATCTTTTTTAAATGGCAAATCTCTCAATTTTGCATATTCCTCCCACATCTCAAAACCGTGAAAAGCTGATTTTGCAAATAGTTTTTTCTTTATAGGGTTGTATAGATAGGGGGCATGAACTTTTCCAGTGTTTCTTCCACTTGTATGAAATGCAACTTTGTGAGCTTGCTCTATAACTACTATTTTTTTTGATTTGTTTAATGATGCTAGAAAATATGATAATGATGTTCCAAGAATGCCTCCACCAATAATTACAATATCAAAATTATGTGCCAATAGATTTCAAATTTAATACACCTTGGTTGATAATAAATTGAGTAAGTAACAATCAAGATTAATATCCAATAAATTATCAATTCAAACCATGCTACCTGATAAATGCTCAGTAAAGGAGGAAGGCAAGGGATGTGTGAATCCTCCTGAATTTATCGTATCTATTATTTCAGGAAGTGATGAATACATGGTAGGACTAACTTGTAAAAAACATAAAGAGATAGTATCAGGCAAAATTGGAATTTTACAAAAAGAGGGTAAAATGCATGAAGGAAACGTTAGTTTTTCACCCGTAAAGGCAGTAGGAACTGACTGCGTTCATGGGGATTCAGATGACTTTGTTCAAATTGATATGAACCGTTCAAAAAACTGAAATAATTTCAATTTCAATACTTTGTAATGCTTTTAGAATTATTGTCCGATATAGTCAAAGTTGATGATGTTTTACTTATTGTAAAAAATAGTGGTGCTGTAAGTGAGGTTCGTAGTCCACTTAGTATCAAACAAAAAGAAAAGTGGATAACTATTGGTGAAAATGATGGCCCTGCACATCTGCATGTAAATTCAGAATTGATAAAATCTGCAGAATTTGTTCAAGAAGAAAAACCAGAACGTACAAGTTTTAGTGTTCGTTTTTTTGATGAAAACAATGAAAGAATTATTGCAGCATTTTTTACAAAAATGTATGATGATTCTATGCAACTAATACCTGAAAGAAAAAATATCTATGATGGACTGAACCAAAAATTCACTTCAAAAATTCAATTTTAAAAAAAAACTTGTCTGAAAAAGACAAGTAAAAAATCTTAATCTTTAGACTCTTTTTCTTTCTTATCTTTTTCAGTTTGTACTTTAGCTAATTCTAATTCTTCATTTGTATGCTTGAATTTTTTCATTCTGCTTATACATTGCAATTTAGATATAAAAACTGCACATTTTATGAGTTGATAACTCAAGCGTGAAATTCAATATCCTACTGAATAGATTGGTTTTTTTCCTTTTATTCCGAGATCTAAATTTTTAACTGTAATTTCAGCCATTTTCATTCTTGTTTCTTTAGTTGAGCTGCCTATGTGTGGCGCAAGTACAATATTTGGTAATTTCACAAGAGGATGATTTTTGTTAATAGGCTCAAATTCAAACACGTCTAATGCTGCACCTGAAATTATTTTCTTCTTTAGGGCAACTACAAGATCTTTCTCATTGACAACTTTTCCTCTTGATGTGTTAATTAAAAATGCAGATTCTTTCATTTTTTTAAATATTTTCATATCAAAAAGCTGGTCTGTTTCTTTTGTATGGGGAACGTGAATCGAAATAAAGTCACTATCTGAAATTAATTTTTCAAACGACACATATTTTGCGTTTAATGACTTCTCTTTTGTTTTAGAGATACGTTTTCTGTTATGGTATGTTATTTTCATATCAAATGCTTTGGCTCTTTTAGCAAGGGTACTTCCAATTCTACCTAAACCCAAAATTCCAAGTGTTTTGCCTTGAAGGTCTACTCCAACATAATCAAATGCACCATAAATCTCCCTCCATTTTCCATCTCGAATGATTCTATCGCCTTCTGAAACTCGTCTAGAAATATCAAGTAATAATGAAAAAGCTAAATCTGCTGTTGCATCAGTTAGTACTTCTGGAGTGTAGCCAACTCTAATTTTCTTTATTTTTGCATACTCTGTATCTATATGATCAAAACCTACACTGTATGTGCTAATTGACTTTAGATTTTTTGCAGAATCAATTACTTCTTGACTAATTTTGTCATATGGAAAACAAATCAGTCCATCCACATCCTTAATCTTGGATCGCAGTTTTGATTGTGGGATTGGAATTTTTCCAGAATGAATTTCTATTTGATATCTTTTTTTTAATTCCTTTATTGCAAAGTCATGTAATCTTCTTGTAAGGAACACTTTCTTTTTCATCAGTCTTGAGATTCATCTCAAACCATTTATACGATTTCTTTGTAATTTCCTTAATGTCCTCTGAGGTTGAAGAAGAATTTGCTATTTGTGTAGAATGTGGAAATTCAATTGAAAAATGCGTCTGTGTGTGTCCATATTGCGGTGAACGTGATAAATGTGAATGTGCACTATTTGATGCAGCCACAGGAGGATAAAACAGAGATGAAATTATCAAAATTCAAAAATGGAGTGATAATCTATGAGTTCTGTTGATTTTACATGGCTGATTGGAGGGCCTCAAGGAAGTGGGGTAGAATCTGGCGCTAATATTTTCTCAAAAGTATGTGCTGAAATGGGGTATGCAATATTTGGAAAACGAGAATTTTATTCAAACATCAAAGGTGAGCATAGTTACTTTACCGTAAGAGTATCTGAAGAGAAAATTAATTCAAATGTTAATGCTGTAAATCTTATGGCATCATTTGATGCTGAAACAATTTTTCGCCATTATGATGAAGTGATTTCTGGTGGTGGAATAATTTATGATTCTGATCTAGAAAAATCTAAAACAGATGATGTGCACACTCTTGATGGACCATTCAAAGAAAGACTGCACAAAGAATTAGAATCAAAAAATAAACCATTTACCATTGCAGGGGTTTTAGAGATTGCAAAGGAAAAAGGAGTTGCACTATATCCTGTATCTTTCAAATCTATTCTTGCCACACTTGCCGAAGAATTGGAAAACCCGAGATTGAAGGGATTAGTTAGAATGTTCAATGTCATTGCTGTATCTTTATCATTGGGATTGGTCAAAATGCCTCCTGATTCTTTGAACAAAACTATTGGAGATATCTTTTCAAAAAAACCTGAAATCGCAAAAATAAATCAACATACTGCAACTTACTCATATAATTATGCAACTGCAAAATTTGAAAATTTCAATCAAACTTTACTTGGAATTGAAAAAGAATCTGAAACTATTTTGGTTCAAGGTTTTCAGGGTACTGCTCTAGGTAAAATGGCATGCGGTTGTAGATTCCAATCTTATTATCCGATTACACCTGCATCTGATGAATCTGTATTTCTAGAATCAAATGACATTCTTGAAGTTATTGATGATAGACCTGGTTCTACTGCAGTAATTCAAACAGAAGATGAAATTTGTGCAATGGGAATGGCTATTGGTAGTGCATTGACTGGAACGCGTTCATCAACGTGTACGTCAGGCCCTGGATTTGCTTTGATGACTGAAATGTTAGGCTGGGCTGGAATTAATGAGGTGCCTATTGTAATTACAAACTATCAGAGAAGTGGCCCTTCAACCGGACTTCCAACCCGACATGGCCAAGATGATTTACTTTTTACAGTGTATTCAGGACATGGTGATTTCCCAAAGATTGTCTATGCGTCAGGAGATATTGAGGAGAGCTTTTACGATACTGGTAATGTTTTTAATTATTCAGATATTTTCCAGGTTCCAGTAATTCATCTGATGGATAAATTCCAAGCAAGTTCTGTAATTACTTGTAAAAGATTTGATCCACAGAAAATTACAATTAATCGTGGTAAACTCTTAGAAAAAGTAGAAGATAACTATAGACGATTTGAGTTAACTGATGATGGAGTTTCTCCACGTTCTAGATTGGGAATAGATAATGGGATATTTTGGAATACTGGAGATGAATCAGATGAAAAAGGCCACATTACAGAAGACCCGATTTTACGTGTAAAAATGATGGATAAACGAATGTCTAGACTAGATTTAATTTTAAAAAATATTCCTGAATCTCAACAAGCCGTATCTTTTGGGGTTGAAGAGCATACTATAATTTCATGGGGTTCTACAAAAGGCCCTATTCTTGATGCCATTGAGATGCTAAAAAAAGAAGGAATCTCCATTGGATATGTTCAACTAAAACTAATGCATCCATTTCCAGCTGACTATGTAACATCACTACTCAAAGATGCAAAAATCCTAATTGATATTGAAGCTAATCACTCTGGTCAAATGGGAAAACTATTCAAACAAAATGTAAGTCGTGATTTTGATTACTTTATCTTAAAATACACTGGTAGAGCAATGACTTGTACTGAAGTTTATGATTCACTTAAAAAAATTATTGAAAACAAAGCCAACAAACGTGAGGTATTGATGCATGGCGCTTAAACTATCTGACTATAAGACAGACGTACACAATGATTGGTGTCCTGGATGCGGAGATTTTGGAATTGTTAATGCAATTCAAATGGCATTAGCTGAAATGGGGATAGAAAGAGACAAGGCAGCAATCTTTTCAGGAATAGGTTGCTCTGGTAAGACATCACATTTTATCAACACATATGGAGTTCATACGTTACATGGGCGTGTTTTGACATTTGCACAAGGCGCAAAGATTGCAAATCCTGAGATGACAGTAATTGCTGCTGGTGGTGATGGTGATGGTTTAGGAATTGGTGCTGGTCACTTTGTAGCTGCTGGAAGAAGAAATGTCGATATGACTTACATTATTTTTGACAATGGAGTTTATGGTTTAACCAAGGGACAAGCATCTCCTACGTTAAAGTTGGGCGAAAAGACCAAATCGTTACCTTCTCCAAACACAAATTCAAATGTAAACCCAATAGGTTTGGCAGTTGCATCTGGATTCACCTTTATCGCTCGTGGATATTCATACGATGTAAGACATCTCAAAGATTTGATTATCCAAGCAGTTAATCACAAAGGTCTTTCATTCCTTGATGTTTTACAACCATGTCCTACATACAATGATCTTAATACTAGAGATTGGTATGCTGGAACTGATTTAGTTGAAGAAGCACAAAAGAGACATTCTAGAATATACAAACTTGAAGAACAAGGATTTGAACCAGTTGTACACTATAATTCTGAAGTTGAAGTTAATGAGAAAGTATCTCAAGCTTTGATTAAATCCCTTGAATGGGGAGACAAAATTCCAATTGGTGTCTTTTACAAGAATGAACTTGTATCACCATACACTCAAAGAATTAAGGATAAGATTCCAAACTACTTTGAAAATTCCCCTGCAAAACAAAATATTTCCAAAAATGGTCATTCTAATACTGATATTTCAAAGATACTAGATTCTCTAGAAGTTTAGATTGGTCACTTTAACCTAAGAAGTTATAGGCAAGTTTTAGAATATTATTTTGCATTTGAATATCAATGAAGCAAATAAAATATTTAGAAAATCAATAATCAAAGGATTCTTTGAGCCTAATCTGGTTAACCTTGATTTTAAAAAATCACCCATAAAACATCCTACTATTGCTGATGATGGTCTTATGCAATCTGACTTGCTTCATGTATTCTTTGATGTGGAAACTGGCTCAGATTATCCAGATGGCGATGAATGGTTTATTGTAGAATTACTATTTCCTCATGATGTAAAACTGCCTGACTCTTTGATAGGTACTGATTATTTTACAACCTTGTCTGTTGAAGAAGGAAAAACGTTCTGGCATCATCGTGAGTTAATTCGTTACAAATATGGAAAATCTAAAAAATTAATTGATGCATTGGAGTTTTTAGAATCTAAATACAAAGAACTTCATGAATTATTGGAACCATTACAAAAGGATCTCAAATAATCTCTTTCCATGAATCCCCTCTGAAAGTATATTTTTTATTTTCAGATAAGGCAGAATCTAATCGCCATCTAATTGATTGAGGATCGAATTTGTATATGATTTGAGTAATTTCTGATGGTATCTTTTTAGGATCCATATGATACGGTAATAATTCTAAAACAAAATCAATTTTTTCAAGTGCATTATCAAACCATTGTTTTTCTTCCGTATCAATGGTGAAAATAATTTTTGGATGGCCAGAAAAATTTATTACAATTTTTAAAGCATTTCCGCTACCCCTTCTCCTCTTCATTTCCTTGAAAACTGATTTTACTTTTTCCCATCGTTTGAAATCAAACCATTGGAAAAATTCTTCATTAAATTGTAGGGGAATATCAATATCTAAGAAACTTACAAAATTTACATCATCTGGCTCAATTTCATCTTGAATAATTGTAAAATGAGAATTTAGAAATCCATAGAGAACCTCAATTTCCCAAGGAGAAATCCCATAATATCGTAAAGTTGTTTTTACATTTTCAGACAATGATTTAAAATCCCAAAAATTGTAATTAAAGCTTCAATTCTGGCTAAACTAGTACAAATCGACCTTAAAATTAAAATTATATGGTCTTAGATACAATACTAGACATGAAGAAAGAATTTGTAGTAAAAAGCATCGATTCTGCCCCTGATGGAGCACCATACGTTGTAGTTTCACTATCCTCTCTAAAGGATCTAAAAGAAGGAACTCAAAATCCACAACCACCATTTGGAAGCCCAAAAGTAATGGGATTTTCAAACATGAATGATATGATGAAAGACTTGAACAAGATGATGTCTGGAATGGGTGGTGCAGGAATGCAATCCGGTGTTACTCAATTAAAACTTGAAATGCATGAATACAAAGAGATGAGTCTTTCAGTAGGCGATAAAGTCTTTTTGGAACTTAGTAAGGCTGAAACTTTGGGCGTCTAGTATTACCAGATAGTGTTGAAATATTTCCAACCATAAAATGCTGCAATAGTACCAATAACAAATAACATTGGTTTCCATGCAAACACAGGAATACTTGGTGTTGCAAGCTTTACTTTGTAATTATCCACTATTGATTGAACATTTTTCTTAATTTTATCATGCCAAATATTGTAATCAATCTGATATTTTTTTAGAATCTCTTCGACTTCGTAAACCACTGGTGTTCTTTGAGAAAACAAATGCTGCAAATAATCTCGTGAAACTTCAACTTCTGCATGAATTCCAATTAATCCTTTTTTCAAATCAACCATTCTAACATGCATTTCCCAAGGCTTTTTTAATTTTAGATTTAATCCACTTCCAATTTGATCTGGCTGTTTATGCTCAAGCTTTACTTTGGTAAACCCTTCTTCTGCAAAAATTTTTGTTAGCTCCTCAAAACTTTTCTTTACTACGATATGGAGTTGTTCTACACCTTCTTTGCTATCTACATCAATCTTGTGTTTAATTCCATCAAAAAATGAAACTGTTTTTGGATATGTAGTAAGATACTCCATTATTTTTTTCAATAAATTCCTCTATTTAAAGCAGAACCAAGAATCAGGCTAAAGTTTTGGAGGATTTGACAATCCTCTGACATAAACGCATTGATCTGGT
This sequence comes from Candidatus Nitrosopumilus sp., assembly GCA_024644105.1. Lineage (GTDB taxonomy): Archaea > Thermoproteota > Nitrososphaeria > Nitrososphaerales > Nitrosopumilaceae > Nitrosopumilus. The sequence continues at coordinate 7,482 of JAHELP010000029.1, read as the reverse complement.
GATATGGCCATTTCTGCTGGATTTATTTTTCTGTCTGTAAGTTTTGCATCTGAATTTCTAACTATTGCAAATGGTTTGGATTCTGCGCCTTCTCCCATTTTGTGATTTGCAATTGTAGCAAGATTGTCTACCACTGCTTGAAAAGTTACTTTTAATGGATTTCCATCAAGGTCCCTCTTTGATCTCATGTCTAAAACAGGTTCAATTCCAGCACATGAAATCGCAACACCTGAAGTTCCAATTCTTGCTGGCATTAATCTACTATCTACAAGAATTATTCCCACATGAATGAAAAATTTCAAGAAAATCTTTCTTCGAATTTCTTCTGCAACAAGATATGGGTTTGTTGGGTATAGTATTGCTCTGCCTTTTTTTGCATTGGATTTGTCAATTCCTGCATTAGGGGCCATTATGTTGTCAGATGATGTAATTACAAATCCTCCGATTCCACCAAAAATTTTATCTGATTCTCTAACAATAATTTCTGCAATTTCTGGTTTTAGCTGAAACATCTTTGAAATCTTCAAACCTTCTTCTGAGGATATTATTTTATCCAAATCTACAATTCTTCCTTGTGAATTTGAGATATATTTTGTAGAAATTACTATGACATCTCCATCTTCTAATTTTTCATTGTTTTTTTCTAATGTTTTTAGCAATGCCTCAAAAACATCAAATTTTTCTTCCATTCGTTCTGCTAAAAGTGGTAAAACTGTTAATTGCACAATGTACTTAACATTCTTTTTCTTTTTTATTGTTATGAACCAAGACCAAATTGATGAAATTTTAGATCACATTAATTCAAAATATGCTGAAAATGTCCCTAGTCTAGTCAAAATGTTAATTCGTAAAAAAATTGGAGCGCTAAAATCTTTTGAAGCCGACTCTATGCCTGAATCACTGAGGAAATGTACAGTTGAGGAGTTAATTGGTATAACAAAAGACGGATTGAATTCTGGAAAACTAAAAATCTGAAAAGCTTTTAATCTGTAGAACTAGTTTTTTTCATTATGAATATAGTTGAGAAGATTCTCGCACGTGGAGCAGGAAAGACATCTGTATCGCCTGACGATGTGGTTTTTGCCAAGGTAGACAAGGTCATGATGCATGACGTATCTGGCCCAGGTGTGATTAAGGTATTTGACAAATTAAAGAAACAAGGAATTTCTGTAGATAAATTATGGGATTCCTCAAAAGTTTGGGTAGCCGAAGATCACTTTGTACCTTCTGCAGAAAAAGTCTCAGCTGAAAATATTGTAAAATTATCAAACTTTACAAAAAATTATGGAATTGAAAAGCATTTCAAATATGGTATGGGACAATACGGAATCTGTCATACAATATCCCATGAAGAAGCAATGGTGATGCCAGGTGATGTTTATGTTGGTGGAGATTCGCACACAAATACAACCGGTGCATTAGGTGCATTTGCTTGTGGTTTAGGACATACTGATATTGCTTATGTTTTATTGAATGGACAAATTTGGTTCAAAGTCCCTGAAACTTATTACTTTAAGCTAAATGGAAAATTGCCTGATCATGTGATGGCAAAAGATGTAATTCTCAAAATCATTGGAGAGATTGGAAATGATGGTGGTGCATACAGAACAATGCAGTTTGGAGGATCTGGAATTGATGAAATGTCTGTTGAAAGCAGATTGACTTTGTGTAATATGACTACAGAAGCTGGTGCAAAGAATGGAATTGTTGAACCGGATCAAAAAGTGGTAGACTATCTTTCTCAAAGAGGTGCAACTAATTTTAATTTGATCAAAGGCGATGAGGATGCCGAATATGCCAAAGTCTTTGAATTTGAAAGTTCTGAAATGGAACCAACCATTGCAAAACCTTTCTCTCCAGATAATACATGCATTGTAAGAGAAGCACCATCTGTTGAGTTGGATAAATCCTACATTGGTTCTTGTACTGGAGCAAAATACGAAGATTTGGAAGCTGCAGCACGAATTCTAAAAGGAAGAAAAGTAAAGATTAGAACTGAAATATTGCCTGCAGCAATTTCCATTTATCAAAGAGCTATGGAAAATGGTTTATTGAAAATATTCTTAGATGCTGGAGTAACTGTTGGACCTCCAACTTGTGGAGCCTGCTGTGGTGCACACATGGGAGTTTTAGCAAAAGACGAAATCTGTATCAGTACCACAAATAGAAATTTCCCAGGAAGAATGGGGCATGTAGAGTCACAAACGTATTTGGCTTCCCCTCTAGTCGCAGCAGCATCTGCAGTAACAGGTAAAATCACTGATCCGAGGGATTTGAAATGAAAGGTAACGTCATAAAATATGATAGAGACAATATTGATACTGATGTAATAATTCCGGGTCAATATCTCAAAATACATGATTATGCAGAACTTGCCACACATGCAATGGAGGGATTGGATCCTGACTTTCATTCCAAAGTAAAAGAAGGTGATTTTATTTTATCTGGAAAAAATTTTGGTTCCGGCTCATCTCGTGAGCATGCACCTATTGCATTGTCTCATTCTGGAATCAAAGCTGTACTTGCATTATCCTTTGCAAGAATCTTTTATCGAAACTCAGTAGATGGAGCATTTTTGTTACCTATTGAAATTGGGCAGGATGCATATGATGGAATTTCAGAGGGTGATGAAATAAACATCGATGTTTCATCAAATGAAATACAAAATATTACAAAAAATCAAACATACAAAATGAAACCATTTTCAGAAATTATTGGAAAAATAATTGCTGCTGGTGGACTTTTCAAGTATAAACCAGACCAGGATTAAAATGGGAAAAACTCTTTTTGAAAAAATTTGGGAATCCCATATTGTTGTTGAAAAACAAAACAGTCCATCACTAATCTATATTGACCGACATCTTGTTCATGAAGTAACATCTCCACAGGCATTTGAGGGATTACGGATTAATAATAGAAAAGTTAGAAGACCTGATCTTACCATTGCTACAATGGATCATAATGTTCCAACAACAGACCGTTCTCTTCCAATTTTAGATCAAACATCATCTGTACAAATTCAGACTCTGGAAAAAAACTGTAAAGATTTTGGAATTAAATTATTTGGAATAAACAGTCCTAACCAGGGAATCGTCCATGTCATTGGTCCTCAATTAGGAATTACTTTACCAGGTACTACAATTGTATGCGGTGATAGTCATACATCAACTCATGGTGCTTTTGGAGCCCTTGCTTTGGGAATTGGAACAAGTGATGTTGAACATGTTTTAGCATCCCAAACTATGTGGTTAGAAAAACCAAAACCCTTTGAAATTAGGGTTGAAGGTAAGCGAAAAAACCCACATGCCGTGACTGCTAAGGATATTGTACTATCAATTATCAAAAATATAGGCACAGGAGGAGGAACAGGCACAGTAATTGAATATCGTGGTGAAGGAATCACCGATCTTTCAATGGAGCAAAGAATGACAATTTGTAATATGTCAATAGAAGCCGGTGCACGAGCTGGTTTGATTGCCCCTGATGAGAAAACATTTGATTATCTTAGAGATAGAGAATACACTCCAAAGAACTATGAATCTTTAGTTGATACTTGGAAAGACCATCTAAAATCTGATAGTGATGCAACGTTTGATAAACAATTTACTTTGCCCATTGATGATATTGCACCTCAAGTCAGTTGGGGAACAAATCCTGGAATGACATGTGATGTAACTGAATCAATTCCTACTCCTGATGAATTCTCAAAGGGTGATGTTAATCAGAAGAAGGGAGCTGAAAAGGCACTTGATTATATGGATTTAAAACCTGGTACATTGATTGAAGATATCAAAATTGATAGAGTGTTTATTGGTTCATGTACCAATGCTAGATTAGAAGATTTAATTGAAGCATCAAAAGTTATCAAAGATCAAAAAATCTCTCCACATGTCAAGGCAATGGTAGTACCAGGTTCCCAAATGGTAAAAAAACAAGCTGAAGAGATGGGATTAGATAAAATTTTCATTAATGCAAACTTTGAATGGAGAGAAGCTGGATGTAGTATGTGTCTTGGAATGAATCCTGATATTTTGTCACCTGGTGAGCGATGTGCAAGTACATCAAATAGAAACTTTGAGGGTAGACAGGGTACTGGTGGAAGGACTCATCTTGTTAGTCCTGTAATGGCTGCCGCAGCTGCTATCAATGGACATTTTGTAGACGTTAGAAAAATGGATTTGAATTAATTTGGACCCTTTCAAAAAAATTTCAAGCATTGTAACTCCTCTTGATAAAGTAAATGTAGATACTGATCAAATTGTTCCAAAACAATTTTTAAAATTAGTTCAAAAATCTGGATTTGGAAAATTTCTATTTTTTAACTGGAGATATGATGAGAATGAAAATAAGAAATCTGATTTTGTTCTAAATGACCCAAAATACACAAATTCACAAATTCTTGTGGCTGGGGATAATTTTGGGTGTGGTTCTAGTCGTGAACATGCAGTCTGGGCTTTACTTGACTATGGTTTTTCAGTAATAATTGCCCCCTCTTTTGCAGATATTTTTCTCAGTAATTGTTTCAAGAATGGAGTCTTGCCAATCACTTTGGACCAAAAAATAGTCGAAAAACTACAACAAGAAACCGGTAAAGTTGAGGTTGACCTGGAAAACCAAATTATCAAAACACCCTCCGAAGAAATTCGTTTTGATATTGATTCTTACAAGAAAAAAATTCTTTTAGAAGGATTAGACGATATTGCACAAACTTTTCAATATGAAAAAGAAATTTCAGAATTTGAAAGAGAATCTAAAATCCCATCTGTTTTATAATCTTCATTACTGTTTTTTCATTTCTTTCTAGAATCATTGGCGATTCAGCATCTATCCATTCATTATTTCCTATATCAAAAGCACTAATTTTTCCTTCTTTTGATAATTGTTGCAAAATATCATATGATAGATTGATTTCTTTTTGTTTTTGTTTTGCCTTTATTTGTTTGATTATATCTTTCCCTAAAATGTAAATCCCCAGACACTCTGATAATTGTAATTTCATCACTGGTTTTTCTTTGAACTCTTTTATGATTCCATTTTCTACTTTTGCAAATCCTGTCTCTTCTTTTCTTTTTGTTCTAGTTGCTATGCATGCTGAACTCTTTTTCTCTCTGAAAAATTCCCTCATTTGTTTAAGATCAATTGCACAAAGATTATCTACAAACCATAAGACAAATTCAGATTCATTTTTTAGTTTACCTGCAATATGTAATAGGTCTCCTCCAGTTCCACTTTGTGAATCTTGAACAAATGTAATATTTTTTTGACTTCCAAAATAATTTTTAATTTGTCCTCCCAGTTCATTAAAATCTGAAACTATGATAACCTCATCTACAAAACTAAATGATTTTAGATATTTTACAACATAATCAATCAATGGCTTTCCTTTGATTGGAGTCATTGCTTTAGGAAAATATTCAGTGTATGGTTTGCCTCTAGTTCCCTTGCCGCCTGCAAGAATTACAGCTTTCACAGCCTAACGGTAAGATTTCTGTTTTCTTCTTCTTGCACCAGGTCCGCCAAATTTCTTTGGTTCTTTTCTTCTGGCGTCTCCACTGACTAGGTATTTATCAAAATCAGTGATTCGTTTTCTGAGATCTTCTCTAGTAGATTTTGGGAAAGGATGATCTTTTGGTTCTTTTTTAGATTTAGTCCATCCTGTAAGGGCTCTTGAAATTCCAGTTGCTATTGCACTGGCTTGACCCATAAAACCTCCACCTCTTACTCTTACAGAAATATCGATTTTATCTCTCAAATCTCCTGTAATTTCTAATGGTGCCAAAATGACTTCACGAGCAGTTTCTTGTGGAATCATTTCTACTGGTACGTTGTTAATTCTAATTTTTCCTTTCCCTTTGGTAATGTAAACATGAGCACTAGCTGTTTTTCTTGTTGCAAAATAGATTTCAGTTTTTGGAGTTGTCATTCAGTCCACCCTACTACTCTACATAATTCTCCTAGTGCAGTATAGTTTGATGCTGCTTTTCGGATTTTAGCTTTTTCAAATTGAATTTTTTCAAGTGATTTAATTTCTTTAGGTGAACCAATGTATGTTCTTAGTCTTTGATGGGCTTCTTTTCCTGATGGTTTTCTGTCAAATGGAAGCATTTGTCTAATCATCTTTGCCATTAGTGTATCTGGTCTTCTATAGTGTACTGGACCATGTTTGTAGTTGATAATACTGTTAATCTCTAAAAATTCTCTATATTCTTTAATTTGATTACTTCTTGTTCCACTCATCATAATTTTTTCACAGTTAACCACTGAAACTCTATTTCCTTTGACTAGTAATTTTGCCACATTTGATGCCAATCTTCCTGCAATGTGGTCTGTTGCATCTACTACAATTGGTCTATCAGTTCTTACAACTGTTTCTTGTTTGGATGTTCCTCTGCTTTTGTTAATTCTTCCATTAGCCAAGTAGTACCACTCCTTTTCCAGTTGGATTTTGCTCAATCAAATCTGAATGACTGATTAATTTGCCACCTTTTTCAATGATTTTCTTTGCTGCGGAATTTGAAATTGAAAATGAAAATAATGTAATTTTGTGAGAGATGTTTCCTGTTCCAAGAACTTTACCTGGGAAAACTACAATGTCGTTTTCTTTGGTTAATTGTTCAATTCTATTCAAATTAAGATCTCTTCTTGCTACAGATGGTTTTAATGCATATTCTGCTAATTTTGCCCAAATTGGAGCATCATTTTTGGTAGATGCCTTCTTTAGATCTTTGGCCATGTGTATAACGACTTGATTAGTCATGTGAATAATGCGGTTTGAAACCCAAATATAATGTCTATGCTTAGATTATTCTTCAACTTGGTCAATCATCTCTTTAAATTGACCAATTCTATTACTTACTTCGTCTACACCTGAAATAATAATTTGTTGAGGATCAAGTGCGCCAGTTGATTCTACAGTTAACACTTTGACATCTTCTTTATCAGTATCAGTTAGCATTGAGATATTTGCAGAATTCCATTTTGCGTGCTCTGTTCCACGTCCTAGTCTTGCATAGCACTCAATTTTGATTTTTTGTCCAGGAGCTAATTGTACTATGGGAATTTTTTCTGAAACTGGTTTAATTGAATCATCCTCTGATGATAACTCATTAGAAAGAACAGTTCGTGTGACATCTGAATCTCCTGAATCTAAAACTAACATTACTTTACAGTTTGAGCATCCTGTTTCACTTTGACATTCACATTTAGATGGCTCATTAAATCTGGACAAATCTGTAGTCAATGGAATGAGTCCTAGTCTGTGGGCTAGACCTTCATCAGGTAAAACTGATGTGTTCTCAATTATATCCACAGTATCTATGGCAAAAACTGGAACCCCGTTTAGGCAAACGCGTCTAAGTGCATTTGCATATTGTAGTGGGATGCCTTTTAGCTTTAAAGCAATTTTTTGATTATCTTTACTAATTACCTCTAAGGATGACAAATCTTGAACAAAATCTTCAAAGTCCACATAAAAATCTAGCT
>JAHELP010000073.1 GCA_024644105.1 Candidatus Nitrosopumilus sp. | reverse complement strand
TTTGTTTGAAAAATTCACTGCTATCAACAATCTGTCCATCCGTTGCTTCTAGAGTAAGGAATCCATCAGGAACATGAGTATAAACAAGATGTTCGTTATACCATCTATTATCAAGACTTACAGATGATGGTAGAATTGGTTTCATTGAAGCAGTCCAGTATAATGTATTGTTAAAACGAAGAATATCATTATCTTCAAAGTCTACATATGGAATAAGACCAATCTCAGGCTTTAATTTGGCAAATGCAGCCTCCCAATCCCAAACTCGAATTACATCTAGAACATCACTGTTTTGGTTTACATAATTTTTAATATTATTTGGAGAAACTGAGGTTAGACGTACATCATGAGTATTTTCTTGTACTGTAGTTAACTCACCAAGATGTCGATTAACACCTATTTGTTGAGCTGTATATGGTCCCAAATATTCAATTTTCTTTGCATCAGCAATACTATTGTTAACACCGACTACTCCTGTAACAATAATTGCGATTGCAATAATTGTTAATATTCTAATGTAAACATCACGCTTGAACATATGAGTAAGTACACGTGCACGAATTCTATCAACTACAGAAAATGCAATTAAAGCAAAACCTACAACAAGAGTACCGCCAATTACATATCGTGTATTATAATCAATTTGATCTGTAAAGAAGAGATTAAAACCTGCCCAAAGTACACCAATACCAATTATTCCTTCAATTGTTGATACATAGTTTAGATATCTTGGTTTGCTTTCGTTTGAATCATGCATAAATGATGTAATTACATTAATTATTCTATGAATTCCCACATACAAAACTAAACGTAATCCAATGGCTGCAAGTAATGGTGGAATCAATATTACTAGTGCAGGAATCATTGGAACAACATTTTCAGATGCATAATTTGGATTATTTTCAGGAGTTACAAATGGGAGAGAAAATAATGATGGTAAGTTTTCAATTCCCAAAGTATTGCCGTCAATAAATTCCATTGCGGCAAATCCAAACATGATATTTGCAAAGAAAGCTCCAAAGAGCAAGATCTTGGTAATTTGCCAGATTACAAACTGGGCAGATGATAGCTTGTAATCTCTAAAATTTGCAATTGTGTTTGTTAATGGTTGTTGTCCACCGCTGCCAAGAAATCCTATTCCAGTACTAATAGCGTACCAGAAAATTGAAGATCGTCCTACAATATTTACTCGGACTAGAGCAATTGCAGATAGAATAATTGTAGAAATAAGTGTGTAATAGAGTGGTTTAGTAAATTGATCGCCAAATTCAGTAAAATTCATTGATAAAATGACTGCTTGATTTCCTACTAGAGTGAAAATTACTATTCCAATTATAGCAACAATTCCTAATCTGATATATTTTCCAGCATCAGGAGGAGGAGCTTGCTTATCAGTAGAGGCGCTATACAAAACTAAATTTTCTTAAGATTTGGTAAATTAATGTCTTACCAGCAAAATCAAGCAATTCTAGCAAGTTTTTTACAAATCATATAGACTGCAGCAAACGTAGGAACTGCCACTTTTTCGTTAATGTATGGACCAAATTTTTTATTTTTTAGACTAAATTGTATTGGAGAGTTAGCAATAATTTCTACAGTATCATCACTTAGAAAAGATGCTTCAATGTATGGATCAAAGTTTGATAAATTATTGCATTGAATTTTTGCTAGTCCACTTTTACTATTTATTGAACCCGGCAATCGAAATATTCTGTGAATATCCATGGTTACATTAGGATCAATTTTTACTCCAATGCTTTCTGATACATCTTCAAGTGTTTTTTGAAAAGATGAATAACCATTTGTGATTAATTCTGTAATTATTTTAGACCGTTTTGATTTTGAACCAAAAACTTGTTTTGAGAATCTTCCCCTCCATCCCTTTTCATCAAAATCTGGAAAAGAAGCACGATTTGGTTTAAATTTTTTCATTCCAAAGGTTTCTGGAATAGTTCCTCGAAGTGAAATATAGTCTGTTAGTTCAGATCTTTCTCTAGAACCAATTTTTTGAAATTGTGAATTATAAACATAGACATGGAAGCCTTCATTTCCTGAAAAATATACATGTATATTTTCTTTAGTAATTGCAAGATCATCAATTAAAACTTCAGTTAATTTTAAAACTTCAGTTTTTGATGCATCAATACAATTTTTACAAGGTAAGGATTTTTTTTCTAATTTAGTTGAATTACAATTTATACACTGAGTGGAAGCTTTTGAAATTTCATTGCAATCATTACATATTGATACTGTATGATTTCCTCTACAGGACAAATTAAGATCTTTTGCATCAATATCAAAAATTAGATCTGCTTCTTTCCAATCTTTTTCATTCATTGGGAGATTTGGAAATGTATAGTAAGCATTTGAACAATAAACATCAGAGGGGATATTTTGCATGAACATTAGATGCAATTCTTTGTCACTTTTTATAGAGATGTGACGAGTCATTCCTGAATTGAATTTTTGAAAACCAAATTCTCTCTCAGACGTTCTTTCTGGTACAGTAATTAGATCAAAATGATTAAAATAATATTTTTTGAATGATTCCTCTAAGAATTGAATATCTGCTTCTTGCATTATTTTTTCTTCCTTCCAAATTGTAAGGGATTAATGATATTATCACATTCAGGAATAGCAAAACACAGACTTTGAGTTTTTAGTTTTTCACATGAAGGGCAAGAATATTGTGTACCACTTCCAGAAGTTCCTGCCAAGTGATTAAGCTGATAAAGTGTAACACGTGGGTTGTAATCAGGCGCATTTTTGAATAATGGTGCAATTTGTTGTACTGATTGTCCTTTTGATAAAAGAAAAGTTGCTAGCATAAATCTTCCCGAATGAGGAAGGTTTTCACCTTTTTCAAGTATTTCAATTGCATGTTTAATGCATGGTGGGTATTCTCCTGTAGAAACAGTATAGGTTGTAAATTTTTTTGATAATGAAACTAGTTTATTGACAGAATCTTCAAATCCTGGAATCATAGTAGGCGTTTTTGCATTAATAATTTTTGAATTAATATAAGTTCCCAATTCTTTTCTTATCAATCTAACAGTTTCATGTGGAGAAAGAAAAACATGACCATTTTCTACATGTCTGTTAATAAGTTTCCATTCTCTCTCATGAAAATTAATAGAGTGTTTAAGATAATCAGATACTGGAATTATAAAATAATCATTTGATTTTTTGACTTGAACTGAAAATAGATCATCAATTACTCTTATTGCGAGTTGATTTTTTGATTCATCTGATATATTTGCAAGATCTTTTTCTAAATATTTTTCTGCCCGTCTTGCCTCAGCTAATGCAAATCTTTTGATCAGAGTATGCATCCCACTTAGCTTCAATAGAACAATAGCTAAAAGAAATGAGAAAACTTCTCTAGGTAACGCTGCCTCCTTGGAAACATGATCTCCATCCAGATCTGATTTGTAGATTTTTCCATCTGCAGCAACCAAAATTCTCTCATATGCCTTGTCAATTAGCTGCTTCAAATCAGGATCTGCCCCAAACTGCTCTAGAGAAAATCCTTGATCTTTGAGATATTGTCCAGCATCAGCCAAGAAAGGGTATTTTGCAATTTCATCTTGTCCAAGTGCAAGCATGAAAGTAATTTACCTAGTTTACTTAAAAATCTGATTTTTTGAATTTTGACTCTGGTTTAAATTATGTTTTAGGAAATAGTGAATATGCAGGTTGGTTGTCATGTTTCAATTTCTGGATCAATTGACAAATCAGTAGATAATGCTGTTGAGAGAGAATGTTCTGCTTTTCAAATATTTACTAGAAATCCAAGAGGTTGGCACGCAAAACCACTCACCAAAGAAAATATTGATAATTTTAAAACAAAACTAAAAGCAAGTAAGATTGATAGATTTGCAACATGTGCACATATGCCATATTTACCAAATCTTGC
>JAHELP010000028.1:12248-16135 GCA_024644105.1 Candidatus Nitrosopumilus sp. | reverse complement strand
GTTTTGTAGTTTTGATTTTTATTAAAATATGATTTTACTCTATTTTTTAAATTCTTAGCCTTTCCAATATAGATAATTGTCCCATCTGAATCCTTCATCAAATAGATTCCAGGATCAGTTGGAATAGTTATTTTAGAAATATTAAATGTCATTTTTTCAATAATTTCTTCAAATATTTACCAGTATAACTTCCAGGGGCTTTGGAAATTTCTTTTGGAGTGCCAATAGCTACTACTTTACCTCCTTCATCACCACCCTCTGGTCCCAAATCGATTAACCAATCAGAATTTTTAATGACATCCATATTGTGTTCAATTACGACTACAGAATTTCCTAAATTCACCAATCGATTGAGAACATCTAGTAATTTTTGAACATCTGCAAAATGCAAACCTGTTGTGGGCTCATCCAATATGTATAGTGTTTTTCCAGTTCCTCTTTTTGATAGTTCAGATGCAAGCTTTACCCTTTGAGCTTCACCGCCAGACAATGTTGTAGAAGATTGTCCTAGTTTTATGTATCCCAAGCCAACATCATATACTGTTTGTAATTTTCTTTTAATAGCAGGAATATTTTCAAAGAAATTTAATGCCTCATAAACTGTCATATCTAAAATATCGGAGATATTTTTTCCTTTATACAAAACGGATAAGGTTTCAGTATTGTATCTTTTTCCCTTACACTCATCACATTTTACATATACATCAGATAAAAATTGCATTTCAATTTGTTTAACTCCATCGCCATCACATGCAAAACATCTTCCATCGGCTACATTAAAGGAAAATTGTCCAGGGGCATAACCGCGTTCTTTAGACATTGCAGTGTTTGAATAGAGTTCTCTAATCGGAGTAAAAGCACCAATGTAAGTAGCAGGATTTGAACGTGGAGTTCTACCAATTGGAGATTGATCAATAGCTATAACTTTATCAATATTTTCTAAACCTAGAATATCTTTATGCATTCCAGGTCTAGTATTTGATTTGTAAAAATGATTTTCGAGAGTTTTTAATAAAATATCATTAATTAAAGTAGACTTTCCAGAACCAGAAACACCTGTTACAGAAACAAATAATCCTAAAGGAATTTCAACATCGATATCCTTTAAGTTATTTTCAGATGCGTTCTTTATTATTAATGAACCCGAAGGATTCCGAATTTTATCATCAAGATTTATCAAAGAGTTATTTTTCAGATATTTCCCAGTTACAGATTTTGTATCTTTAAGAATTTGATTTACAGTTCCCTCAAAAACAACATTTCCTCCATGGACACCAGCACCTGGACCTAAATCAACCATCCAGTCTGAATTTCGTATAACTTCTTCGTCATGCTCTACAACTATTACTGTATTTCCAAGATTTCGTAGCTTATTTAGCGTTTTAATTAATCGAGTATTATCTCTTTGATGCAAACCAATTGTTGGTTCATCAAGTACATACAAAACTCCAGTTAAGTTGGAACCAATTTGAGTTGCCAACCTAATGCGTTGAGATTCACCGCCAGATAATGTTGAACTTAATCTGTTTAATGTTAGATAATTTAATCCCACATTCATTAAAAATTCTAAACGTTCCCTAATTTCTTTTAAAACATCTCTTGCAATGTATTGCTCATTTTCAGTTAATTTTAATGAAGAAAAGAAATCATAACAATGGTCAATTGACATGTCACATACATCCATAATTCCTTTTTCATTTATTTTAACAGCTAATGATTCAGGTTTTAATTTTTTACCACTGCATGTAGTACATGGGGTATCTCTCATGAATTGTTTAAGCCACTCACGTTTAGATTCGGAATCAGTTTCCATGAAAGTACGTTGAAGATTAGATAGTACACCTTCAAACGTATTTGTGGATTGCCATGAAGAGTCTCCTGATTTTGAACGATATGTAAAATCAATCAAATCATCTGTCCCATGTAAAATTATTTTGAGATGTTTGGGTTTTATCTTATCAAATGGTGTCATTAAATCAAAACCAAATTTTTTACCAACTGCTCTTAATGCTTGACGTCTAAATGCAGAAAACCTCCCACTCCATGGAACAATTGCACCATCCAAAATAGATTTTGTTTTATCTGGTACCACTAAATCAGCATCAAATTCCATCTTGACACCCAATCCATTACATGTTTTACACATACCAAAAGGGGAGTTAAATGAAAAAGAACGTGGCTCCAATTCACCAACTGTTAGTCCACAGTAGGGACATGCATTATTTTGTGAGAAAATTTTTTCTGATTTTTCAGTTGCAATCATTACGTCACCTTTAGAGGCTTTGATTGCAGTTTGTATGGCCTCAAAAAGTCGCGAGCGTTCTGATTTTTCAGTTGTGATTCTATCAACTACAATCTCAATATTATGCCATTTTTGCCTATCAAGAGGAGGAATTTCCTCATCTAGGCTCAAAATTTCACCATTTAGGCGGATTCTAGAATAGCCATCTTTTTTGATTTGTTCAAATAATTTTTCATATGTACCTTTTTTTCTCTGAACAATCGGGGCTAAAATTAAAATTTTCTTTCCAGAAAAATCTTTGAGAACTGAATCACAAATTCTTTCAATTGATTGAGTAGAGACTTTACGTCCACAATTAGTACAATATGGAATGCCAATCCTTGCAAACAGTAATCTCATGTAATCATAAATTTCAGTTGTGGTTCCCACAGTGGAACGAGGGTTTTTACTAGTCGTTTTTTGTTGAATGGAAATTGCCGGAGACAAACCTTCAATTGAATCAACATCAGGTTTATCCATCATCTCTAAAAATTGACGTGCATAAGCTGAAAGTGATTCAACATATCTCCTCTGTCCTTCTGCATAAATGGTATCAAATGCTAATGTAGATTTTCCGGAACCAGATAATCCACTGATTACAACCAGTTTGTTTTTAGGAATATCAATATCTATGTTTTTTAAGTTGTGATGTCGTGCACCACGAATTTTTAATTTATTTTCTGTCATTTTTAAATTCAATCTCCTTTTCTATTCTTTTTATTCTATCTCTGCACTCAATTGCTCTTTCAAAATCTAAATCTTCAGAATATTTTTTCATTTGAGCATCTAAATCAATTATTTCAGTTGTCAGATCATGTGTTGATTTTAATTTAGAATCATCCAAAGCAATTTCTTGTTCTGGAACTGATTTGATAATGGTTTTAGGAATAATATTATTATCACGATTATATTGCATCTGTTTTTCTCTTCTGCGTTTAGTTTCACTCATTGCATTTTTCATGGATTGAGTTGTACTATCTGCATACATTATGACAGTTCCGTTAACATTCCTTGCAGCACGTCCACAGGTTTGAATTAAACTTGTAAAATTTCTCAAAAATCCTTCCTTATCTGCATCCAAAATTGCGACCAACGAAACTTCAGGGATATCTAGTCCTTCTCTTAGAAGATTAATTCCCACAAGAACATCAAATTCCCCCAGGCGTAATTGTCTAATTATCTCAGTTCTTTGTAATCCCTCAATTTCAGAATGCATGTATCTGACTCTAACGTTCTTTTTTGAGAGATATTCAGCCAAATCTTCAGCCATCCGTTTGGTCAAGGTAGTTACCAAAACACGCTCAGAATTAGCAGATCTTTTGTTGATTTCATTGATTAAATCATCCATTTGATTTTTTGTAGACCTAATCTCAACTTGTGGGTCTAACAAACCAGTTGGTCTTACAAGTTGCTCTGCAATCTGTGATGATATTTTTTTCTCATATTCAGAAGGAGTTGCAGATACAAAAATTGTGTTTTCTAAATATTTTTCAAATTCTTCAAATTTCAAAGGACGATTATCAAATGCGCTTGGGAGTCTAAACCCATATGTTATTAATTCATTTTTTCTTGAATGATCCCCTTTGTACATACCATGAAGCTGCGG
>JAHELP010000028.1:0-12148 GCA_024644105.1 Candidatus Nitrosopumilus sp. | reverse complement strand
TGTTTATTGTAATAGCTAGATCTTCCCAATCTCTAGGATTTCCCAGTGAATATATGCACGAGACAGTCGATACAATAATTGTAGGTTCTCCTGAAAGCAACATTGCAGTAGCTTCTAATCTCAATTTTTCTATTTTTTCATTAATCTGAGTATCTTTTTCTATGTAGGTATCTGTTTGAGGAAGATAGCTTTCTGGCTGATAATAGTCATAGTATGATACAAAATATCCAACATTATTTTTTGGAAAAAATTGTTTGAGTTCGGAATATAGTTGAGCAGCAAGAGTTTTGTTATGAGAAATTACTAGAGTGTTTTTTCCGGTTCTTGCAATTACGTTGGCCACAGAAAAGGTTTTGCCACTTCCCGTAACTCCAAGTAAGGTTTGAACAGTGCCTTTCTCAACACCTTTGACTAACGCATCAATAGCTTCAGGTTGATCGCCTGTAGGAGTGTAATCAGAAGCCAATTCAAACTTTGAGAGTTGTTCCAACAGATACAATCCTCGAAAACTGAACTTATAGCTAACGTTTCTGGATTAGTAATGCCAAGTCAACAAATTACTAAATTTGGGAAATTCTAAATGATTTTAAATTCTAGCAGGGAAGAGACAGATGTGTGCAAGTAATGAGCCGTGACCCTAAAAAGGAACTCAAAGATACAGAGCAAGAAGTTAGGATCGAATTAAAACTCAAAGGGACCGAAATTCCCGAAGAAGATGTCAACAAAGAACTTAAAGAAACACAGCAAGAAGTCATGATGGATTTAAAGATCAAAACTAATGATTTTCTTAAAAAATTTAAAGAGCAAAAAGGGAAAAATGTGTTCGGAATTTAATTATTTTAAAATATACAGAATTACCATTTAGGCTCATCAATCATTTTTAAACCAGTGTCAGTAATCTCAAACCCCATAATCTTCAAAGTTTCATGTGCAGTTGAAGAATTTTTCTTTAGAATTTTTTCTGCCAAATCTAATCTATCTTCAGCTCGCATATGCTGACCAATTTTGTATTTCCCATGTAACGATTTAGGAGAGACTTTGATTACAGTGACAGCATCTAATACTCTCATATCAGATTTTATTGGATCATAGAATCCTTCAGGTTGATATTTTTTCATCAATCCATTTAATGCAAGTGTTTTTTCTTCCCTATCAATTACTAACGAACCCATACCTTTGATTACAATACTGATGTATAATGTGTCAGCAAGTGATGCATTACTTGGATCTTCAAAATATGAAGGTAAAAATTCTAATTCTCTATCTGCTTCAAAACCTACTTTATTATTTCTAGAAATATTATCTAGTTTCTCACCCTTTACATGTGAATGCATGTATACTGCATCATTTAGAAATACAAAATTCATTGGAATAATTTGAGGGAATCCATTTTCATCAATACTAGCAACACGCCCAACATGTTCTTCATTTAGAAATTCTTTTACTTTATCATATGATTTTATTTGAAGAATTCCAGTTAGCTGCATAAAGTATTTCAGAAAAATAATATTATAAATCCTGAGTATAGAAATACCTAAAAGATTAGATAAAATAAAAATCATCATGGATGATCCTTATCTTAATGATTTAAGAAATGATTTTGACGGATATTCAAACCAGCTAAAAAAACTAAAGAAAAAGTTACTTAAAACAAAATCTCCTGAATCTCAAGCAAAAATTATCAAACAGATTGATTCCATAGCAAACAAAATGGAAAACAATCAAAAACAGTCAGTGAAAGTTACAAAATCTAGAATTAAGGAACTAAAATCAAAGTCAAAAAAATAGGTTATTCCTCTTCATCTAATTCTTTGGCCATTGCCTTAATTTCCAAAATTCTACATTCTAATTGGTTACATTCAGTTTTGAAATCTGTGCCCATATTACATAATAATTAAAACAATCAAAAACAAATTACTTTCTAAAATTTGACTTTTTTCATCTAATTTTTTCATTAATGTAAATTGCTAAATTTAGGATCAATTCAACCAAATAAAATGGCAGAATTCGATGAAGAAAGAGAAGAGGCTACAAAGATTACACTTAATCTTTTAGAAGAATGGGGGTCTGAATCTAAATTTATCTGGTTTAGGGAATTACATAGAATAACAGATATTGACAAAGGGTTACTTCGAAATATTCTCAATGAATTAAAAAAATCAAAAGAAGTTAAAGAGATGCATGGAACTAATAATAGAATATTCTTCTGTCTGAAAAAATATTATATTAAATGCAGAGATGTTGAATTTAGATTTAAAGGAAAACAAATTATGCTAAAAGATGGAAGCAAAACAAAAATCATTCAAGGATCCACAAATGCTACTGAACGTACTAGAAAGAGATTGGAAAAACAAAAAAACAAACGAAGGGCTAAATCATTTACAAAAAAGAAAAGACCTCATAAATCATAAAGAATCTTCAGTCTGACGTCTAGTAAAATTGGATTCTGCACGTTTTAGTTTTGCAGATTCAGCAACATCTTCAGTCATATCATACAAATTGTGCAGTTCCATATCAGGAGTTAATTCATCTTCTTTTTCATCATCTAAATCTAATTCAAGATTGGCCAAAATTTCTACATTTTCTTCTAAAATGTCAAGGCATTTTTTTACTGATTCGGGAAGGTCTTCATCCATCATAATTTCTAAGAGATAGTAAACTAAATGATTTGCTATATGTTATAGTATAGAATACCTTACTGTTTTGCTTTAGCACGTAATGCAGGCATCACATGACTTGCAAACTTGTCAATAGAGCCAAAGTAATTCTTACCCCAGAACCTAATAACAAAGTGGTTAACACCAGCATCCATGAATTTCTCAAACACAGGAATCATGTCTTCAGGAGTACCAACTGCAGTCGATGAACGTGCAACACCATCAGGAATTTTAGTTGCAGCTTCTCTCATCTTTACAATCCAACTCTGGTCAGACATTGAATATTCTGTAAAGTATTTTACAAAATCAAATCCTTCAATTTCTTTTAATCCGTGAACTCTCAAAATCTCAGGCTTGAACAAACTTACTTTGACTGCTTCTTTCATTTTAGCCCATGATGCTTCTGCATCATCAGAAAAGTAAACATCAATATCCAAAGCCATTTGGAAGTTGTCTTTTTCTTCCTGTGTTCTATTGTTTGTATCCATAGAAACTTCGATTTGTTTTCTATGATCTTCAAATAATTCAGGAGTGTAACCAATTGGCAACCAACCATCACCAAGTTTACCAGTCAATGCAAGCGTACGTTTACCACCAGAAGCCATGTAAGTTGGTGGACGTGGTTTTCTAATTGGTGGTGCTTGCAAACATGCACCTTCTAATTGGTAATATTTTCCTTTATAATCGACAGTATTGTCAGGAGTTGATTTATACAATTCATGAATAACTTCTATTTGCTCTTCCCATTTAGAAACAGGTTTTTCAAATGGAATGCAAAATTCTTTTAGATTCTGTGCTTCACCTGCTCCAATTCCCAAAATTGCTCTACCTTTTGAAACTCTATCAAGTGTAATTGCAGCTAGTGCAATGTTTGAAGGATGTCTTCGGATTGCATCAGTTACACAAGTTCCTAATTCAACATTATTTGTTACTGCTGCAATTGCAGATAACATAACCCAAGGGTCTAAAACAGTAGCATTTTTCCATTGTGGAACATTTGTGTGATCCATATAGAAAATTGAATCATAACCAGTTTTGTCAGCAAGTATACAAGCTGTCAATATTTGGTCTTCAGTGTATCCGGCTCTTGCGACATTAAGTCCATTTTGAATACCGAATTTGAGTTGTTTTGAAGCCAAGTACAATTACCTTAGAGTATTAGAATAAAAAGTTTCATCAAGCTGCCAATTTCGCAGTTTATCAATAAAATAGAAAAAAAGTAAAAAATATTGAATTTTTTACAAATTACCTGCTTTGATATCTTCAAGACATTTTACGACATCGTCTTTGGATATTGGAATTGGATTTGGATCCAAATGTCCTTTATCTGTCATTACAACATCTGCAGCTTCTGAAACATCAGCTTTGAGTTCTAATTTGTCAAAACCGAGTTTTGCCATAGCCTCTTTGAATCTATCATAGAATATGGAATTGTTATGTTTGTGAGCAACTGTGGTACAGGAGGACAATGAATATCCATGAGGTACCCCTTCATTTGAGAACACATAGGACAAGGCATGACCAAGAGTCGTAGAACAATTACCAAATCCCATTCCAGATAACATTGAACCATAAGGATAGTTTTCTGGTTTGTCATTCATAATTGCATCATATAGAATCTCAAATGCTTGTTTACAAAGAGTTCTTGTCAAGTCATTTCCGAGTTTGCTATCATAGCCTTCGGTTGCTTGAGCACATGCATCACAGACAGAATTTTTTAGAACTTGTTCTGGTGTGCCATCCATAAAATATGAATCCACAACAGCCATGTCAGCTAAAAATTTGTCTTCATGTAACAATTTCTTCTTACCATCAAATTTCAGAACACAATAAGTTGTCATTTCAGCTCCAGTTCCAAAGGTTGTGGGAATTAAGATCTTTTCTTTTTTCATCTCTGGTGCAGCATATTTTACTACATCCATTGAACTTCCACCGCCAAGTCCAATAAGACATGATGGGTCTTTGTCTTTGAATTGTGAAATAACAGTATTGACATCTTCAATTGATGGTTCAGGTTTTACTTGATCATACAGCATGTAATCCTGGATACCCATTTTTGCTAACCATTTGTCAGATAGTTCTGGCGGAACGGTTGTGACAACTAGGGCATTTTTTGGATACTCTGTTTCACCAAGTGCATTTTCTCCAAAGTTGATAACTTTTGGAATGCGTACTGTTTGCATAAATCAAAGGCATCATTGATTATTATTATATCTTGCATTGTTGAGGGACAGTATGATTATACAGAATTTTGATGATTTAGCAACTACAGATAAGAAAAAAGATTGCTTAGAAATTTTAGAGTCAGGTTTACAAGCAGCAAATCCAGAAAATATCATTCCAAAATTTGTGACTCCAAATAAAATCAAAATTAATGATAAAGTGTTTAATCTTGAAAAATTTTCCAATATTTACTCGGTTGCTTTTGGAAAAGCAGGAGATTCCATGACTAGGGCACTGAATGCAATAATTCCAATTAAGAGCGGAATCATAGTAATTCCCAAAGGCTCAAAATCCATCATCAAGGGCAAAAAATTTCAGATTTTTAATTCCAGGCATCCTAAACCTGACCAAACTAGCGTAAAAGCTGCAAAAGAAGTCATGAAATTTGTTCAAAATAAGCGCAGTGATGAATTGATAATTTTTCTAGTATCTGGGGGCGGTTCATCATTACTTGCAATGCCAGATGACATTACACTAGAAGATAAAGTTCATGTCACAGAAGTATTGCTCAAATCAGGAGCTACAATTCAAGAGTTTAACTGTATACGAAAACATCTATCAAAAATCAAAGGAGGAAAACTAGTAGAAAAAATGAAGTGTCATGGAGTAAGTTTGGTTATGTCAGATGTAGAAGGTGATGATCTTTCATCTATTGCTTCTGGAACTACATACATGGATGATACCACTTATGCAGATGCATTAGACATCATAGACAAATACAAAATCCGTTGGAAAATGCCACAAGAAGTATTAGATCTTTTAGAGAATGGAAAAAGCAAAATTATAGAAACAACAAAAAAAGCAAAGATAGAAAATTGTGTAGTTGCAAACAATGAAGAATGCATACAAGCAATGAAAAAGAAGGCAGAAGAAATGAATTACAAAGTATGTACTATGCAAATATTTGGAGATATCAAAGAAGCAGTAACCAAAATACTTGAAAAGATTTCAGAAGATGAAAAAACTTGTATAATTTTTGGTGGAGAAACAACAGTTAAAGTTCTAGGAAAAGGAATGGGAGGAAGAAACCAAGAACTAGTTCTAAGATTATTAAAAAATACTCAAAAACTAAAAAAAATGGTTATTGCTTCAATTGGAACTGATGGGATTGATGGTAATTCAGTTTTTGCAGGAGCAATTACTGAAAACATCAAAATAGATTTAGACATTATGAAAGACTTTCTAAAAAACAGTGATTCTGGTCGGTTCTTTCAAAAACAAAAAGGAAATGTAATCACAAATGCTACTCACACAAATCTGATGGACATAGGCGTGATTTTGAGATAATTTAATAAAAATAACCTAAAAAATGTCAAATTTCTGAATTCAAATTAAACAAATGGATACTGAAAAAGAAGAGTCCTTCAAATATTACAAGTGCCTAATTAGAATATGATAAAAAATAATTATGGATTTTGTAATAATGAATCCTGTAAGTGTGACTGTCACAGGGGATCAAGTTTTAGAAGAGGAAATAGGAAGAGACAATATTGCTAGAAAAACAATTCAAACCTGAAATACTTTACAATAGAGTTGTGCATTTCTATATGGACAAAAAAGGGTACAGCAAGGAAAAAGCAAACGAGATTGCGCAATCAGTAGTACAAAAAGAAGCGCAAAGACGAATTTGCAAAAATGAAAAGTGTAAACATTTCTCTCATGATCATATTAGAAACTCTGAAACTTGCCTAATAGAAGATTGTCAATGTAATGAATTTACTAAGTAAAATCATCTAAAGAATTTTCTAACAAAGGTTGTGCACTAATTCCTCTTTTTCTCAAATCTTCTGCAAACTCTTCTACAAAACCATGTATAGTGTAAACTTGTTCGGCCTCAGATTGTACTACCATATCGATTAATTCATTGTAATCACAATGGTCACTCATAGGAATAGAATAATCGGTTCGTCGTCCAAAAGAAAATTTTGTTGATTGTGCCCATCCACTAAATCCAATGGTTACTGCACCGTATTTTGTTTTCATATCTTGAACAAATTTATTTTTGCTTGATAGCATGGGGGCAACCATTATCCAAGGTTTCTTTTCTAGTAATCCATTTTTTTCAGCCTCAGTATGTCCAATTCCATCATTTAGCGAGATTCCAAATTTCTGATGAAGTGAATTCATATCTTTTACAGAATCATGCAGGTATAGAGGAGCCCAGTGGCCAAAGAATTGGGTAATGGTTTGTGCCTTACCTAACTGGTATCCCATCAGAATTACCGGAATACCCTTTCCATACAGTTCAGAAATTAATTCATTGACTTGTTTTAGAGTATCTTCAAGTTTTGGGAAAACAAATTCAGGAAGGCCAAAGGTACATTCTGTGATCAATGTTTTGCATTTTGGGATTTTTGCACCTTTTAGAAATCCACGATCTCTAGTGCAAACATCACCAGTGTAGAAAATATCATCAAAAAGCAATCCTTTTGCTCCCAAAATATGTCCACTATCAATTAATGAAAAATCATCTAGTGACTCGATATGATTTTCCATCTTAAATCCCCTAAGATTTGCAATTTCATTGGTCTCAATGGAGGATAGAATAGTACCTCCATTTTTTGTTGGAAGATGGTCAGAATGAGCATGAGATACAAAATTAATTCCAGCTGCATCACTGTTTTTAGGATCAAGATAAACACGTTTTTCATTTACTTCACACAAAATTCCGTTTTTTGTCATCCTAACTTTTCTAGGCAATGAAAAGAATCTTTTTAGGATTTGATATAAATTGCAGGTTTGATCCAGTATTGACTAGTTGCTAAATCTAGGAATTCTAATTTCAGGTCGCGGGAGCAACATGGAATCCATCCTAAAGGCAATTAAGAAAAAAAAGATTCCAATAAATCCAGCAGTAGTAATTTCTAACAAAAAGGATGCTAAAGGACTAAAAATTGCACAAAAATTAGGAGTCCATATTGAAATAGTTGATAGTAAAGGATTCAAAGGGACAAGAGCCCAATATGATAAAAAAATAATATCTATTCTAATCAAACATGGTGTTACACCCAAAAACGGACTAGTGTGTCTTGCAGGATTTATGAGAATTATTAGTCCTGAATTTGTAAAAAAATACAAAAATAAAATTATCAATATTCATCCTGCATTATTACCTGCATTTCCAGGATTGAATTCTCAAAAACAGGCATTAGATTACGGGGCCAAAGTTTCTGGTTGTTCAGTCCACTTTGTAGATTCAGGAATGGATACAGGCCCTGTGATCATTCAAGCAGTGGTCAAAGTTAATGAGAAAGACACAGAAGAGTCGTTATCTAAAAGAATTCTAAAAGAAGAACATAGAATTTATCCTGAGGCAGTTAATCTTTTTGCAAGAAAAAAAATCAAGATTTCAGGAAGAAGGACAATAATTAATTAGGAATCAGGTCCACCAAAAAAATACAAAACTTTGAGTTCTTTTGTATTTCCATGAAAAAAATGTTCTACATCTTTTGCTACAAAAAACAATTTGTCTTTTGAAACAACATAATCTTTTTCTTTAATTTTTAAAAAGCCATTTCCAGAAATAACAAAATATACCTCATCACTATCATGTGGAGTTTGCGTATCCTCTTCCCCAGGTTTTAGAACTAAAACACCAGCAGCTAAACTGGGTTTATTGATAAAAGTATGAAAATAGGAATTTGTATTTTTGATTTTTTCAAGGTATGTGCCTAAATCATACTCTAGTTTCAATTTCATTCAGCAGCTACAGTGTAAGTTTTTCTTTGAGGATCTGCACTCATAAAAGAATGGCCTGTCGGGTGTATTTTTTCATGTTCAGGACTCTGGTGCATTTTGATAAAGGTCTCTTTGCTTTCGTGCTCTACTAGAATTCGACAACTTCCATCTGGAGATTTTAGGAATTTTCTGGAGATAAATCCTGGAAAGTTGCATAGTACTTTGTTTGATTCAGAAAACCATTTTTTAAAATCATCTTCTGCTCCCTCTTTTAGTTGAATATCAGCAATCATTACAAACATGGTATGACTAAAATTGCAACCATTTAATTTCTTTTCTAAGATTTTCACCGAGGAATTCCAAGAATTAAATATCTACAACTCAAAAACAGAGCATGGTGGGAGTAAAAATTGATGGGAAGATTATTGCACAGTCAGTTAAAGACAGAGTAAAAAATGCTGTGACAGAATTGAAAAATCAAGGTATCTCTCCTTGTTTGGCCACAATACTGATTGGGGACAATCCAGCTTCTGCCACATATGTTAGAAACAAGCATACCGCATGTGAAGAAGTAGGAATTTTAACAAAAGATCACAAACTGGATGCAAATACCACTCAATCAGAATTAACTAAAATTATTGATGAATTAAATTCAGATAATTCAGTTCATGGAATTTTAGTTCAACTTCCATTGCCAAAACAATTAGACGAGTTTGCTACCACATCAAGAATATCACCACTAAAAGATGTGGATGGTCTTACTCCTCACAATGCAGGATTACTCGGAATGAAAAAAGCTGCGTTGGTTGCATGCACACCATCTGGAGTAATGGAGATGTTTGATTATCATGGAATTGATTTAGAAGGAAAAAATGTTGTATTAATTAATAGAAGTAATTTAGTTGGAAAACCACTATATCATTTATTGTTAGATAAAAATGCCACAGTATTATCATGTCACTCTAAGACCAAGAATTTAGCAGAGTTGTGCAAGTCTGCAGATATCATAATTACTGCAGTAGGGGACAGAAACAAATTCACTTTGACATCTGAAATGATTAAAGAAGGAGCAATAGTTATTGATGTGGCAATTTCTAGATATCAAGAAAAACTAGTAGGAGATTCAGATTATGAAGATATTATTCAAAAAGCATCTTTTGCAACACCAGTTCCAGGAGGAGTTGGACCCATGACAGTTGCCATGTTATTGAAAAACACAATCACTGCAGCATCATTGAGTAGTCAAATTGGAAAGCAATCCTGAGAAAGAATCACTTCGAAATCTTCTTTTGGAAAAAAGAGACAACACATCATTTGATTTGATGAAGATTGCTAGTGGAAAGATCCAAAAAAAGTTAAAGAAAATTTATGCATTTAAAAATGCTCAAAAAATTGGTGCCTACTATCCAATTGGAAGTGAGATATTCACTCAAGATATTATTCAGGAATTATTAAGTCAAGGAAAAGAGGTTTTTTTACCAAAAGTGATTGGAGAGAAAATGGAATTTAGAAAGATAAAGGATTTTTCAAGCCTAGAACAAGGAAGTTTTGATATTATGGAACCAAAAGATGACTGCCCTACAGATAACAATCTGGATGTAATTTTAGTACCAACTGTAGGGATATCCCCAAAAGGAGTTCGATTGGGATACGGTCATGGATATTATGACAAATATTTGGCAGAAAATAAGATAACAACAATTTCTCTTACATTGGAAAAACAAATTATCAAAAATATTCCAAAATCAGAACATGATATCTTAATTGATTGGATTGTTACTGAAGATAATATGTTGCAGACTCAAAGATAGGATAGACCCTTCTGACCAATATCTTTTCTATTAAATTTATGAGACCATGAAATTTTTTCAGATGCAGCATAGGCATTCTTTATTGCAGAATTGAGTGTGTCCCCTAGTGCAGTAACACCCATTACACGACCACCATTTGAAAAGATTTTTCCATCAGATTTTTTTGTACCTGCATGAAAAACCATAGCACCATCAGGTACTGAATCAAATCCAGTAATTTCATCATTTTTAGAATAAGATTCAGGATAACCTTTGGATGCTAACACGACACAAACTGCAGATTGGGATTTCCATAAAGCTGGAGGTAAAGAAGACAAGTTTCCATCCACACTAGCTACAAAATAATCAAATAAATCAAAATCCATTCTCATTGTAATTGGCTGACATTCTGGATCACCCATTCGAACATTATACTCTAAAACAAATGGTTTTCCATCACGAATCATTATTCCCGCATACAAAAATCCCTTGAATAAAATTCCCTCGGCTTTCATTGCATGGATTGTTTTTTCGATTATTTGTTCTTGAATAATTTTGGCTAGAGAATCATCAATGATTGGTGTAGGAGAATATGCACCCATTCCACCGGTGTTGGGGCCTTCATCATTATCAAAAATTCTTTTATGATCTTGACTTGAGGCCATTGGGATTGCAACATCACCATCTGAAAGTGCAATGTATGAGGCCTCAATTCCATCAATTCTCTCCTCAATTATTATTCGATTTCCAGCATCACCAAATGTCTTTTTCACAAGAATTGTCTGAATTGCAGAAATTGCTTCATCATTACTATTACAAACAATCACTCCTTTCCCAGCTGCCAATCCATCAGCCTTTACAACAACATTGTAATCAAGAGATTTTACATACTCTATTGCTTTTTGAGCATTTTCAAATATTTCAAAACGGGCAGTTGGGATGTCATTTCTTTTCATGAAATCTTTTGCCCAAATTTTACTTGATTCAAGTTGTGCTGCTTTTTGAGATGGTCCAAAAACTTTGAGATTCTTTTTGTTAAATTTATCAACAATTCCTGCTGCAAGAGGATCCTCAGGCCCAACTACAGTAAAACAATTATTTTTTTGTGCAAAATCAGCCAAACCATCTAAATCATTAACATCAATTGATACATTGTTTAGAGTTCCACCATTGCCAGGGGCAGTAAAAACAGTATCAACTTTAGTGCTTTGAGATAATTTCCAAGAGAGTGCATGCTCGCGCCCACCAGAACCAATCACTAATACATTTACCAACAAAAATTATCTTTCACCCAATTATATAATCCAAGTCTCATAAAATCAATTTAGCTTTATAATGCCACATACATATCAAAATCCAGATGGAGCTTTCGACAAAATTTGATGCTAAAGCAATAGAATCTGAGGTTAAAGAATACATAAAATCCATAGATTTAGAAAAACAAATTTTTGCATCAGACAAACCTGAAAAAATTAGATTCATCGAAGGGCCTCCAACAATGAATGGAATTCCACATGCAGGTCATCTGCGAGGAAGAGTAATCAAAGATTTGTGGTATAGGTTCAATACTTTACAAGGTAAAAAAATTCAATTCAACGGTGGATGGGATACTCAAGGACTCCCAGTCGAATTACAGGTTGAAAAAGAACTTGGGGTTTCAGGAGGAAAAACAGAAGCCATTAAAGAATTTGGAGTAGAGCGAATTGTTTCTGAATGTAAAAAAGTTGTAGAGAAATTCAACAAAACATGGGTAGAAGTTGACGATTTACTTGGAATGTCATTTAATCATGAAAAAGCATA
>JAHELP010000072.1 GCA_024644105.1 Candidatus Nitrosopumilus sp. | reverse complement strand
AATAAATTTCATACAACACGAGTAGCAATAGTTAACAGATTTAGAAATGAGAAACTTCGTGAAGATGTTAATAAAAAGCAAATACCTCTAGGACCCGTAAAATGCATTTCTGAAAAATCAGCATCTGGTAAAAATTTCTTTAATTTAGTGGATGCATAAAAAAGGTTTTCCACCTTCTCTTTATTTCTAAAGAAAAGGGAATAAAATGAAAACCAATAGTAATACGACTCTTCAATACTTAACCCTATTGTAATTTTAAAAAAGGACAAAATCGTAGGTGGTTTACATCAAAATAATTACAAAGTAAGGAAAAATATTATTTTATAATTAATGTTCATTTTATAGCAGATAAAGTGCCGCGGGCGGGATTTGAACGCGCGACAGCCCGGTCTTCAGCCGAGTGCTCTCCCAGGCTGAGCTACCACGGCACTTAGAAAAAAAGGATTATGTTGAGGAATTAAAGTTTGTCTTTTTAGATCTTCCAAGGAATATCTTCTCTATTCTTCCTCTTATTGATCAATCTCCCCATTACAAAAAACAAATCAGATAATCGATTAAGATATTTTATACAATTTGAGTTAATTTCATCTTTTTCACTTAATAGTACAGTTTGGGATTCAGCCCTTCTGACTATTGTTCTTACATGGTGTAATTGTGCTGCAGATAGATCACCTCCAGGTAAAATAAAATTCGTTAATGGGGGTAGTTCTGTTTCAAATTTATCAATATGATTTTCTAATTTTTTAATCATTTCTAACGAAACTCTATTTTTGGAATCATTAAGATTGGGATTAGAAAGATCAGCTCCGACCAAAAATAGATCATTTTGAATTTCAGTTAAGAGAGTATGTATATCATCATCTAGCGAATTTGTTAAAACTATTCCCAAAGAAGCATTTGCCTCATCAACTGTACCATATGAAACAATTCTAGGGTGAGATTTTGATATTCTCAAATTTCCTTGTAAGCCTGTATTGCCATCATCACCCGTTTTTGTATATATTTTCATTAATTCTATTATTTTGAAATAGGTATTATGTTATTCGAAATGCGGTAAAATGAAAATTCATTAAGAGAAAACTTCTACAATATATGAACAAATGGTTATTGATTTTCTTAAAACTGCTATCTCACTAAAAAAAATTCAGAGGCAGGGATGGATTGACAAATTATCAATTAATAATCCAGAATCAGTGGCGGACCACTCATACTCTATGGCAGTAATTGGCATGATAATATCGGATTTAGAAAATTATGATTCAGAAAAAATTCTAAAAATGACATTACTTCATGATTTGGCTGAATCAGTAGTTGGTGATTTGGTCCCAGGAAAAATTTCAATTGAACAAAAGAAAAAATTAGAAAATGATGCATTTTTTAAAATTACTCAAAATTTATCTGAACCCATTAATTTACAATATCAAAAAATTTGGCAAGAATACCAAAAAAATGAATCAGTAGAATCCAAAATAGTTCATCAAATAGATAGATTAGAAATGGTACTTCAAGCAAAGGCTTATGAAAAAGAAGGGTATTCAAAAGAAAAATTGTCATCATTTATAGAAACTGCAGAAAAAGATATCGTTAATCCTAAATTAAAAGACTTATTCAAAAAAATCATCGAGGATTAATAGAAAATGTCAGACAGTGAGAAAGATGAATTAATCAATGCACAAAAACAAGTCATTGGAATTTTGTTTGAAGTTATCAAAAGATTGCAGGCAAACAATGATCTGGATGAAGAATATTTTCAGATTATTGCCAATGGTGAAAAAAATGATGTCCGAACAAAAGAAATACTAGATGAAAGAACAGAAAACGCGAAAATCGTTGGTAGATTATTAGAAAAGTTGGAAACTTAATTACCACAACTGCAATCATCATCAGAAATAATTCTTAGATGTGCAGTCTGTTGATATTTGTCTTGAACATAATTGGCAAGATTCACAATTCTTATTCGAGGTTCTCGCGTAGTCCAATTTCCCTCATTTTCAAACCAAAATTCTATTTCATCCAAGTCATATCGTTCATTTTGCTCAACCAGACCTTTGAAAATTAATTTAATTTCATCAATTTCAGTTTCTGATATTTTTGATTTATCTTCTACCATAGTAGTGATTTCATTTAGTTTGATGATTACATTATTTGTCAGTGGCATGATTTTCCTAATTTTAAATTCGTATAACAATCTTTAGAAGATAAATTGTTATACCAACTAGAATATTTCAAACTATGCAGTATTTTCAGGCTTTAAAATTAGGACAAAAAAGGGTAGCTGAGGCTAGAGAATACCTAAATTCATTAACAGATGGAAAAGCAATGCCAGCCTTAGCTCTTGTGGATACTAAATCTAATGTATGGTCACCAGTCGGGGAGGAAAATCTGTATGCATTTGTTGATGAATCGGCAGGGTTTGTTCTGACAGATAATAGTGGATATATCCTTGCTCTTGTTGACAAAACTGGATCATCTAAAACAATTGTTCAGGGCGTAACAAAAGAGCAAAAGGAAAAACTGGAAATAGCCTTTCAAAATGATAATATTTCTAAATTTGAAGGTAAAGTAATCTTACCTGTCTAGTCTCAAGAGAAAAACGTAAGCTTTAGTTATGATATAATATTTAATAAGAAAATGAGCAAATTTTCTCAAGAAATCGAAGTGGGAGGACATTTAATTGATTCTTCAATTTTAACAAAGATCTTTGATAAAATTATGGATTTGCATGGAGAGTTTCAAGTTCAAGAAATTGAGATTGGTAAAAAGAAAAAAGATCAATCATTTGCACGATTACTAATTACAGGAAAAAATCAAAAGCATCTAGATGAAATTTTAGAAACAGTTTATCGATTAGGTGCAGTTTCAAAAATTCAACAACAAATTACATTAAAAAAATCTCCAAAAAATTATGTAATGCCTGATAATTTTTACAGTACAACAAACAATCACACCCATGTTTTTCACAAAGGAAAGTGGATTCCTGTTGAAAATATGATGATGGATAAATGCATTGTTGTTAAAGGTAGCAGAGCATTTTGTGTTCCTGTCAGAGATGTAAAAAAAGGTGATCAAATAATTGTAGGTGAAAAAGGTATCAAAATTACCCCACCAGAACGTCCAAGAGAAGGAGTTAATGTCTTTGAATTTATGGGAAGTTCCAGTTCAAGTGAAAGACCAACTCAGCATATTGCTAAAAAAGTTGCTGATGATATTTACAATACTAAAAAGAAGGGTGGGAAAATTGTTATCGTAGGAGGTCCTGCAATTGTCCATACAGGTGCTGATGACTCAGTATCTGAATTAATTAGATCAGGATACATTGATGGAGTATTGGCAGGAAATGCATTAGCAGTACATGATATTGAGTATGCCACTCTAGGCACTTCACTTGGAATGAATGTACATGATGCAACTTTAGCATATCATGGACATCGAAATCATATGGATACCATCAATGCAGTATTCAAGGCAGGCTCTATTGCAAATATGGTAAAAATGAAGAAATTAACTAAGGGAATTATGTATGAATGTGTAAAAAACAAAGTCCCATTTGTATTAGCAGGATCAATTAGAGATGATGGACCACTACCAGATGTAATTACAGATGTAGCACAAGCACAACGTGAATATAAAAAAATTCTAAAAGATGCAAGCATGGTCATTATGATTTCTACAATGCTCCACTCAATCGCAACAGGTAACATGCTACCAGCAAATGTTAAAGTTATTGTAATTGATATCAGTCAGCCTACCGTAACAAAATTAATGGATAGAGGAACATGGCAGGCTTTGGGAATTGTATCTGATGTAGGTGCATTTTTACCAATGGTTGCTCAAAAACTTAGAAAAAAGAAATGATCATGGCATTAATCTAGGATGCAATAATTTCAAACCATCTACGTTTAGATCAATTGGATGAATTTGCTCACTATGTTTTATTCCACGCATTTTTGTTACTTGAATAGTTCTCTCCATTGTATCTTCAATTCTTGTATGACGAAGTTGAATAATTCCTGATGTGA
>JAHELP010000071.1 GCA_024644105.1 Candidatus Nitrosopumilus sp. | reverse complement strand
GAGGCATATTTTGTTGCATCATTCCAAAAAGTTGGTTTTTCTTCATGTTTTTCTGAGAATAGTTGTAGACTCATAATTATCATTATGAATTAATGTGATAATACTCAGCCTCAATCAAAATTAACCTATTGCTAAAATACAGGTATTTTTTCATTAATGTTGCTTTAATTGATCAAAATTGGGGGGTTTCATTAAAAATTGTGCCTAGAAAAGATGTCTGTGTTTTATAATTACACACATCAGTATATGCATAATTTAGAAAAAATGATGTATGAAAGTTCTAGTTGTTGATGACAATATTGAGATAACATCCATGCTGACTGATTTTTTTGTACTATCTGGAATAGATGTCGAGGTTTGTAATAATGGAAAGGAGGGACTAGCTGAAATTCTTGCAGGAGATTATGACAAAGTTTTGTTAGATCTTGCTATGCCTGAATTTTCAGGAAATGATGTTATTGACGAATTAAAAAAGGAAAATTTCAAAAATTTTTCAAAAATCATAATTTTCACAGCATCATCTGTAACTGAAGCTGAAATCCAGAATATTCTTTCTAAAGGAGTTCATAGCTGTGTGAGAAAACCAGTCAAAATGCCTGAATTGATTGAGTGCCTCTCTGTATAACATTGATTATTATCGTGAGTTGAATTAATTGAAAATATCTCAAAAATTAGTTTTATCATTTCTTTTAATTGGGCTTATGGTAGGGGCAGTTGGAATTATTTCAATTAATTTTACAAAAGATGCCTTAATGAAACTAGAGGGTGAAGAGTCTATAAATTTATCAAATGAAATAAGACAGGCAGTCGTAAATGATATAAAATATAGAGTTCTTGAATCAAAAGAACTTGCTCATCAAAAAACAATCATAGCAGAAATCAAAAAATCTAATTCTTTTTTCAATTCTCTTCCTGAATCTGAACTAGTTATAGAATCAAGAGATGATCAATGGAGAAATAATTTTTCAGAAGATCTAGATTTCATTGAACAAGTGATGAATAACCCTGCTTCTGACACACTAAATGAAAAAATAAAGTTCTATTCAAATGAAAATAATTTTGATATTTTTGCTGAAATCTTTATTACAAATTCACATGGGGTAAACATTGCCCAAACTGGAAAAACAACAGATTACCTACAGAGTGATGAATTATGGTGGCAAACAGCTATGAAAGAAGATATTCATATAAGCCAATTTAATTATGATGAAAGTTCTGGCGTATATTCTATAGACATATCACAGAGAATTACTGATGAATCAGGTAATTTTATTGGAGTTGTAAAAGCAGTATTAAATTCTGAGGAATTATTTTATGTTTTATCCGAAGCTAAAAATGCCTCTACTGAAATAAATTCCGAAATTTATGTAATTGATAATAAAAATGATATAATATTCACCACATCTGATAATCCATTTTTGTCATCAGAATTAAATAATTTTGAGAATAAAAAGTTTGGATTAATTGATAATGATTCACGATTTATTTCAATATCCGATAGTCTATTTGTTGATTCAAAAAATGATTTAGAATTATGGATTATAGTTGAACATGATCCTCAAGAGATATTTGTAAATGTTGAATCATTAGTATTTGTTATTAGCATAATTTCACTAATTGTAACAATTAGTGCAATAGGGATTGGATTGTTAATTTCAAGATCAATAGGGCTACCTCTACATAAACTATCTTTATCTTCAGATAAATTGGCAAAAGGGATTCTTGATGAGGGAATTCAGATTGATAGTAATGACGAATTAGGTGAACTTGGAAAGAAATTTGAACATATGCGTCTTGAATTAAAGTCAAAAAATGAAGATCTTAAAAATGAATTAAAAATACGTGCCAAACGATTGTCAGATTACAAAAATGCAATCGATAAGCATGCTTTGGTTTCAATCACGGATAAGGATGGAAATATAATTTACGTGAATGAAAAATTTTGTGATGTTTCAAAATATAACGCAGAAGAGTTGATTGGAAATAACCATAGAATCTTAAAATCAGACTACCATACTCCTGAATTCTATAAAGGAATTTGGTCAGTTATTTCCAAAGGTGGTGTTTGGAAAGGAGATATTAAAAATTATGCAAAAGACGGTTCCCCATATTGGGTTAAAAGTATCATAGCTCCATTATATGATGATGTTGGAGAGATTATTGAATATATTGCAATTAGAACAGACATTACATCTCAAAAAATGACTGAAGAAAAACTTTCCTCGGCATTAGATGAAATTCATGAGCATGAAAAAATGAAAGATGAGTTTTCATCCATGATTTCTCATGAATTAAAAACTCCATTAACTCCTATTAGAGGATACGTTGAATTATTAAGAACAAAATTAGCAGGGCCGGTTACAGATAAACAAGTAGAGGTTTTGGGAAGAATTGAAAACAATGTAGAAAGATTAGAGAGATTGATTGGAGATGTTCTAGATTCACAAAAACTAGACTTGAAGAAAATGGTTTTTTCAAAAAAACCTTTCATGCTAGATAATTTTATGAATAAACTAACTGAAGATTTTACACCTGTGTTTAAAGAAAAAGAAATAAAATTAGTTTGTAACTGTAAAACCAATTTGGAAATGGATAGTGATGAGGTTAGATTACGACAGGTGATGGATAATTTAATCAGAAATGCCATAGATTTTGTTCCTAAAGATACGGGAGTAATTGAAATAGGAATTAATACAGAAAAAGACATTGTTACCTTTTATGTAAAAGATAATGGAATTGGAATTTCACAAGAAAACATCGACAAATTATTTACAAAGTTCTATCAGGTAGATACATCTGCCCGAAGAAAACATGGCGGGACAGGGTTAGGATTAGTCATATGCAAAGGTATCATAGAGGGATTAGGCGGAAAGATTTGGATTACCAGTACTGAAGGTGATGGAACCACTGTATTTTTCTCAATATCAAAAAAAGACAATCCCTTCAAAAAGGCTTTAGATACATTTGTTAAAACAAAAATTTGATTTTTACTGTCTGTAATGTTTCTGGGACAGATACACTAAATATCCAATAATTATAGATATTTTATGCGTATTGCATGTAGTTTAGGATCATTATTATCAATAGATGAGATATTACAGTGCTCTGAAATCATTTCAGATACAAAAACTGATACAATCTGGGTACCCGAAACGTGGGGTATGGAAAATTTTTCCATATTGGGTGCAGTATCATCAAAAACAAAAAATCAAAAAATAGGCTCATCAATAATTAACATCTATTCTAGAAGTCCATCAACCATAGCAATGGGTGCTGCTACTGTGGATTCATTATCTAATGGAAGATTAGTTTTAGGTCTTGGAACAAGTAGTTTGCCAATTATTGAATCATTTCATGGAGATAAATTTGAAAAGCCACTACAAAGAATGAGAGAATATGTCGAAATAATAAGACTAGTTCTTTCAAGAAAACAGATAGACTATGCCGGAAAAATATTTCAGCTAAAAAATTTTACATTATTAATAAAACCTAAAAGAAAGGAAATCCCAATTTATTTAGCTGCCATAAATCATAAAATGGTAGATTTAGCATGGGAGATTGGAAATGGTGTAATATTTTATCTGAGACCGATAAATGAAATGCAAGAAACAATATCTAAAATGCAATCAAAGAAAAAAATTGATGTCACATGTCAATTAATAACATGTGTTTCTGAAAAATCGGATGATGCAATTCAGCGCGCCAAAAAAACAATAGCATTCTACATATCTGTGGGCGAAATTTATAGAAAATTTTTGTCAGAAAATGGATTTAAAAACGAAGCATCAAATATTTATGACGAATATAAAAAATCAGGTTTTAAATCAAATCATGAATTGGTGACCGATTCAATGTTGAATTCACTTGCTATTTCAGGCAATCCAAATGAATGTAAAAAACAATTAAATAATTTTCTGCAGGTTGGAATTGATCAACCAATTTTACAATTTAATCCCATTGGAAATACATTGGATTCTTTTAAATTATTCAAGAAAACATTTTTGGATGAATAAAATGAAAAAAGTTGGAATTGTAGGG
>JAHELP010000070.1 GCA_024644105.1 Candidatus Nitrosopumilus sp. | reverse complement strand
CCTAAAACAAAATCACCTAAAACAAAATCACCTAAAACAAAATCACCTAAAACAAAATCACCTAAAACAAAATCACCTAAAACAAAATCACCTAAAACAAAATCACCTAAAACAAAATCACCTAAAACAAAATCACAAGATGCATACTGTGTAAAATGTAAAACAAAAAGAATAATCAAAAACCCTGAAGAAACAATCATGAAAAATGGTAGACCAGCTATTAGGGGATTATGTTCAGAATGTGGATGTAAAGTTTTTCGAATTGGTAAAATGAAAAAATAAAAAAATCTCTAATATGTAATATCTACATTTGACCTGATTGCCATGCCTGATTGAATTTTTTGATTGCCTCTTGATATGCAATTATTGAATCATCACCAGACGTTTTGAGAAATTTTTCCCATTGACCATTGAATTTTTTAATTGATTCGATATTGGTTTCTTTAAATATATTTTCCATCATCTTTGTTTGTTGTTTAATATATTCAGGACCAATCTCTTCCCACGTAGTTTCCCAACTTGAACTAACTTTTTTCAATAATTCTGCATCTGATTCTAATGCTTTTTGGCAAGCATCATGATATGTCATCAAAGTTTCATTTGTAGCTTTTTGCCATTGTGCAAGAGATTCTTTCCATCCATTTAAAGCAGAATTGTAGTCTTTCCATGCTTTTTCAAATTCTGGTTTTTTTGATGCAGTTTTAACTTGCATTTTTGGTTTTGAAGCTGATTTTTTTGGTTTTGAAGCTGGTTTTTTTGCAACCTTTCTGACTACCTTTTTTTTCTTAATTGCCATGTTGTAATTTACAAATGCTAGAAGTTAAATCTTTCAATAATTCCATTTTTGATAGACAATTTTTCACTAAAAACTTGAACCTTTAGAAAATTTTGGAATATGCTTATTATCTTTATTTTTAAATAATTTGAAATGTTTTTCACACAGATTTCTTGTCTCTCTAAAACTAATTTGGACTGTTTCTAACGCCTTTTGTTTACATTCTGAAATACTACACTGCATAAAGAAAATGAATCTAATTTACTAATAAGACTTTGAAATTATGTTATTACCAATGCTAACTTTTTATGATTGCTACTTATCAAAAAAATATGAATGATGAAGAAAAGGGAAAGAGATTTTTAAAATTAATTGATGATCAAAATAACATTCAATGGGGAATTGTAGCTAAATTAACAACTTTAATTTCTTCTGGCTGGAATTCACAAGAATTAAAAAATGAGATTGAAACTTTAGTAGAAGACCATACTGAAATCACTAAAGAGCTAAATAGCCTAGATGATAAAGGGAGTATTTTATAATGCAGAATCAACCATTAAGGCAATAAACAAAACAGCTAGGTATGGACTAGAAAATTTAAACAAAGTCCAGGCAGCTTTTTCCATGGGTTTGATAATCACCCAAATTGATAATCCTACCATCAATGCGCCTGATGCAATTGCTGTCCATAAATATACTCCACCAACCATTTCATCACCACTTTGCGTTGTTATGAAAAATGGCGCAATTGAAAATAATACCATTACTACAGTTGAAACTGCAATAGCTCTTGCAGAAGTTTTCTCTGATTGAACAGCAGTTAACATTGGAACATTTACTTTGTTATAATCTTCTTTGAAATGTAACGTTAATGCCCAAATGTGCATTGGAATCCAAATAAACACTAAACCTGCCATAGCAAGACCCATAGTCCATAAATCTGACATGCTTACTGCAACCCATCCAATCATTGGTGGTGAGCCTCCGCACAATCCACCTAAGATAATGTTTGTTCTTGAATTTCGTTTTAATACATATGAGTAAATAATAATATTATTTACCAATCCAAATGCAATGAAAGCAGTTGCCCAAGCACCTTGCTCAAGTGTAGTAGTAAAAGAAATTCCAAATGCTAAAACTAATGATATACCAGCTAATGCTAATCCAAAATTCCTTGCTTTAACTGCTGGATAGATCCTTTTTGATGGTAGGGGCCTATCCTTTGTTCTTTCCATAATTGCATCAATATCTCTATCGTGATAATTTGTCAAAGTATTTGCAGCAGCTGAACCTGCTGCTACTGAAAATAACATTAGAAGCCAGGTTGCTGGAGAAATTTCAATATCGTAAATATTGGATGCTGTTAATGCAGCACCAAATGCTGTAAAAACCAGTAAATACCAAATTTTTGGTTTTGTTAATTCATAATATACTGCTATTCTAGATTCAGATTTTTGCTTTTGCAATACTAGTCACTATCCTTTGATGGCATATATGGCATTGCTTTCATTCGTGATTTCATTTCAATAAATGACTCAGAAGACTGAATTCCTTCAATCCTACCAATTCGTTCAGAGACCATTTTATGCATTTGATCCAATGATTTTGAATACATCGTTACTAAAATATCAAATCTACCTGTTACTTCTGCTACTTCTCTAACTCCATCGATTTTAAATAATTCTTCAATGATATGATCTCGTTTTTTTGTATCCATGTTTATTCCTGTCAAAGCTTTGACATTATATCCGAGTTCTGCATCGTTAACATCAATTGTAAAACGTTCTATCAGTTTTCTTTTAACTAGTCTTTTGATTCTGGAATATACTACTGATGAATTAACATTAATTTTTTTTGATAAACGTGGAACTGAAATTGAGGCATCATTTGATAATTCTGATAAAATTTGTAAATCTAAGTCATCTACTTTTGCCGTCTAAAACACCTGAGTCGATCTAGTTTTCTGGATCTTATAAAGTTATTATTGTAAAAATTGCAAAAAATTGTCTAAATCTTGCCTTTTTTGTATAACATTTCTGCTAACAAAACTGCTCCTTTAGCTGAACCCATTTTTTTATTATGTGAGAACAACATGTATTTCAAACCATTATCAAACAATTCTTCTTTTTCTACTCTTCCAATTGTTGTCGTCATTCCATCACCTACGGTTCTTTCCATTCTTGGTTGAGGTCTTGTAGGATCCACGTGAAATGCATAGTAGTTTTCTGGAGCAGATGGTAAACCTAGAACTGAAATATCTTTGTTACATTGGTTGTAGGTATCTCTTGCTTTTTCAGGGCTAATCTCTTGGGTTGTTTCTACAAAAACTGATTCAGTATGACCATCAATTACGGGAACTCTAGTACATGTAGCACTAATTCTAATATCTGCATCTTCAATTTTTCCATCTTTTAACTTTCCAAGAATTTTTCTTGTTTCTAATCTTACTTTTCCTTCTTCTTTTGGAATGTATGGTAAAATATTATCTGTAATTCCCATTGCTGATACTCCTGATTTACCTCCTCCAGAAATTGCTTGCATAGAAGTCATCATGACTTTCTTTGCCCCATATTTCTCAAGTAATGGTTTTAGTGTAATTGCTAAACCTGTTGTGGTACAATTAGGTAATGGTGCTACAAAACCTTTCCAATTCCTATTCTTCTTTTGTACTTCAAGTAATTCACTTTGCTCATCATTAATTCCTGGTATTAGAATTGGAACATCATCTTCATATCTATAAGCTGAACTTGTAGAAATCACTGGTAAATCTGCAGCCATTTTGGTTTCTATGTCTCTGGCAGCTACTGATTCAACTGCTGAAAATACTAAATCTAATTGTGATACATCTAATTCATCTATTGATTTTACCGTCATTTCTTTGATATATTCTGGAATTTCACCACCAACATCCCATGCTACAATTCCGCTAGCATCCTTAATTGCATCTAGATACTTTTTTCCAGCTGAACGTTCAGATGCTGCAATCTGAGTAACTTCAAACCATGGATGATTATTTAATGACTGCACAAATTCTTGACCTACAGCACCTGTAACTCCGATTATTGCAACCCTTTTTTTACTCATATTATGAGTAATGATCGGTTTCAACTAATATTCGTTTTCTGTATTACCAAAACATACTAAATCGGCTAATCCTATTTGGAACTGTGAAAATAAGAACAAAATCATCTATAATTAGACATGTTCCAGTTATTCATGGTGGTAAAAATCCCCTTCAAAGTGGTGATTCACAAATAATTGATTTTAGTTCAAAT
>JAHELP010000027.1 GCA_024644105.1 Candidatus Nitrosopumilus sp. | reverse complement strand
GCATCTTGTTGTTTTAATTTTGAAATTACTGTAGCATCATAGGGAGCTACAAAATTCTCGAGCATTTTAGATGCACATGTGGTTTTTGAGTCTTTAATGCATATGTTATCTTTAATTGAAATTGGCATTCCAAAACAATCACCAACTTTTTCTCCAGATTTAATCTTCTTATCAACAAGTCTAGCCTGTTCTACAGCATCATCATTTACAGACAAAAACGCATTTAGTTTATCATCTACATTTTGTATTCTTTCTATTGTTTTTGCAACAAAATCTTCTGCAGAAATATTTCCAGTTTTTACTTCTTGAATAAAGTCAAGGGCAGATATGTTTAGATTCATGAAGACATCTTTGGTGCACGCACGTATGTTCCCTTGTAGTGGTTTAGTTTTTCAATTAATTTATCATCAAATGGAATGTATTCATCAGCTCGAAGATCATGTAAGGATATTTCGGGCATTGAAATTTCTTCTGATTCAACTCCTGCAGAATCTAAAATATCAAAAAAATTTATCATAGAATGAACTTTTTCAACATATTCCTTATGGTCATCAACTTCTATTCGCATTAATTTGGAAACTTGTTCTATCTCTTCTTCAATATCCAACCCAATTCACCTACGGAGTAAGTCTATCCACATCTCTTGGATAGAATGTCGTGTCACGAATATTTTCAGTACCCGTTAAAACCATAATTAGTCGCTCCAAACCAATACCACAACCTGCGTGTGGAGGTACTCCATAATCAAAAGCTCCAAGGTGATACTCAAATGCATCAGTTTTCATCCCTTTGTTTTTCATTCTTTGAGCTAGTTCATCTCTTTTTTCAATTCTTGTACTGCCAGAAGATAATTCTAAATCACCATACATCAAATCAAATGATTCAGAAACTTTAGGGTTGGATTTACTATCTTTAACATAGAAGGGTTTTGGTGCAAGTGGCCAATCAGTAATAAAGTAAAAACCATCTAGACCTATTTTTTTCAAATTAGATGGATACAAATCATCACCCCATTCAGTTTTTGCACCTGCTTTTTGCATCTTATCAACTAATTCATCATATGTGTATCTTGGAATATGTTCAGGAATGGCTATTGTAGGGAATTCAGAAGAAGGATTTTCTTTTACATACTCATGAACAGTCTGAATTGAAACTTTGATAATTTCTTCGATTCTATTCATCACATCATCATAATCAACAAATGCTTCTTCCAAATCAATAGAGATTGCTTCTGCCAAATGCCTATTTGTTCTAGATGGTTCCGCTCTAAAGATGGGGGCAATCTCAAAAACTTTTTCAAAACTCATCGTCAATTGCTCCTTATACAATTGGGGGCTTTGAGCTAAGAATGCTTCTTTGTTATAGTAAAATATTGGAAACAATGCAGCTCCTCCTTCTGTAGCAGTTGCAATCATTTTAGGAGTATTAATTTCTACAAAGTTTTGTTTTCCAAAGTATTCTCTGATTGATTTTAAAACCAAACTTCGAGTTTTGAAAACATGCTGAAGAACATCTCGTCTAAGATCAATTGGCCTTACTTCTAATCGAGTATCAATATTTTTTACAGTTTTAACAGTAGGCTCAAATGGTGGGATTTTTTCAACTTCT
Organism: Candidatus Nitrosopumilus sp.; assembly: GCA_024644105.1. GTDB lineage: Archaea > Thermoproteota > Nitrososphaeria > Nitrososphaerales > Nitrosopumilaceae > Nitrosopumilus. The sequence goes on along the minus strand of JAHELP010000027.1, from coordinate 14,814 downwards.
GAGAAAACTCTCAATTCTGTTGGAATAATTTCAAATCCACTAGGTGCTTTCTCAGATGCTTTGACACTACCAGTAACTGCAATTGATGAGTGTGCTTTTAGTGAAGAAATTTTTTCTCGTATTTCATCAGGACAATCTCCTTTTTTTGCTACAATTGATAGATCACCATTTTTGTCGCGGATTGTACCAAAACTGATATTTCCATGACCTCTAATTGTCAAAACCCAACCCATTACAGTGACTTTAGAGCCATCCATCGAGGAGTTAATTTCATTGGAATAGTGAGATCTACGTAAATTTCCTAATTCAGTTTCAATCATAATTTACTTTATTCCTGATATCATGGTGTAATTAATTTTTATACAAAATAGTGAACTATTACCTTAATTTTCATAATGCTTATAGCCAGTTAAAATTCCACAAAAAAACATGATGCTACTGATGGCTCTAGTAATTGCAATGTTTGTAATTGTAGGGGCATATGTTGGATATCATGCATCCCAATCAGTAGAGGAAAAAGGTGAATCACATAACATCAATGTGGATTTAGAAATGAATTATCAAAGTTCAGGACTGGTACAAATTCTTCAAAATCCAGAACTGAAAAAATCAGTACTCTAGGTTCATCTGATTTAGATTAAATTATAGCAAATGATAAGAGATTCATGGTACTTTCAGATAAAGAAAAAATAATAGCAATTATTTCAAATGGGATAGCAGTTTTTTCATTGTTACAGGAGAGAGACGAACTACCAAAAAATACCACAATGTATGATTTTGTGCTAAAAGTAATTCCAGAAGATATCAAATCAGAATTAAGTGTAGAATTAATTGATGAAGTTTTTCAATATGTAACAGCCACACATAGTTCATAAAGTACAAAGTTCTAATGAGTAGCATAATGACTTCGATAGCAACTCTAGGCTCACATTGTTCCTTGCAAGTCCTAAAAGGAGCTAAAGATGAGGGATTGAAAACAATTCTAGTATGTGAAAAAAAACGTGAGAAATTATACAAAAGATTCCCATTTATTGATGAATTAATCATTGTAGATACTTTCAAAGAAGTATTAGATAAAAAATGTCAATCAATTCTTGAAGAAAATAATGCAGTACTAATTCCTCATGGCACATTAGTTGCACAGATGAGTTCTGAGGAAATTGAATCAATAAAAACTCCTGTCTTTGGTAACAAATGGATTCTTAGATGGGAGTCAGACAGGGAAATGAAAGAAAAACTTATGCGAGAAGCAAAACTCCCCATGCCAAAACCAGTTACAGAACCAAAAGAAATTGAAAAGTTAGTAATTGTAAAAAGACAGGGAGCAGCTGGAGGAAAAGGTTACTTTATGGCTGCAAGTGAAGAGGATTACAATGCTAAAAGAAATCAATTGATTTCTCAAGGAATTATTTCTAAAGATGAAACACTATACATCCAAGAATATGCAGCAGGTGTTTTAGCTTATTTGACATTTTTCTATTCTCCACTAAAAGAAGAATTGGAATTCTTTGGTGTTGACCAACGACATGAATCAGACATTGAGGGTTTAGGAAGAATTCCTGCAGAACAGCAAATGAAGTCAAACAAAGTTCCATCATTTAATGTAATAGGAAATAGTCCACTTGTTTTACGAGAATCATTATTAGATGAGGTATACAAAATGGGAGAAAACTTTGTAGAGGCATCTAAAAGAGTGGTGTCACCAGGAATGAATGGCCCATTTTGTATTGAAGGAGTTTATGATGAAAATGCAAAATTCACATCTTTTGAATTTTCAGCAAGAATTGTAGCAGGATCCAATATCTACATGGATGGTTCACCATACTATTCATTATTGTTCAATGAAACAATGAGTATGGGAAAAAGAATAGCAAGAGAGGTAAAAACAGCCTCAGAATCTAATCAAATAGACAAAATTACAACATAGAGATTTTACAAATTCTATTTTGCAGTAACTTCCATTCCATGTTGAGATTTTATAATATACTTGTCTCTAATTTTTACACTAACCCAATCGATAAACAATACTGTAACAAGCACTACCAGCATAAAGACTGCTGCCTTTCCATACTCGAAGAATTTGATATAATTAATAATGTAAAATCCTATTCCTCCTGCGCCAACTAAACCCAATATGCTGGTTTGACGTACATTGTAATCAAACATGTAAAGAATTTGGCTCAACAAATGGGATGCAGATTCAGGGATTACCACATAGCGAATTAGTTGCCATTTTGAAACACCTATTGAACTAACAGCATCCATTGGATCTGAATCGATTGCTTCAATTGATTCATACTGTAACTTTGCAACAAAGCCTACAGTATACATTACAATTGCTAAAACTCCTGCAAAAGTCCCTAGACCTACCATTATTACAAACAAAATTGCCCAAAGAATTGATGGGAATGTCCTGATAGCTGCCAATAATGCACGGACTGGCGCATAAACATACTTGCTGTTTAGATTTCGGGCAGCAAGCATACTGAGAGGTAATGCAATAGCGGTTCCAACAACAGTTCCAATGAAGGCCATTTGGATTGTCTCAAACATTGCCCAAAGGGCTGTTGGAATGTACTTTGGTTCCACTAAAAGCATCTCTTCTAATACAATTGCTAGATTTGGTAATCCTTCAGCAAATTCAATTGGATTGGCATCTACATTATAAGATGCAACAACAACAAGTGCAACAATAATTCCTATTACAATATTATTTTTTGGAGTCATCATCATACATCTCCATTATTTCGTCTGTGTTCATATCACCTGTTTGAAAATCAACAATTGTATCTCCCTCAACACCGATTTCAAGAATTTTGTGACCTTCTTTAATTACTGCAACTCTATTTGCATATTCTAAGGCTAATTGCATATCATGATGAACCATAATTGCGGTAAGATTCATTCGTTTTTGTGCTTCAGCAATTAGATTCATTATTTCACGGGCAGTAACGTGGTCCAATTCTGAGACAATTTCATCAGCCAACAAAATTGTTGGTTTTTGCATCAATGCCCTAGCAATTGCAACTCGACGCTTTTCACCACCACTTAACATGTAGGCTTTTCTTTCTTCCTTACCAGTCAAGCCAACAAGTGAAATTATTCTTTTGGCCTCTTTAATTTCATTTTCAGGAAATTGTTTAAACATAGATTGTATCTTATTTAATCTAGGTAAAGCACCAATCATAATATTTTCAAGTACCGTGATATTTTTTACCAAACCAAGACTTTGTGGAATATATCCTATTGTATGCATCATCTTTTTGAATTTTTTATTATCCATGTTAGGAGTTACATAATCAATTTTGATAGTACCACTACTTGGAATCATCATACCATTCATTAATTTTAGCAAAGTTGATTTTCCAGAACCAGATTGGCCAACAATGGCATAATTAGTTCCCCTGTCTATTGATAGATTGATTTCTTCTAGTGCAAAATTCTTAGAATCATATGATGTCCAAACATTATTCATTTGGATAATTTTATTTGTAGAAATTAATGAAAAAGAAGGATTTTGGGTCATCTGAATTTGTTTCATTTCAAGAAGCCCGGGTTTTATTTGCTCTTGTTATATTTGTCTAGAATTAATTGATCAAGTCCGGTTAAAGCATCAATAAAGTCTCCAAATTCGCCAATATGCATATTGGTCGTAGTTGGAAGCAAAGCTTCTGCACCATATAGATCTGTCAAAATATGATTATTTTCATCATAATTGAGTTCAATTAGTGCATCAACAAGTGCATTTTTAGTAGATTCTGACATGTCAGAATTTACCATGAATACATGTGATGGGACAGGTCCAATCGTCGTTACTGGACGTAGTTTTAATTGATCTTCTAACTCCAGATATTTTTGCGGAGCAATATCTGAACCAAATGCAACATCCACATTTCCATTTAGAAGTAGTTGTAATGCTGCTTTGTAACCACCTGCAAAGGTATAACTTTCAAAGTTATTTGCTAATGCAGATTCTAAAGCAACAATATCGTCGCCTTCTATTGTAATATGTCCATCAGTTACTAGAGTTCCCATAGGTCTAACAAAACCTGAAGAACCAGTAATACTGGTAAATGCTACTTTTTTGCCAACTGTATCTTCCAAAGAATTGATTGAATCATTCTCAGCAAGAGTCCAAACTGTTGCTTGATAGTTTACCTTACCTGCAACTACTTCTGCCAGTACAGCTTCTGCACCAGTTCTTTGATGAGTAATCCATGCAGGACCAGTATCCATAAAGGCAGCATCAATGTGACCAAATCTCATTCCTTCGATTATAGTCTCATAATTTGTTGGGACAACGATTTCAACATCTGCACCAAGTTCAGACTCTAGAAATGCTTCTAATGCTTGAGCTTTAGGAGTTAATTCATCAGCTTTTTCAACTGGAATAAATCCTATAGTGAGTGTATCAATGTCTACAGTTTTTGATTCAGATGAAACATCAATGACTCCATTTTCTATTAGGAATGTGATTCCATTTAGAAAAGTTTCATCATCTAGTGCACCATCAGCCCACCAGCCTGCATTTGTTTTAATCCAATCAGGGATTAAACCCTCTGCTTGTGCTGTTTGGGATAATGGTACAGACAATACACCAATTACTGCAGATGCAATAATCAATGCTAATGTAATTTGTCGTTTCATGATTTACAAAAAATTAGGATAAGCTAAATTATTTAAATCAGAGTTTCATTCCACACCATCATTCCAAATCTATAGAATGAGAATTAATAATTATTTTATTCACTTAATTATTTTTAAACAGATAATGATTTTGTAAGATAGTTTTAAGAATTAGATTTTGGGTTTGACGTGTTAGAATACAAATTCAAACTAGGCTCCAAATCATCTAAAGTAATTTCAACTTTACCTATTCTACTTCGGTAGAGTTTGATTTTTTTACCTTCACTAGATATGATATATTTGTCTACTTCTGCAAGGGCCAATTCTTCTAGGGTGGATAGAGTTTTGTAAACAGTTGAAAGAGATATTTTCAGTTCATCTGCAATTTGTGTTGCATCTTTTGATTGATTTTTGACTGAAAATAAAACAGAACGTGTACAGACATTACTAAGCGATTCAATAATTTTCTGAGTTATATCAAATTCGGATAATTGGATAATGGTAGGCTTTTGCAATATAATCACTTAGTTGGGAATCAAGGTTAGACTAGGTTCAGGTTTTCTAATGGATATATCAGCCTTGCTGATTCTGCTTCGATAAACTTTGTATTTTCGTCCTTTATCAGAAATCATCCATTTTTCAACTTCAATTAATGTTAATTCTTCAAGATCTGTCAATTTTTTATAAACAGAACTGAGTGGGATTTTTAATTTGACTGAAAGCTCAGCTGCAGTGTTACCCTTTTTGATAATTGAAAATAATATTGCCCTTGATTCAGAATCAGCTAATGCTTCAATTACTTTTTGAGTGATATCATATTTTTTTAGTTGAGGTAATGTTAATTTTCGTGACATGTAATAACAAAAAATATTGTACGTATATTTAAACGAGAGGTTATAATTCTCATTCTATAGATTCAGAATAATTATAAAATATCCTAATGGGATTCAATTCGGTTCCAAAGCAATCCCAAAATTATGCCAACAGATAACCAAAATGAAGAAACCCCAAGTACAGACATTAATCTAAATTCATTTACAAGATTCATCGGGGCAGTTATCTCATCAGGATTATCAGGCATTATGAAGAATACTACAGATATGAAAACAGCATATCCAAATATGGATATAATTTTTTGATTATTTCTAAATCTCTTTGATAATTTGTAAAATGCTACTGCACCTATACCAGATATTGCAATGAATGAAAGATACAAAACTGCTCTAAGAACCACTGTCTCACCATCACCAACGGTTGGTGGATTTGCAGGATATTTTAGAAAAGGTATCAAATACATGGTGAACCACATTATTCCAGCTAGAGTAAGAGATTTTTTTACATAATGTGTACCTGGAAGTGAATTTTTAGACAATGCAAAAACAATTCCAAAGAGGGCACCAATGGAGATTCCTAAAATAACACCAGCAAGTATTTGACCACTTTTTTGCCAAGTTCGATAGCCATCATATTCTGCCCAAAATTGAGGAGTGTCTTCTTCTTCTCCAGAATCAAAGAGGTTTTGATTTTCAATACCGATTGCTTGATCAAGATATGGCTCAACTATTGCAAAGTTTACAGTTCCGTGAATTAATCCTGCAAGAGCACCAGAAAGTAATACGATGGTAAGAAAAAGAATAGTTTTCAAACTAAGAAATGCCTAATGGCAAGGAAAACCTGCAGCATGTCTCATGTCATGTGTGAGTTCATGAATGTAAAGTTCGTTAAATGCTTGCTCACCATATACAATGCTAAAGATATGTCCTTGATCAAATCCAACCACAAATAATCCTGCAGCAAATACTATAGCTAAAGCAAGAATGGCTAGTTTTGAAACACTTGTTTTTGAGACACTGATTTGTCGTGATTCAGACATAAAAAACATCAATCTATGAATATATTTAAGCTCTTGGATGCCTAGAGAATTCTAAAGAAATCATAAAATTTTTACGAATTATGTTAGTTTAAGATCTAACATACTGCTCTTTTTGATACATTCTAACGATCAAAAATTATAAGATGAGCACCTCAAATCCAAATCTGCCAGATAAACAGTATGAAAATCAGCTATCTGAGATCATACAGGGAGAATTAATTGATCTGTATGGCGGTGCAGGGTACAAATCAATCATGCAAACAATGGTAAAAATTTGTGGAAGAAAAGAACAAGAGATTATCACTAATTATGATTTATTTGCAGAGTTGGCTGAAGGGGTTTTTGGAAGATTGGCAGAATCAAAAATACTAGGACCGATTAAACTGCAGATGTTAAAAATTGGGGAGGAGAATATTCATCAGAAAAAATCATCACAAAAAGAAACATCCAGATTATTAATTGCCGATGATGAAATTGACATCTTAAAACTTTACAAAACATTTCTAGAAGGAAAAGGTAAGGAAGTCACCATAGTTACAGATGGCAGTAAATGTGTTGAAATGTATAAAAGAAAAAACAATGCCGACTCAGATGGGAATTATTTTGATGTGGTAATATTAGATCAAAAAATGCCAATTATGACAGGATTGCAAGCAGCAGTAGAAATTTTAAACATCAATCCACAACAGAAAATTATTTTTGCATCAGGCTATCTTGAAAAAACATTACTTGATGTCCTAACACAATTAAATAAAGCCATTGCAGTAATTGAAAAACCATTTTCACTTGATGTGTTAGATCACATGATAAATAATTCTGAAGTATTTGAAAAATTAGAGAAAATCACCATAAATCAAGAAGAAAAAGAGCTCAAGCAAAAAGTTTCAGAAATAATTACAGTGCTAGAAAATCATATTTAGATTAGAGAAGATTTTTACCTGAAATAATCATCATTTCTGTATGACTAAATTCTATTTGTTATCAATACCTGTAATTATTGGAATAATTACGGGGATATTTTTAGCAGTATATCCTGAATCAGATGCAGATAATAATTTTCTTACTAGTTCAAAATTAATTAATGGTGGATCTCCAATTATGGGAGAATCAAATGCACCAATTACAGTTTTAGAATGGGGTGACTATCAATGTACATTTTGTTACAAATTTCATCAAAACACTCTAGATACAATAAATGAAGATTTTATAAAAACAGGAAAAGTTAAACTCGTTTTCAAAGATTTTCCATTAAACGGTCCTGATTCAATATTAGCCGCTGAAGCATCATACTGTGCACAGGATCAAAAAAAATACTGGGAGTACCATGATGAATTATACAAAAATTGGGGAGGAGAAAGAACTGGATGGATTACAAGAGAATCTCTTGATAGATTTGCATCCACTGTGAATTTAGATTTAGTTGAATTTAGTAAATGCCTGGATGAGCACAAATTTCAAAATAAGGTAAATCAACTTTATGAATTTGGAAAAGAGGTTGGAATTGATGCTACCCCATCATTTTTGGTATTTAATGATGAAAAAATTATCAAAATTAGAGGGAATCAACCATTAGAAGTATTTCTTAAAACATTTGATGAGTTATAGTTTGGATTGTTATTCATTCAAAAAGATATATTCGCAAATTGAGGATAAACCATAATGCCTAAAATAAATATTGAAAAACAAGATTCAGTAAAACTCTATAAAATTAGAAAAACTTTGGAGGAGTTATCTCAAAAATCAGGCAGAGGAACAGAATTAATCACAGTTTACATTCCAAAAGGTAAACAACTTCATGAAATTATCAGTACACTTCAGCAAGAGCAAGGTACTGCAGATAACATAAAATCAGATTTGACAAGATCACATGTAGTTGATTCACTAGGTAAAGTTGTTCAGAGATTAAAACTATACAAAAAAACTCCTGAACGTGGATTGGTAATGTTCTGTGGAGCATTACCTCCAGAAGAAGGAGGACCACTGGGCAGTGAAGTTGTTACAGTATGGGAGGTAGACCCACCAAAAGATTTGAACCAGTATCTATACAGATGCGATGATCATTTCCATGTAGACATTCTAAAGGACATGTTAAAGGATGACAACCTGATAGGATTTTTGGCAATCGATGCCAAAGATGCAGGGTGGGGACTATTACATGGAGATAAAATTGAGGTGTTATCCCAAACAGGTTCAGGAGTTGCAGGAAAGCATAGACAAGGGGGGCAATCAGCAAAAAGATTTCAAAAATTAAGAGAAATGGAATTATCCTATTTTTACAATCGAGTAGCGCAAACAACCAGAGAATATTTCATAGATATTTACCCAGTGAAAGGATTAATTATTTCAGGTCCGGGTCCAACAAAAGAGGATTTCATTAATGGGAATTATTTAGAATATAGATTACAAAATAACATTATCAATACAATTGATGCATCGTATTCAGGAGCTGAAGGGATTAGAGAAGCATTTGCAAAATCTGCAGATATTTTAGGGAATTTTAGAATGGTAGAAGAAAAGAAACTCGTCGAGGATTTATTTAGAGAGATCAATACCAACACAGGAAAAGGATCCTATGGACTGCAAGAAGTAATTGAGTATCTAAAAAATAATGTTGTTCAAATTTTACTAATTACAGATAACACCAATTTACACAGAGTTGAGGGTAAATGTAAAAGATGCCAACATACTCAAGAAGAGATTTTAGAAAGACCTCTAGTAATTCCTAAAAAAACAGAATTTACAAACAATCCATGTCCAGGATGTAAAGCAATGGAAGTAGAAGTTAATGAACAAGACATTGTAGATTATCTAGAATTACTTGCAGCAAAAACAGGAACACAGTTAGAAGTTATTTCAGGAAGTGCAGAACATGGAAACATGCTCGCAAGTTTGGGAAAAATAGGAGCAATCTTGAGATATAATCCGGGTCACTCTAAATAAGACTGCGGATTTTTTTGGATAATTCTAAAAGTTCATCATCAGTTGAAATTTGACGTTTTGTCCAAATGGTACCTTTGCTATTATACCTTGGAATAATATGAATATGAACATGTGGAATAATTTGTTTTGCAGCTCTTCCATTATTTTGACCAAGACTAAAAGCATCAGCTCCTGTTGCCTCTAAAATGGCTTTGGCAATTTTTGGAACAATTGAAAAAACATTTCCAACATCTTCTGGATTCATATCAGTAATTTTTTCATGATGCTTTCGTGGTATTACTAGACTGTGACCAACATCAATTGGATATTTATCTAAAAATGCAACATGTGATTCATCCTCATAAAGAAAATGACCATCTCTTTTTCCATCTAAAATATCACAAAAAATACAACCCATAGAAAACAAGATTTTATGATTTTATTTATTGTTTTTATTTAATTTAAAATAAAATTATTTTTTTTCCAGGCACAAACTATCATCTTCGAAATATAACTCGTAAAGATTTAGTTCTCTTCTTCTCCACAATGCATGCATCTTTTTGTGGATAGAATCTCAAACCACACAAAATCATGAATAAATCCCTCTTTGCAACTCACATGAACTGTAAAAGAAATAACATTACAAAGAGTCTAGTCAAAAACAGTATCGATCAGTATGAACTCTTTTTGCAATTTGAATAAAATGCATTATCAACAGACTCATCGAACATCAAATAGTTACGAATGGTTAATTAGGGTAAATTTTAGAGTTGAATTATCCAATGGGCCGAAAAGAAAGACGTGAGCGTGAAGCAAAACGTGAAAATTATGCTACAAAACATTCTGCAGAAAAAAGAAAACAAACCCTAATTGCAGTTGGCGTTTTTGCAGTAATTGCAGTAATTGTAGGTTATGCAGCATACATGTTTTTGAATATGACAGAAACTGCACCGGGAGGTCCTGAAAATGCAGGAGCATTAGGTAGTGAACACTCACATGCAGCAATTTTGGTAAAGATTTTTGGAGATACTTTTGAATTTTCTAGCCCAGCATTTCAAATAAAATCAAGTTGGATTCATTTTGAAGGAAGGGATGGTTCAACAATACATAAACATGCAACAGGAGTAGATTTAGGATATCTCTTTGAGACGTTATCTATCGGTCTTGATGATGAATGTTATGTATTCCCAGATGGAAAACAATTCTGTTCAAATGATGATTATAAATTAAAATTCTTCATCAATAGAGAACAAGTCTCAGACATAAGGGATTATGAAATTATGGAAGATGACAGAATTTTGATTGTGTATGGTTCAGAAACTCCTGAAGAGATAGAAGCATACCTATTACAATTAGATAATCAGGAATTAGTCAAGTAATAATTTCAAGATTTATCTTTAGTAGTAAATGATGAAGCATTTTTGTCAAACATCATGTAATAACCACACATTGAACATCGTAAAACAGTTAATTCGGTTGTAAGAAACTCCTTATCTTTAAAACGCCCACTAAGTTTTACATCATCTCCTGCAATCTCAGCTTTGTTGCTCTTACAAACTGGGCATTCTAGTGCTTTTTGTTCCATGAAAATATTCAAAATATTTACAATTTAAACTCAATGAAAGTTCTTTATCAGAAAGTTGTAATAAAGTCTAAATTATAGCAATCTAAATTTGACATGTTATGGAAATATCTAGTAAAAACGTTGTAGATGGAACAGCACGTTCGCCTCACAGAGCAATGTACAAAGCTATGGGGCTAGATGATAACGATCTTAGTAAACCATTCATTGGAGTGTGTCACACAGGAAATGAGGCAACTCCTTGTAATATTTTGTTGCCAACACTAGCCGAAGAAGCTAAAAGAGGTGTTGCAGAAAATGGGGCAACTCCCAGAATATTTTCAACTATAGCAGTTAGTGATGGAATTGCTATGGGACATGAAGGAATGAAATCATCTTTGATATCTCGTGAAGTTATTGCAGATTCTATAGAATTAATGGTTAGGGCACATCAGTATGATGGAATTGTAGGAATTGCAGGTTGTGATAAAAGTTTACCAGGAACAATGATGGCAATGGCCAGACTCAATTTACCTTCAGTCTTTGTGTATGGGGGGACAATTATGCCAGGGATTCTGGATGGAAAAGAGCTTACGGTTGTTGATGTGTATGAAGCAGTTGGGGCATATGATGCAGGTCAAATATCCTTAGAGATGTTAAAAAATATTGAAAATACAGCATGTCCAAGCTCAGGATCATGTGGCGGTATGTTTACTGCAAATACAATGGCATCAATTTCAGAGGCTATCGGATTAGCATTACCTGGAAGTGCAAGTCCACCAGCAGAAGATGAACGAAGAAACAAAATGGTATACGATACAGGTGCAGCATGTGCCAAATTATTAGAATTAAACATTAAGCCAAGAGACATCATGACATATGAGGCATTTGAGAATTCTATCGTAATGCTAAATGCAGTTGGTGGTTCAACAAATGGAATTTTGCATTTATTATCAATGGCAAATGAAGCTAGAATAAAATTAACTTATGATGATTTTGAAAGAATTAGAAAAAAGACACCACATATTGCAGATATGAAACCTGGTGGAAGTTATGTAATGAATAGTCTTGATAAGATTGGGGGAATTCCATTTGTTCTCAAAAAATTAGCTGGTAAAGGATTGCTAAATGGTGATTGTATTACAGTTACAGGCAAAACATTACAGCAAAATCTTGATTCAATGAATATTCCAGAACCTGAACAATCAATCATTAGACCAATTGAAAATCCATTACATTCAGTAGGAACAGCAGTGATACTCAAAGGAAGTCTCGCTCCAGAAGGGGCAGTGATCAAAACAGCTGGAGTAGAGATGACAAAATTTACGGGTAAAGCCAAGGTCTTTGATAGAGAAGAATACGCATTTGATGCAGTAGCTAAAGGTGACGTTGAGGAAGGACAAGTAGTAGTAATCAGATATGAAGGTCCCAAAGGAGGGCCAGGTATGAGAGAAATGCTTGCAACAACGGCAGCTCTTGTGGGTCAAGGTCTTGGCAAAAAAGTAGCAATGGTAACAGATGGAAGATTTTCAGGTGGAACTAGAGGGTTCATGGTAGGTCATGTTGCGCCTGAAGCATATGTTGGTGGACCTATAGCATTGGTCAAAGATGGGGATGAAATTACAATAGACACAGAAACTACTGTAATTGATTTGCATGTTTCAGAAGAGGAGTTGGCAAAAAGAAAACAGCAATGGAAGAAGCCTGAACCAAACTATACATCAGGTGCTCTTGCCAAATATGCAACACTTGTAGGTTCTGCAGCTCAAGGTGCCATTACAACAGCAAATCCATAAGAAGAATAATTTATCCACAAGCTTTATAGATCACGATCTAAAAGATCAATCAGAGATAACAGGAAAAGAATCAATTTATGCTTATCAAATTACTGTTGTCTACTACAGATTTTATAAAAAGTATTTTTAACCACACGTATTAAATTAAAAATATGGGAATTGTAGAAGTGGTTAAAAAATTAGAGGAAACAAATGATGAACAAAAATTGAATTTAGAACAATTACATGAACAATTTGAAGATCTTCGGAAGGATGAAAGATACGCCAATTTGCCGATGAACGAATTAGAAGATTTATTTTTAAATTATCTCAAAACATGGATTAAAACCAATTCTGAAATTATACAGTTGTTAGAAAATTGAAAATAAAATTTCAAATCAGCACACTTAAGTTTAAAATTAACAAATAAAAATTATGAATATTTATTCTAGTAAATTTGCAATTATGATAATAATTGTACTTGTAAGTATTCTTGCCTTACAAGTAATGGGAAATAGTAAAAATACCACTCAGATGATTGACTCTGAAACATGTGAATTATACGTTATAGATTCCCAAATTAATGCAAAACAATACCTTAATGAATTTGATTCAAAGTGTTTAGATTTTAAAAATCTAAATCCATAGAAAATTAATTAATGAATCAGAATCCATAAAATCCATGGATGGACCATCTGAAATAAATTCAGTATTTTGGAATGAAGAGAAAAAATCATGGGATTATAAAATAATCAAAGTTGACGAATATTTTGGGTTTAATGAATGCCAGCAATGTAGAAAACCCATGTCACATAATGTAAAATCAGAGGGGGAATTCAAAATGGTATATGTAAAATGTGCATGTGCAGATAGGAAATAATGCTTTTAGATTAATTTTCATCCATTCCTAAAACATCATAGTATGCCTTTGGAATCATTTGTTGTCCTTTGAAAAAGACATTGTTTGCAGCAGTGTCCAAAACATATGTTTTTGCCCAATCATCATCACTTCTTATAGAACGACCAAATCCCTGAAGAATTTTTGTCAATGTTTGAGATGTATACCATAATGGGAATTTGTTCATTTTTGCGCGAGTTCTTTTTTCAGTATAGTTGGGATATGGAACTTTTGCAATAATCTGAAATCTAGATAAATCATCTTTTAAATCAACACCTTCCCACAAGGAGGATGACAACAAGACTCCAGTAGGATCAGATGCATGTTCTGAGATAACTTCATCTTGAGTTTTTCCATCTTTATTTTTACTATGACATAGACGAATTCTTTGAGTATTTTTTGGTGATAGATATCGAATAATCTTTTGACATCTTGGAATTGATGATGTAAGAATTAATCCACGTTCATTTGAGTGCTCATCCATTATTCTATCAATTGTTTTGATTACAGCAATCTCATCTTCATCAGTTGAACCATAACTTAATCGTCGAATATTTAGAAGATCAACTGACCTATGATCAATTTGAAAGGGAGATTTTTGTGTGTCAACAAATGCCACATCATCCTTTTGCAATCCCATATTTTCACAAAAACTTGATTTATCAATTGTCGCAGACATAAAAAGTTGATATTCAGTTTCAAAAAAGGAATTTGCAAATTTAGATACATCTATTGGTTTTACAGAAATTGTTCTAAAGTTTCCATTCAAGTCTTTAACAGGATCATTTACAACAAAATTATCTTTATCAGACATAATGTCAATTTTTGCTTGTGCAGACCTATCATGGCGACGCTCCAAACCAGTAATTAATTCATAATCAGGGTCATTTTGAAATGCGGGGCTTTCCTTGATATCTTTAATTTTTTTAGCATAAGAATATGCCATATCATCAGTTAGTTTTATCATAGAATCTAAATCTGTAAAATCATATTTTTCTGAATTAAGATTACATTCTTCTACTTGTCCACTAAAAATGTCAAATCCAACAAATTGAATAATTTGATCCTCAATTTTATGTGCCTCATCAAATACAGTGATTTTTCTATCAAGATATTCTTCGAAGAGTTTTTTGTTAAATTTCATAATTGTGAAAAATGCATG